>NZ_JBVJHT010000016.1:0-140108 GCF_055586685.1 Micromonospora sp. NPDC049529
CTCAGCGAGACGTACTAACCAGAACTTGGGGGAGGTACCGGCGATACGCCGGAACGTCAGGGGCCGGGCCACATGTGGCCCGGCCCCTGACGCGTACGTGACCCGATCAACCCAACCTCACTCATGAGCTGTGTCCGACGGTTGTCTACGGATCGATCGGCCCGTGGCGTCCAATAGAGCGTGACGTTCGAGGAATACGCGTTCGCCCGCACTGCGGCGCTGGTGCGGCTCGCCCGGTTGCTGACCGGTGACGAGCACCGGGCCGAGGATCTGGTTCAGGACGTCCTGGCCAGGGCGTACGCCCGGTGGGGGCGCATTTCCCGAACGGATCGGCCCGACGCGTACGTCCGTCGAATGCTCGTCAACGCCCATCACTCGTGGTGGCGTCGGCGCAGCAGCCGGGAGATCTCCGTCGCCGCCGTGATCGACCGGCCGGGGACCGTGGACGAGGCGACCAATGTCGCCGAACGAGACGCGCTGTGGCGGCTCATCTGTGACCTGCCGACGCGTCAGCGCACCGTGATCGTCCTGCGCTACTACGAGGATCTTGACGACGCGAGGATCGCCGAGATCCTGAACTGTTCGACCGGCACGGTTCGTACGCACGCGAGTCGAGCCCTGACAACGCTCCGCAAGCGGCAGGGAGCACCCGCCGCCGCAACGACGGGAGGGTTCTGATGTCGACCGACCTCGACCAGCGGCTCGCCGCGACGCTCAGGCACCGTGCGGGCGCCGATGTCGACCCGGCGCCGATCGTCGAGCGCGCACGGCGCCGTGGTCGCCGCCTCCGGCTGCGCCGCCACGGACTGATCACCGGGGGCGCGGTGGCGGCGTGCGCCGTCCTGGCTGCGGCGGTCATGGTGATCCCGGCCAACAGGGCACCCGATGAGGTGATCATGCCGGCGACGGCGCTCGCGCTGCCGGACGCGCCGGGTCAGCCCGGAGCCATCGCGCGCCCCGAGGCTGTGGGAGTTGATCCCGGCGTGATCCATTTCAGGACCGACAGCCTGGTCGATGGTGCCGAGTACGCCACCTGGAGCGCGGGGCGCGGCGCCGAGAGCGTCGAGTTCCAGGGCCCGACCGGGCAGGCACGCTTCGTGCTGGCGCGCACCGTAGCGACGCTGGACGCGCTGCGGCAGACGTTGGCGTCGCCGGGGCGACCACAGCCGCCGACCGACGTACGCGTCGGGGAACGCCCGGGAGTCGCCTGGGTCGACCCATGGGCGTCCGGCGGCGCCGATCTGTGGTTCGTTCGTTGGCAACCGGCCGACGGCCTCTGGGCGCAGCTCGACATGTACGCGACCACGCCCGACGAGGCAACGGTCGCGGCGAGCCGGGTCCGGTTCGACGGCGCTCACCGCTGTGTGGTGCCGTTCCGCCTGCGGTCGCTGCCGTTGGGAGGTCGGCTGCTCGAATGCTCCGTCCGGCTCGGCCGGACCGAGCATGAGTCCTTCGTCGAGGGCTCGCTCGTCGTGGGTGACGAATCCGGTCGCTGGTTGACGGTTCGGGCGCAACGCGCTCCGGCGGGCTACGACGCCGGGGCCGGGGACCTCGCCGCCGGGCCGTACCGGGCACGCCGGCAGGGCGGCGACGTGCTGGAGATGTTCGTCGAGCCGTGCGCCGTCGACGCGTTCCTCGAAGGTTGGGGGAAGGGGTACACCGAGTCGGAGGGCCTGACGGTGCTGGGCGGGTACCAGCAGGCCCGCAACCTGGACCAGCCCGACACCTGGTGACATCGTCCGGTCACGGCAGAACGTACACCTTCAGTCGGTTTCGGCCGGTTTGCGTCGTCTGCGTTCGCGGGAGGCGCGCAAGTTGGCGATGTTGCCGCAGGTGGTGACGTCGTGCCAGACGCCGCTGCGGTTGCGCGAGGAGTCGTAGAAGGCCGTACGGCAGACCTCGTTGCGGCAGAGCTTGATCCGGGACCAGACGTCGCTCTGCTGGGCGAGCAGTGTCTCCGACCACAGGGCCGACGCCAGCCACCGGGACCCCTCCCCGGTCGGTACGGGTCGCACCAGGCCGCCCTCCCCCAGGGCGAGCGTCACCGTGACCTCGGGTGCCACCTGCGGCGCATTCCCGTCACGGGCGAGGAGCGCGTCGAACGTCGCCCGTAGCTCCCGGAGGGCGGCCACGTCCTCATCCGAGAGCACGCCCTCCGGGACGGTCACCCCCTGCATCGCCGCCCACCCACGGACGCTCTCGTCCCACCACGCCTGCGCCGAGCCGCGCTCGGCCAACAGGTCCGGGGTGTCCTCGACCGCGCGGGTGCAAATCAGCTCCTGCACCAGCACGGCTCCCGTGTCGGTCGTCCGTATGCCGTACCGGCCGGTTGCCATCCATGACATAACCCAACACTAGTTGGTTCTGTCGAAAGCTGCTAACCTCGGCGACACAGGCAAACAGCTTTTGGTTCTGTCGGTCATGACGGAACCCGTCCCCTCGAAGGAATCGACATGAAGATCCAAGACTCCGTGGTGTTCGTCACCGGCGGAAGCCGCGGCCTCGGAAAGGCACTGGTCGACGAGGTACTGGCACGCGGGGCGGCCAAGGTGTACGTCACCGCCCGCGACCCGAAGACGATCACGAACCCGAACGTCGTACCGCTGGAGCTGGAACTTTCCGACCCCGCCTCGGTGGCGGCCGCGACCGCACAGGCCCCGGACGTCAACCTCCTGATCAACAACGCCGGGGTCACCCTCGGCGCGGACTACCTCAACGGGGACCTGGACGAGATCCGGCGCGAATTTGAGATCAACTTCTACGGACCGCTCCAGGTCACCCGGGCCCTCGCGCCCCGGCTCATCGCGAACGGCGGCCACCTGCTCAACATCCACTCGGCGTTGTCCTGGTACGCGACCCTCGGCGCGTACGCGGCCTCGAAGGCGGCGCTCTGGTCGATGACCAACGGGCTGCGTCAGGACCTGCACCCGCACGGCGTGGGCGTGACTGGCCTGCACGTCGGCTGGATCGACACCGACCTGGCGGCCCGGTGGGCGCCGCCGACCGACCCCAAGTCCGCCCCGGCCGACGTGGCCCGACAGGCGATCGACGCGGTCGAGGCGGGCCAGCACGAGGTGCTTGCCGACGACTGGACCCGGATGGTCAAGAACGGCCTGGCGGCGGAGATCACCGCGCTCTACCCGCACGTCGCCGTCGACAACTGAGCCACAAGAGGCGGTGCCGGGTACTGGCACGAAGGCCAGTACCCGGCACCGGTCGAATCAGAGCTGCCGCACCCGGACGTTGCGGAACTCGATCAGATCGCTGTTGCCGTGGTTCTGCAACCCGACAAAACCGCTGAGGAACTGCCGCAGATCCGTGGACGGGTCGCCCTGGCGGGACGACTGCTTGCCCGGTGTGTTGTCGAACTCGCTGATCACCACACCGTTACGGATCATCGTGTAGTGCTGGCCGACGACGCGTACCTCGTAGTCGTTCCACTGGTTCTTCGGGGTGGCCCCCGCCTTGTCCAGCGGGTTCGACGCGAAGTTGTAGACCGAGCCGGTCTTCTGCGGCTCACCGGTCTCGCCGTCGTAGATCTGGATCTCGTGGCCGCAGTAGATCGCGACCCACGCCTGCGAACTGCGGGCCGATCCGACGGTGCCGCAGCTGCCCGGAGGCCGCTGCTCCAGCGGGGTTCGCGGGTCCGGGAACCGGACGAAGATCCCACTGTTGGCCCGGACGTTCTCCGGGGAGATGTCGCGGAACTGCACCTTGATCGAGTAGTCGGCGAGCTGCTGGTCGGCGTACCAGAGCATGCCGAGCCCGCCGGAACTGCGGATCGACCCGTCGCGCTGGAGGGAGAACGACCCGCTGGGAGCCTGCCGCCAGCCGGCGAGCGACTTCGCCGAACCGTCGAAGATCGGCTGGTACCCGTTGGTGGCGCCGATCGGGGACTGGGTCCCGGCCCGGCGCAGCGTCGTCGCCTCACGGTTGTCGATGACGTGCGCCGCGCTCAGCTCGGCGAGCACCGCGTCGAGGTGGGTGACGAACGAGGCCCGGTTCGGCCAGGTGGTCTCGTCGTCGATCAGGTCGTTGATCGTGCAGCCGCCGCCGACCTGACGGTTGGTCACCGTGGTGTCGGTGTCCAACATCCAGACCGTCGGGCGGGCGTCGGCCGCCGCACAACCGGCGTTGACCGGGACCGTCCCGGTGACGACCTCACCATCGGCGTACGTGACCTTCACGGTTGCCTGGAAGGTGCCGTACCGCTTGTAGGTGTGCTGCGGGTGGGCCGCGGTCGACACCTTGCTGCCGTCACCGAAGTTCCACTCCCAGGCCACGCCACCGACGTTGGCGGCCGAGAAGGCGACCGTACGCGGCTGGCTCGGCGACACGGACTGCGCGGTCGCCAGGCTCGGGTTCGGAGTGGCCTGACCACCCTGGTACGTGATCCGGATCAGCTTCTGGTTCTGGTGCAGGCTGAAGAAGCCACCGGCGTAGTCGAGCAGGTAGAGCGCACCGTCGGGGCCGAACTTCGCGTCCATCCAGGACTGGAGCTGGGTGCTGCCGTTACCGCCCTGGATGATGCTGCGCAGGTCCTCGGCGAAGGCCGGGGCCCCCGCCTGCTCGACCTTGCTCGGGTCGACGGTGACGGCGATCCGGTTGTTGGAGTTCGACTGGTCGCCGATGAACCACTTGTTGTCCCAGTACGCCGGCCAGGCGACGCCACTGTTCACGTCGACCTTGGACCGCTGGTAGGTCGGGCCGTCCATGATGGCCTGGCCGCCACCGCTGAGGTAGGGCTGGGTGTACGTCGACTGGCTGGTCACGTACGTCGGCAGGTTGCTGCCGTCGGTGCGCTTCGGGAAGACCGGGCCACCGCCCTGGGGCGAGTACCAGATCATGTTGTCCCGGGCCGGCGGGATGTTGACCAGACCGGTGTTGCGCGGCGACTCGTTCTTGAGGTTGTCGCAGTCGTACCAGCCGGTGAGCTGGGTGGCGTTGGTGTTGCTGCGGTCCCGGTACGGCTGCCGGTTGCCCATGCAGTACGGCCAACCCTGGTTGCCCGCCGAGGTGATGATCGTGGCGGTCTCGTACTTCGCCGGGCCCAGCTCCGGGCTCGGCGCACCCGCGTCCGGGCCGACCCACGCGGCGGTGAGCCAGTCGTTCACCGGGTCCCAGGCGATCCGGGCGATGTTCCGCACGCCCATCACGTAGATCTCCGGGCGGGTCTTGCCGCCGCCCTGCTCCTGACCGGTGAAGAGGTTGCCCTCGGGGATCGTGTAGGTCCCGTCGGCCTCCGGGTGGATCCGGATGATCTTGCCGTTGAGGTCGTTCGTGTTACCCGAGGTACGGCGGGCGTCCTGGAACGAGATGCCGGCGTACTCCTGGGTCCAGTTGTTGCCGGAGTAGCCGTCCGAACCACCGGAGGAGTTGCTGTCACCGCTACCGATGTAGAGGTTGCCGGACTCGTCGAAGGTCATACCGCCACCGGCGTGGCAGCAGCTGTGGATCTGGGTCTCCCAGTTCAGCAGGTCCTTGCGGGTGCCCTGGTCGATCGTCTGCTGGCCGTGGTCGTACGTGAACCGGGAAACCGTACGCTGACCGACCCGCCGTTCCCGGTCGATCGACTCGTGCGGCATCCAGTAGACGTAGAACCAGCCGTTCTCCGCGAAGTTCGGGTCGAGCGTGATGCCGACCAGACCTTCCTCGTTCTTCACCAGCTCGCTGCCGCTGCCCCGGTTACCCATCACCTTCAGCGTGGTGAGCAGCTTGACCTGCTTGGTCGTCGGGTCCCACTGGTGGATCGTGCCGCAGCCCAGACCCACGTTCGGGTTGGCCCAGTCGGCGACCGGCCCGGTGGCACAGGCGGCCTTGCCGATGTAGAAGACCTTGCCGTCGGGGGCGATGGTCAGGCCGTGCGGCTCACCGATCTGGTCGAGCTGACCGGACTGGTTGGTGGTGGTCAGCCGCTCGATCCTGTAGTTCGACGCGATGGTCGCCTGGCAGTCGCCACGGACCACGCCGGTCGTCCACTGGATCGCGCCGAGCAGGTGGCTGCGGAACTGCGCGTCGGTGGTGTAGCTGGCCTCGGTCCGGCCCATGCCGGTGTAGAAGGACCGGCCACCGTCGTAGTCGCGGCACCAGGAGATCGGGTGGAAGGCGCCGTTGCCGGCCAGCCCCGGGTTGTACGACTTCTCCTGGACCTGGGCGATCGTGTGGACCCGACCGACCGGGCTCGGGTTCCAGTTCATCCACTGGTCCGAGCGGGTCCAGTTGAGCGGCAGACCCTTGTTCGCCGGGTGCTGCCGGTCGACGACGTCCACCACCGCCTGCTGCACCGTGTTCTCCGGCGCCGGCCCGGCGTTCGGGCCGATCAGCCAGAGTTCGGCGAGCTGGATCAGCGGTTCACCGCTGTTCGCGGTGATGTTCAACCGGTAGTGCTGGTACGGCGTGGTGTTGGTGAACGTGTACTGCTTGGTCTGGAACCGACCCGAGAACGTCTCACCGCTGCGGGTGTCCAGGTTCGTCCAGGAGTTGCCGTCGGTCGAGCCCTGGAGGGTCCAGTCCCTCGGGTCGCGTCCCTGGAAGTCGTTCGCGGACGTCAGGGCGTACTGGGCGACGGCCTTCGGTTCGGCGAGCTTCGCCGTGACCCAGGCCGTGGTCGAACGGGTCAGCCACTTGGTGCCGGTCAACCCGTCGATCAGGTTCGCCTCGACCTCGCTCGGCGGGTTGCTGCCGCTGGCCGTGACACTCTGGATCCTCTCCGCGTTCGGCAGGCTCGCCGCCGGGCGGGTGCCGATCAGACCGGTGAACCACTCCGAGCTGGGCTGGGCGCGGGCGGCGTCGTGGATGCCGACGAACCCGCCACCACCCTTGACGTACGCCTGGAACGCCGCCTCCTGCGCGTCGTCGAGGGTCACGCCGTTGGCCGACAGGAACACCACGCTGCGGTAGCGGTCCAGGTTGTCCGGGGTGAAGACTGCCGGGTCGTCGGAGTCGTGGACGTAGAAGCCGTGCTCGCTGCCGAGCTTGCGGATGGCGTTGACGGCCTTGACGACCGGGTCCTCCTGGGAGGCCGCCGGCCCGTGGAAGACCAGCACGTTCACCGCCTGGCTACCCCAGGCGGGCGCCACCGCGGTCCCGCCGACACCCGGATCCGGGGCGGCCGAGACCGGCGTGGTCAGCAGACCGAGCGTGAGTACGGCGCCCGAGGCCAGGGCGACCGCGCGGCGGAACGGGCCGGCGCCGCGACGGGACGACCGGATGACGCGGGGTGGACGGTCGGCGAGGTCGGGACGGGGCCCGACCGATCGGGACAGCTGGAAATGGCGTTTTTCTGCCATTTCTCCTCCTCCAGAGGTACGGAAAGTCCTTCGGGTGGTGGAATGCGTGGTCAGGGTTGGCGGCGGATGCGGGTCAGCGGTGGTTCGTGTGAGCGCCGGGTGCCGAGCCGCCCTGCGCCGCGCCGGCCTGCGATGCACCGGCCGTGGCCGCACCGGACTGGGTGGCACCGGACTGGGTGGCACCGGACTGGGCCGGAGCCATCGGCATCGGGGTGCCGTGCGGCGGCATCGCGCCGTTCTCGTCGAGCACGTGCATCGTGGTCGACATGCCCATGTCGGAGTGGAACTGCATGTGGCAGTGCAGCATCCAGTGCCCCGGCCCGACCGAGTCCCCGGCGACGAACTGCACGCCGAAGGTGTCACCCGGCCCGAGGGTCTTGTTGTCGATCACCGGAGTCGAGTCGGCCAGGGCCTTGTTCTCCGTGGTGATCAGACCGGTACGGGTGTCCGCCCAGGAGTGTCCGTGCACGTGGAAGGTGTGCATGTCGTTCCCCATGCCGATCACGATGATCTCGACCCGCTCGCCGATCTTGGCGACCATGCAGGTCGGGCCGGGCACCGGGGTCACCGGGTCACAGGTGTCCGCCTCCGAGCTGCGGCGCAGGTTGATCGTCTGCCGGTCACCGAAGGCGGTCACGTACGTCCGGTCCGGTCGCGGATCCCCCTGCCGGCGCACGACGAGACCGCCGAAGAGGCCGGCGCCGAGGCCCTGGGTGCCGTGCGGCCCGCCGACCACGTGGTCGTGGTACCACCAGTAGCCCGCCGTGCCCGGCGAAGTCGCGGTACGCGGCTTGGCGAACCAGACGTACGTCCGCGATCCGCCCGACGGGATGAAGGAGCCGCTGTGCACCGTGCCGTCGGACATCTGGGTGTACTTGACCCCGTGCACGTGCAGCGAGACGCCGAGCGGATGCGCCGGGTCGGTACGCAGCGCCTCCAGGGTCGCGACCGGCACCTGGTTGTGCACGGTGATCGCGAGGCACTCCCCCTCGATCATCTCCATCGTCGGCCCGGGGTAGGAGGCCGTCTGCGGGGTGAGGCCGTAACCGAGCCGGACCTGGTTGGTCACCGGGTCCCGGGGCAGCTCCACCGCGTACATCGTGATCCGACGGTCCGGCGCGATGCAGCCCTCGGGCCGCTCGGCCGACCGGGCCGCGAGCTTCGCACCGGCGGCCAGCTCGGCCGGCTTGGCCGTGGTGTCGCCGGCAAGAGCCAGCCCACCGGCGCCGACGAGGGTCGCCAGCAGGACGGCGACCACCATCACCGCCCGCCCGGCACTCGACGAGAGCAGTCGGACCGGCGACGCCGGTCGGGCCTCCGGCGGGTCGGCCGGCGACAACGGCGTGGATTCGCCGGTGTCGTTCAATTCCCTGTCCAAGGTTCTGTCCAATCGCTCGGCCCGCCGCCGCCGAAGCGGCGGCGGGTGAGAACGGCGTGTGTCACGGGGTCAGCGGGGCGATCCGGATGTTGCGGAAGCTGGCGATGTCGGCGGCACCGTGGTTCTGGAGGCCGACGTAGCCGGTGGCGTTCTGCCGTCCGGCGCCGCCCGGGTCGTCCGACCGGGGCGGGTCGAAGACCGCTCCGGGTACGTTCACGTACTCGTTGATCAGTACGCCGTTGCGGAACACCGAGTAGTGCTGGCCGACGACGCGGATCTCGTAGTCGTTCCAGGTGCCCTTCGGGGTGACCTGCGCACCGGCGATGTCGACCCGGTCGAAGCCGTACACCGAACCGCTCTTGTACTGGTCGCCGTCGGTGCGGTCGTTGATCTGGAGTTCGTGGCCGTACTTGATGGCCACCCACTCCGGGCGGGACTCCTGCGGGTGCTGGTGCACCTGCGGGAAGCGAACGAACACGCCGCTGTTGGCGCGACCGTCACCGGGGGCGTCGTCACGCCACTGGAGCTTCAGCGAGAAGTCGCCGTAGCTGCGGATCGGGAACCAGAGCAGGCCCATCCCGTCGACCGAACGGCTGGTGATCGACCCGTCGGCGTTGCGACCGAAGCCACCCGCGCCGACCTGCTCCCACTGCCGGAACGAGGCGACCGAACGGTCCAGCAGCGGCTGGTAACCCTGCTTGTCCTCGGCCTTGCCGACACCGGAGTCACCGGCCGCACGGACCAGCTGGTTCTGCTCCTTGAGCAGGATCTTGCCCCGGTGGTGCAGGTGCTCGGCGATCGCCCGGACGTGGTCGACGAACTCGGCGTGGGTCGGCCAGGCCCGCTCGTCCTCGATCAGGTCGTTGATCGAGCACGCGCCGTCGACCACCCGGTTGGCCACCGGGCTGTTCGTGGTGCCCATCCAGACCGTCGGCCGGGTGTCGGTCACCCGGCAGGCCGGGGCCGGCGGGGCGCTCGCCACGACCGTGAAGGTGGTCGAGGCGGTCCCGGAGGTGTTGCCCGCCCGGTCGGTGGCCCGGTAGCTGACCGTGTGCGCGCCGACGGTGTTGACCGTCAACGGGCCGCTGTAGACGGTGTAACCCGATCCGTCGAGGGCGTATTCGAGCCGGTGGACGCCGGAACCGGAGTCGGTGGCGGTGAGCACGACGGTGGCACTGCCGACGTACGCCCAGCTGCCGTTCTGCTGCCCGGTGATGGTGGCGTTCACCGTCGGAGCGGTGTTGTCCGGGTTCGGCGGTGCGACCACGGTGAGGGTCACCGACGCCGGGGTGGAGGTGTTGCCGGCCCGGTCGGTGGCCCGGTAACTGACCGTGTGCTGGCCCGGCTGGTTGACGGTGACCGGCGCGGTGTACGTCGCGTACGGCTGGCCGTCGAGAGAGAACTCGATCCGCTCGACCCCGGACTCGGCGTCGGTGGCGGCCACGGCGACCGTGGCGGCGCCGACGTACGCGCCGTTGCCATCCCGGTTGCCGGTGACGGTGGCGGTCGCGGTCGGCGCGGTGGTGTCCGGGTTCGGCGCGCTGACCACCTGGAAGGTGAGGGTCTGCGGGGTGGAGGTGTTGCCGGCCCGGTCGGTGGCCCGGTAGTTGACCGTGTGCTGGCCGGGGGTGTTGACGGTCACCGGCGCGGTGTAGGCGACGTACGCCTGCCCGTCGACGGCGTACTCGATCCGGTCGACGCCGGACTCGGTGTCGGTCGCGGAGACGGTGACGGTCGCGGCGCCGAGGTAGGCACCGTTGCCGTCCCGGTCACCGGTGACGCCGCCGGTCACCGTCGGGGCGGTGGTGTCGTCCGGGGCCGGCGTGCCGACCACCCGGAAGCTGACGGTCTGCGGGGCCGAGGTGTTACCGGCCCGGTCGGTGGCCCGGTAGCCGACCGTGTGCTCGCCCGGCTGGTGCACCATCACCGGTGCGCTGTACGTGGCGTACGCGGCACCGTCGAGCGAGTACTCGATCCGCTCGACGCCGGACTCGGTGTCGGTGGCGGCGATGGTCACCGTCGCCATCTCGATGTACGCGCCGTCCTCGTCGCGGTCACCGGCCACGGTGGCGGTCACGGTCGGCGCCGTCGTGTCCGGGTTCGGCTGCGCGACCACCGTGAACGCGGTCGACTGCACCGGCGAGGTGTTGCCCGCCACGTCGGTCGCCCGGTAGGTCACCGTGTGCTGGCCGACGGCGCTGACGCTCACCGGCGCGGTGTACCGGGTGTACGCGGCACCGTCGAGCGAGTACTCGATTCGCTCGACCCCGGACTCGGTGTCGGTCGCGGAGAGGGTCACCGTCGCCGTGCCGACGTACGCGCCGTCCTCGTCGCGGTCACCGGCCACCGAGGCGGTGACGGTCGGCGCCGTGGTGTCCGGGTTGGGCGGTGCGACCACCGTGAACGCGGTCGACTGCACCGGCGAGGTGTTGCCCGCCACGTCGGTCGCCCGGTAGGTCACCGTGTGGTCGCCGACGGCGCTGACCGTGACCGGCGCAGAGTACGTGCCGAACGGGCCGCCGTCCAGGGAGTATTCGACCCGGTTGACGCCGGATCCGCTGTCGGTGGCCGCCAGGGTCACCGTGGCGGCGCCGATGTACGCGCCGTCGGAGTTGCGGTCACCGGTCACCGAGGCGGTCACCGTCGGCGGGGTGGTGTCCTCGGTGCCGCCGGTGACCACGAGCAGGCCGTTCATCGTGCCGTGGCCGGGGATGGCGCAGAAGTAGCGGTACGTGCCCGGCGTGAGCACGACGTCGACGGTCCACCGGCCCTGGTTGCTGTCGAACGGGTCGGCCAGGATGTTCACGTCGACGTCACTGTTGTACGCCCCACCGGTGTCGAACGTGAGGGTGTGCTGCATGCCGGAGGTGTTGCCGGTCGCGGCGCTGTTCTCGAAGACGAGGGTGGTCGGGCCCGCGACGGCGGTGGTCGGGGCGGAGGCATAGGCCTGGGTGCTGTTGTTCGCCGTCCAGGTGAGCACCTGCGCCTGGAGTTGCGCGTTCGGCGCGGGGGCGCTGGCCGTACCGGAGGCGGTGTCGACCGGTCGGGCGCCCACCGGGGCCGCGGCCAGGGTGGAGCTGACCAGCAGCACGGCCGCTGCCGCAAGCACCGTCAACGGGCGCCGGAGACGGCCGGTGCCATGCCGGGTGAGCGGGCGCAGGCGATGTGGTGAACCGCGTCGCACGGGGAGAGTAGGCATGTCGCGTTTGCCTTTCGCGAGTCTTCCCTGGACGTCCGGCGTACTCGCAGGGGGTTTCACGAGGGCGACGGCGCACAGGGCAGCAGCGGGCGGACGTGCGCGGCCCACGACGCTGGAACCGGCGCGGCCGAGGCCAACCGGTCCGGCATGTGGACAGGCATGTCTGGGATCTGGGACGTACGTGGACGGTGGGCGAGGTCGGACCCGCGCCGACCTCGTGGTCGGTCACGTGTCGGGACGGAGGGAGCGGGCCAGGTTGAGGGCGTGGCGCGCACCGCCGCGCCGGTTCGGTCTGCGGGCAACGCCGACCTCGGGGAGTGCCGCTCCCCCGGTCGACGATGAGCTAACCGCGCCGCCGGTTACCTCGACGAAACATCTTGATGTTGGCCGACACTATCGGGCTTGACATCAGCATGTCTACATCTTTCGACGGGACGGGCCGTACTTTTATCCGATATGACAAAAGGGCCTGATTGATCTTGCGCATCGCGACCGCGGCGGGCACTGGACCGGAGCGACCCCCGGCCCGGCGGACCGCATCGGTGACCGGATCAGAAGTACGTGCGCAACATGTCCACAATGGTGTATCCGTCGGCCACGACCGGAATGAACCGCCACTTGTCGAACGCGGTGCACGGGTGGGAGATGCCGAAGCAGATCAGGTCCCCCGGTCCGATGTCGACACCGGGCTCCAGGTCCAGATAGGTGTGATGGTCGTTGAGGCGGGACACGCTCATCCCGACGGCGTCGGCGGTGCTGCCGTCGACCCGCCGGACCCGTAACGGCACCGGCAACCCCTCGTCGTACGGGGCGTCGCGCTTGCCCATGCCGACCAGCGCGAGCCCCGGCTCCGGAGTGGAGGTGACCTGCGCCCAGAGCTCCAGGGCCGGGTCCAGCACACCGGCTCCGGGCAGCCGGCGAAACGGTGTGCGTTCGGCGTAGAAGCCGTGGTCGTGGGTGACGGAGGCGCCGCTGCGCAGCACCACGCGCAGCCGGTGACCGGGGAGCCAGTCGCCGCCGAGCCGGTCCGCCACCACATCGAACCAGGCACTCCCGCCCGCGCTGACGATCACCTCGTCCGCCAGCAGACCCCGCTCGGCCAGCGCGACGACCGCAGCCCGGGTCCGGTCGAGGTACGCCGCCACCGCGTCCGCGTCCGCCAGCCCGCCCTCGTACGCGGTGACGCCGTCGAGGCGTACCCGAGGGTTGGCGGCGGCGGCCTCGGCAACGACGACGAGCTGCTCGACGGTGCGGGCGCCGGTACGCCCACCGACATACCCCAGCTCGGCGAGGACCGGCACGGGGTGGTGACCGGGGTGGTCGTCGAGCGCGGCGCCGATCGCCTCGACGCCGGCCACCGAGTCCACGAAGACCAGCGCCTCGAAGCCACGGTCGAGTTCGCCCGCTAGCCAGCGCAGCGGCACCGGGTCCAGCAGCTGGTTGGCCAGCAGGACCCGCCGCACGCCGAGGGCGCGGCAGGCCAGCAGTTGGTTGGCGGTGGCGACCGTGATCGCCCAGGCACCGGCGTCGAGCTGCGCGGCGAACAGGGCCGGGGACATGGTGGTCTTGCCGTGCGGGGCGAACAGGAAACCGTGCCGGGCGCAGAAGTCGGCCATCGTCGCGATGTTGTGCGTGATCGCGTCCTGCCGGGCGACCAGCACCGGCCAGGTGACCGCGCCACCGAACAGATGGTGGCCGGCGGCGACGAACTCGGCGTCGGGCACCGGCGGTCCGGGCTGCCATAACCCCTTCGCCCGCCAGTCGAGGGTCCGGTCGTCGAACGGGTCGTGCCGCACGGGCCCTCCCACAGGTTCGGATGTGGCTCGCTGCCGGACGCACAGCCTGCCCGATCCATCCTGGAGCGTCAATGTCTTGACGGCGGCCCGGCCGGGACCGCAGGCTATCGACGCCCGTCTCAACGAGCCACTTCCGAACCTGGAGGATCGATGGTGATCGGTCTGGTGATCCACGCCAGTCACCGTGCCGTGTTCGAGGACGCCGCCCGCACCCTGGCCGGGGTGAGCCTGGAGTGGGTCGTCTACGAACACGAGGACGAGGTACGGGCACGGGTCGACCGCCTGCTCGACCGCCAGCGGGTCGACGGCCTGCTGCTCGGCCCCGTCCCGTACGCGAAGTGCCGCCACCTGCTCCCCGCGGACCTGCCGGTCGCGATCCTGCGCTCGGCCGGCCTCGACCTGTCGCTGGCCCTGTTCAAGGCTGTCGCCCGAGGGTGGCGGGCCACCCCGGTCAGCGTCGACACCTTCGACGCGCAGACCGTGGACGAGGTCGTCCGGGCGGCGGAGCTGGACCCGGCGCGGGTGAGCTGCCTGCCGTACGACCCGGAGCAGAGCGTGGCGGAGATCGTCGCGTTCCACCGGGAGGCGCTGACCCGCACCGGCGCCGACTACGTGATCAGCCTCCGTACGGCGGTCGCGGCGCAACTGGCCGGCGAGACGCGGGTGCTCGGCGGCCTGCCCGGACCGGCGACGCTCCGGGCCCAGCTGCACGAGCTGGTGCTGCGGGTGCAGTCCAAGCAGGCCAGCGCCCTGCGCCTGGCCGCCGGGGTGTTCCTGGTCGGCCGGGCCGGACCGCACCTGGACCTGGACCGGGCCCGGGTGGGGCTGATGAACCTACTGCTGAACACCCCGGAGTTCGCCGACGCGTGGATCGAGAACCGGGGCCGGCGCGGCGTCGCCGTCTTCGCCCACCAGGCGCTCTTCGAGGCGGCGACCGGCAGCTGGGTGTCGCTGCCCGCGCTGGCCCAGGCGCACGAGACGCTCGGCATCCGGGTCGCCGCCGGCTTCGGGGTCGGCGCCTCCGCCCGCAGTTGTGTGCACCTGGCCGAGCGGGCGGCGAGCCGGGCCGAGCAGGAGGAGTCGCCGAGCGCGTACCTGATCGAGGACGGTGGCGTGATCATCGGTCCGATGAGCCCGGCCGGCGCGGCACTGTCCTTCACCTACCGGGAACACGGCGCGGAGTTGGAGCAGCTGGCCGGCAGGGTCGGGCTGAGCGCGGCCACGCTGTCCCGGCTGGCCGCCATCGAACGCGGTCAGATGGGCCGGGCCATCTCCCCCAGCGACCTCGCCCAGCAGCTCGGCATCACCGATCCCAGCGGGCGGCGGCTGATCCGCAAGCTCGACGACTCCGGTCTGGTCGAGGTCCACGGCAGCGCGCAGGTGCACCGCAAGGGCCGCCCGGCCCGGCTGTACCGGCTGCGCATCGGCGCGGCGATCGAGCGCCCGTGAACGACGACCGCACACCGGCCCGGTGGGACCTGCTGCTCACCGGTGGGGACCTGCTCGATCCGGGGACCGGCCGGACCGGTCGGCACGACATCGCCGTACGTGACGGGCGGGTCGCCGAGGTGGCTGCCGCGCTGCCCCGTGCCGGCGCCGCCGAGGTGGTCGACGTGAGCGGCCGGCTCGTCACACCGGGCCTGGTCGACCTGCACACCCACGTGTACGCGGGCGCGACGTACTGGGGCATCGACCCGGATCCGGTGGCCTGGCATTGCGGGGTGACCACCTGGGTCGACGCCGGATCGGCCGGCGCCTACTCGTTCCCGGCGTTCGCCGCAGCCACGACCGGTTATGCGGTCCGGGTGCCCGCCCTGCTCAACATCTCCGCGGTGGGGCTGATCGCACCGGTCGGCGAGTCGCGGGAGCTGGACAACTGTGACGTCGACCTGGCGGTGGCGACCGTACGGGCGCACCGGGACACGATCGTCGGGATCAAGGTACGGATGGACCGGCACAACGTCGGCGCCCACGGCACGGAGCCGCTGCGCCGGGCGGTCGAGGTGGGGCGGGCCTGCGGGTTACCGGTGATGGTCCACATCGGGGCGGCGCCACCGTCGGTCGCGCGGCTGCTGCCGCTGCTGCGACCGGGTGACCTCATCACGCACTGCGCCAGCGGGATCGCCGCCGGGCCGAGCGGGTTCGACCCGGCCGCGCGGGAGGCGTACGAGTCCGGGGTGCTGTTCGACATCGGACACGGCTCCGGCGGGTTCGCCTTCGACGTGCTGGAGGCACAACTGGCCGCCGGCATGCCGCCGCACACCGTCTCCACCGACCTGCACAGCCGCTCGCTGCACGGGCCCGCGTTCGACCTGCCCACCACCATGGCCAAGATGCTGGCCGCCGGTCTGGGGCTGGAACAGGTGGTGGCGGCGACCACGGTCGGACCGGCCCGCGCGCTCGGGCTGCCCGGTGGCATCGGCACGCTCGCGCCGGGAGCACCGGCGGACATCGCGGTGTGGGTCGTCGAGCCGGGCCGGTTCGAACTGGTCGACGTGCACGGGCAGCGCCGTACGTCGCCGCTGCGCCTGGTGAACGAGGTGACGTACCGGGCCGGTCGGCCGCTGCCGCCACGGCTGCCGGCACCCGCGCCGCCGTGGGTCCCGCTCACCGCCGCACAGCGCGACGCCCTGCGCCGCCGCGAACAGGCGGTACGTCACCTGCTGACCTCGCCCCTGGTGGGTCCGGACGGGCTCGCCGAACAGTTCCCCCGACACGGAGGTTGACCCATGCCGAAGAAGATCGTGGTAGCCGACCGGGCGGCGCCGCCCGGTGGCCCGTACTCGCACGCGGTGGTCGCGGGTGGGTTCGCGTACCTCGCCGGGGCGTGCCCGGTGCGCCCGGACGGAACCTGGGTCACCGGCGACTTCGCCGAGCAGGCGCGGGCCGCGTTCACGAACCTGGCCCGGGTGGCCGAGGCGGCCGGCGGGGACCTGAGCGGGGCCGTACGCGTCGGCGTCTACCTGCGCGACTTCGCCGACTTCCCGGCGATGAACGAGATCTACACGGAGTTCTTCGGGACCGAGAACCTGCCCGCCCGTACCACCCTGCCGGTTGCCCTGGAGGGCTTCGACATCGAGATCGACGCGGTGCTGTACCTGGGCGACTGAACCACCGATCCAGCCAAATTACGAACCTGGCTCGTTACTGGAGAGGAGAGAGTCCGTGCGGAAACCCCGAGCACTCACCGCGCTGCTCGCCCTGGCCCTGGCCGCCGGTGCCTGCGCCCCGTCGACCGGCACCCCCACCGACAGCGCCGACGCCAAGACCGGAACCCTGCGGGTCTGGCTGTTCGACGAGGCGAACCGCGCCGCCAAGGAGGCGGTCGTCGCCGACGCGGTCACCGAGTTCACCGCCGCCCACCCCGGCGTGACGGTCGACGTCAGCTACCTCGCCACCGACACCCGGGCCGAGAAGTACAAGGGGGCGCTCAACGACCCGGCCAGCGCCCCGGACGTGACCGAGGTCGGCAACACCGACCTGGCCAACTTCGTCGCCTCGGGCGGCATGGCCGACGTCAGCGCCGACCTGAAGACCTGGTCCGAGGCCGGCGACCTCCCCGCCGACCTGGTGAACACGGTGACGGTCGGCGACAAGGCGTACGGGGTCCCGTGGTGGATCGGCGTCCGGGCGCTCTACTACCGCACCGACGTCTTCACCGAACTCGGCCTGACACCCCCCACCTCGTACGCCGAACTCGTCACCACGGCCCGGAAGATCCGTGCCGAACGCAAGGACATGCTCGGCATCGCCGTCGGCGGGCTCTACGTCTTCGGCGCCCTGCCGTTCGTCTGGGACGCGGGCGGCGACATCGCCACCGGTTCCACCGGCGGGTACACCGCCACCATCGACTCGGCGGCGTCGAAGGCCGGGATCACCGCGTACACGAGCCTGTTCGGCGACGACATCTGCCCGGCGCGGCAGTGCGTCGACCTGACCGGCGGCGGCACCGTCGAGGCGTTCGCCGCCGGTCGGGCCGGCATGGGCATCCTGGGCAACTTCAACCGCTCCGCCGTCGAGGCCGGCGCGGTGAAGGGAAAGTACGCCGTCGTCCCGCTGCCCGGCGCGAAGCCCGGCTCGATCGCGCCCGCCTTCGCCGGTGGCAGCAGCCTCGGGGTGTTCCGCTCCACCGGACACCGCAGCCTGGCGGTCGAGTTCATGCAACTGCTGGCGAGCCGGAAGTACACGCTGAAGCTCTACGACGCGATGGGTTTCGTGCCGGCGATGAAGTCCGCCCGGACCGAGGTGATCACAAAGGATCCGCAGCTCAAACCGTTTGTCGACACGATGACGGCGGGGACCCGGTTCGTGCCGGTGGACAAGGCGTGGACCACCATCGACGCCGAGAAGATCCTGCCGACCATGCTCCAGAAGGTGATCACCAAGCAGGCGACCGTCGACGCGGCGGCGGCCGAGGCGAACACCCGGATCAGCGCGGCTTTCGGCAAGTAGATGACGGTCCCCGCAACGATCCGCCGGCAGCGGCTGACCCCGCTGTGGCTGCTGCTGCCGGCGCTCGCCGTACTGGTGCCGATGTTCGCGTACCCGCTGTACCAGCTGGGCCTGCTCTCCCTGTTCGAGTACGGGCAACCGCAGGTGAGCGGCGCCGAGCCGGCCCGGTTCGTCGGTGCCGGCAACTTCCGGGCACTGGCCGACGACCCGACGTTCCGCGTCGTACTCGGCCAGACGGTGCTCTTCGCCGCCGGTTGTGTGCTGGCCACGCTCGCGGTCGGCGCGGCGCTGGCCGTACTCCTGACCCGGATCGGCCCGGTGGCGCGGGCGGTGCTGTCGTTCGCGGCGCTGACCGCCTGGGCCGCCCCGGCGATGACCGGCTCGGTGGTCTGGGCGTTCCTGTTCGACAGCAACCTCGGCCTGGTCAACGAGGTGCTCGGGCTCGACGGCTACAACTGGTTCTATCGACGGGAAGTGGCGTTCGCGCTGGTCGGTGCCGTGGTGGTCTGGCACTCGTTCCCGTTCGTCATGATCACCCTGTACGCCGGGATCCAGGCCGTGCCGGCATCGGTGCTGGAGGCCGCCGCACTCGACGGCGCGGGCGCGTTCGCCACGTTCCGCCGGGTCACCGCCCCGATCCTGCGCCCGCTGATCGTGATCGTGGTGATCCAGTCGATCATCTGGGACTTCAAGGTGTTCACCCAGATCTACGTGATGACCGCGGGCGGCGGCATCGCCGGCCAGAACCTGGTGCTCAACGTGTACGCGTACCAGAAAGCCTTTGCCTCGTCCCAGTACGGCCTCGGCTCGGCGATCGGCATCGTGATGACGGTGATCCTGCTCGCGGTGACCCTGTTCTACCTGCGGGCGCTGCGCCGTACCGGGGAGGTGCTGTGATCCGCCGCCGCCTCGCGGACGCCGTCGCGATCGTGGTCGCGGCCGTCACGGTGTTCCCGATCTACTGGATGGTGCTGTCGGCGCTCAAACCGACCGGGGAGATCCGGTCGGCCGACCCGCGCCCGTGGACCCTGCACCCGACCCTGGACCACTTCGGCGCCGCGCTCGGCGTCAGCGGCTTCGGCCGCTACTTCCTCAACAGCGCCGTCGTCGCGCTGACCGTGGTCGCGCTGAGCGCGCTGATCTCGTTCCTGGCGGCGGTCGCGCTGACCCGCCACCGGTTCCGCACCCGGACCACCATCCTGGTGCTGTTCCTGACCGCCCAGATGGTGCCGGTGGAGGCGCTGAGCATCCCGCTCTTCTTCCAGATCCGCGACCTGGGGCGGACCGTGCCGGGCGTCGGGCTGAACACGCTCGGCTCGCTGGTGCTGGTGCAGTTGGCGTTCAGCCTGCCGTTCGCGATCTGGATGCTGCGCGGCTTCGTCGCGGCGGTGCCGCAGGAGATCGAGGAGGCGGCCACCCTGGACGGCGCCGGACGCTTCACCATCCTGTGGCGGATCCTGTTCCCGCTGGTGGCGCCCGGTCTCGCGGCCACCGGGGTGTTCTCCTTCATCACCGCGTGGAACGACTTCCTGTTCGCCCGGACGTTCATCATCAGCGCCACCGAGAACCAGACCCTGCCCGCCGCGCTGCTGGTCTTCTTCAAGCCGGACGAGAACGACTGGGGTGGGATCATGGCCGCCTCCACCCTGATGACCATCCCGGTGCTGGTCTTCTTCATCCTGGTCCGACGCCGGCTGGTCTCAGGGCTCGGCGGGGCGGTGAAGGACTGATGCTGCCGCTGCCGGTCGAGACCCGTACCAGCGCGGGCTCGTTCACCCTGACCGAGGCCACGACGATCGGTGCGGACCCGGCCTGCGCCGGGGTCGCCCACTGGCTGACCGGGGCGCTGCGCCGCCCCACCGGCCTGCCGCTGGGCGCCGGAACCGCCGCCGACTCCACCGTCCGCCTCACCGTCGATCCCGCGCTGCCCGCCGAGGGATACCTGCTCCGGGTACGCCCGGAGCGGATCACCATCACCGGCGGTTCTCCCGCCGGGGTCTTCTACGGGGCGCAGACCCTACGGCAACTGCTGCCGCCCGAGGTCTACCGTCGCGCGCCGGTGCGTTCCGGCCCGTGGGACGTACCCGGTGTCGACATCGCCGACCGGCCCCGGTTCGGCTGGCGCGGCTGCATGCTCGACGTGGCCCGGCACTTCATGCCGGTCGCCGGTGTGAGACGCCTGATCGACCTGCTCGCCGCACACAAGCTCAACGTGCTGCACCTGCACCTGACCGACGACCAGGGTTGGCGGGTGCAGATCCGGCGCTACCCGCGGCTGACCGAGGTCGGCGGATGGCGCCCCGAGTCGATGGTCGGATCACGTCAGCACGAGCGGTTCAACGGTCGCCCGCACGGCGGCTACTACAGCCAGGACGACCTGCGCGAGATCGTCGCGTACGCGGCCGAGCGGTTCGTCACCGTGGTGCCGGAGATCGACCTGCCCGGCCACACCCAGGCGGCGATCGCGGCCTACCCCGAACTGGGCAACAACCCCGGCGAGCCGGTGGGAGTGTCGACCCGCTGGGGCGTCTCCCGGCGGGTGCTCAACGTCTCCGACGAGACGATCACCTTCTTCCGCCACGTGCTGGACGAGGTGATGGAACTGTTCCCGAGCCGGCACATCGGCATCGGCGGCGACGAGTGCGTCAAGGACGAGTGGCGGGCCAGCCCGGCCGCCCGGCAGCGCCTGCGCGACCTCGGCCTGCGCGACACCGACGAGTTGCAGGGCTGGTTCGTGGCCCGGTTCCAGCGCCACCTGGCGGCCAACGGCCGCACCCTGTTCGGCTGGGACGAGATCCTGGAGGGCGACCTGCCGCCAGGCGCCACGGTGGCGGCCTGGCGTGGCCCGGCACTGGCGGTCGCGGCCGTACGCGCCGGGCACGACGTGGTCGCGTGCTGGGACAGCTCCGCCTACCTGGACTACCGCCAGTCCGACCACCCGGACGAACCCGTCCCGGTCGGCACCGTGCTCACCGTCCGGGACGTCCGCGCCTTCGAGCCGGAGCCGGCGGCCCTGCCGGCCGACCTGCGCCACCGGGTCCTCGGCGCACAGTGCAACATCTGGACCGAGCACGCCGACCACCCGCGCGCGGTCGACTACCTGGCCTTCCCGCGCCTGTCGGCGTTCGCCGAGGCGGTCTGGTCACCGGCCGGCGCGGCGCCCTGGGACGGCTTCGACGACCGCCTCACCCGGCACCTGCGCCGCCTCGACGCGCTGGGCGTCGAGTACCGACCGCCCGGTGGACCGCTCCCCTGGCAGCGGCGCCCGGACGCACCCGGTTGGCCACGCGAGCGCACCGACCGGGCGGCCGAACTCGCCGCGCTCACCCGCAACGTCCTACCGCCGACCACCCCTGCCCGCAACGGGATCGCCGAGTAGCGGGCGGGCCGGGAGCCCATCGGTGGCAACGCGCGCCGTGGCACGTCGTGAACACCCTGCACGGCCGCCCATCATGGACACCCCTGCCCGGCTACGGCACCATCAGTCGGATGGGTACACGAACACCGGCCGGACACCGCCGTCGGTCGGGGATCGCGGCGGCAGCGGTGCTGCTGGTCGTCGGCACGGTCGTGCCGGTCGCGCTGCCCGCCCGCGCGGTCGCGGAATCCACGGGTACGACGATCGGCGCGTTGCCGGACCGGATCGGCGTACCGGTGATCGGCACCCTGCACACCTCCGACCGGCCCCGGCTCGGGCCGGCCGCCGTGCTGTTCACCGGTCGGGCGGCCGGGTTGACCGGCGGGGACGAGGACGGGGTGGTCGGCGTCGTCGGCGCCGACACCGACCGGTACCGGCGGTTCGAGGTCGGCTTCGAGGCCCCGGCCGGCGAGCAGGTGCTGCTCTCCCCCGACGGCCGCACCATCGCGTACCCGGGTTCGGACGGTGACCAGGGCTGCGTCGGGCTGGTCGATCTGGTCACCGGCGGGCGGCGGTGTCTGGCCGGGCCGACTCCGGGCAGCGCGCTCACGGTGCCGCTCGGCTGGTCGGTGGACGGGCGCCGGCTGGCGGTGCGGGAAACGGTTCCGGTCAACCCGGAACGCAGCGGCATGGACTCGGTGCTGAGCGTGGTCAGGGTCGACGGGCGGGACAGCCACCGGCTGACCGGTGCGCGACTCGTCACCGGGCCCCTGTCGTACGACGGTTTCACCGTGGCGTTCGCGCCCGACCAGCGGCGGCTGGCGTACCAGTTCGGCGGCACGATCACCGTCGCCGACCTCGATGGTCGGGTCCTCTCCGCGTTCGCCCCGGCGCCGGGCAGCAGGCTCGCCGGCAAGGGCGCCTGGACACCGGACGGGACCGCCCTGACGGTGGCCGAGCCGGAGGCCGACGGATGGGTGCTACGACGGGTCGACCACGGCACCGGCATGCCGGTCGCCGGCCCGGTTCTGCCGGCTGTGGTCGGCGTGACCGCGATCCGACTGCTCGGCTGGGACCCGGACGGTGGCGCGGTGGTGGTCGCGGGCGAGCCGGAACCGGTGGCGACCGGGGGCGGCGCGCTGCGGGCGACGGCCCACGGCGACGTCCGTACGGTTCGGGTGCTCGCCCTGACCCCGGCCGCCGCCCCGAGGACACTGCTCACGGCACCGGAACGGGTGCTCGGCATCGACGTCGCGGACTCGGTGGTGCACGGCGGGCGCACCCGTACGGCCGATCCGCCCTCCGGGGTCGGGCCGTGGTTCTGGCTCTGGGCGGCGACGATCGGCGTGACGCTGCTGCTCGTCGTCCTGGTGCGGTTCCGGCCCCGGCCGACGCACTGGTCCGAGCCCCGGTCGGCGGGTCGCTAGGTACGGCGGCGGGGCGGTTCTCCCGGTCAGGCTGGGCCGGAGCGGGCAACGCGGAAGCCCACGTCGTCGATCCGGTACGTCGGGAAGCTCCGTCGCCGGACCGAGGCCCGGCAGCTCCAGTGTTCGTCGAACCAGCCGCCGCCACGCAGCACCCGGTAGCTGCCGTAGACCTCGGCGTCGTAGATGTCCCAGCACCAGTTCCAGACGTTGCCGAGCATGTCGTACAGGCCCCAGGTGTTGGGCTGCTTGCTGCCGACCGGGTGGACCCGCTCGTCGGAGTTGTCGCGGTACCAGGCGATCTCGTCGAGTGTTCCGTAGCGTGGGCCGGTGGTGCCGGCGCGGCAGGCGTGTTCCCACTCGGCTTCGGTCGGCAACCGGTACCCGTCGGCGGAGCGGTCCCAGTCGATGCCCTCCCCGTCGGCGTGGAGCAGGTACGCGGGCGTCAGCCCCTCCCGCACCGACAGGGTGTTGCAGTACCGGACCGCGTCCCACCAGGTGACCTGCTCGACCGGTAGCCGGTCCCCCCGGGCCGCGCTCGGGCGTTCGCCGGTGACCAGCGCGTACTGGTCCTGGGTGACCGGGACCGCCGCGAGCCGGTATGGCGCCAGCTCGACCGACCAGCTGTGCTGGGTCCGCCGGTCGGACAGGGTCACCCGTCCCGCCCCGATGGCGACCATCACCGTACCCGCGCTCGTCTCCACGGGAAGCGACCCTACCGAAGCCGGTTCCCGTGGCCGGCGTATTTACCGCCCGACGGGGCTGGCGAGGGCTACGAGACGTACAGGTGCCAGTACCCGGCCTGGTCGGTCGAGTTCCACTGGTACTGGCAGTAGTACGAGCTGAACGCTCCGCCCCGGACGAGACTGTCGCCGAAGTAGCGGCACGCCTCGACGGTGTAGTAAACGCCGAACTGGTACGCGTCGATGGCGGCGACCGGCGCCGCACGATCCGCGGCCGCCGTGGCGTGTGCCGGGGACCCGGCACCGATCAACAGCGCACCGCCGACACAGGCGAGCGCGACAACGGTCCGAACTCTACGCATGGCTTCTCCTCGGAGTCGGTGCTTCCAGACCCCAAAAAGATAGTCATCCATCAATGAAACATGTCCGTAACCAGGGAAGGTTGTCGCCATCCGCGCAACCCGTCGAACCGCGTCGGCACGGCGCCGACAGGCATACGCCCCGGTGCCACGGGTAGGCGCGGTGTATGGCGCGGCACACGAAGCCCGAACTGAGGGAACAGCTGAAGGAAGAGATCAAGGCCTCCGACCGGGGCGGTCGACAGGGCCAGTGGTCGGCACGGAAGTCGCAGCTGCTCACCCAGGAGTACAAGAGGCACGGCGGGAGCTTCGAGAGCCCGAGGGACGAGCGGCAGAAGTCCCTGCAACGCTGGGTGGGCAGCAGTGGCAGACGAAGGAGGGCGACACCCGGGCGCGCCAGGACGGCGAGACACGTCGCTACCTGCCCAAGCGGGCCTGGGAGGAGCTGGCAAACTCGACACCCGCCAACTCCGGTCGGCGCTGCGGCGCGAGATGGACGGCAAGGCCCGCAAGACGCTCGTCCAGCGGCTCCAGTCGGAACTCGCCCGGCGTTGAGCTGCCGTGGGCCGATCAGGCCCCGGACCGTATGCGTTTGTCGCAGACCCGGCACGCCTGGTAGTAAACCGGGCTGTCGAAACCGCCGGGACCGATGTCCACGTGCTCGGTTCCGCCGACCGTCGGCGGACCCATGTCGTGCCAGACGCGGTAGTTGGTGTTCTCCAACTTACGACAGTGCTCGCAGAGCGAGAATTGCTTGCAGGGCCCCTGGAACATCACCTTCGCGAGTTTGACCTTCGCGGGAAAGTCCGGAAGCTCCGGCAACTCGCTGAAATAGCGCCAGGTGAACTCGTGCTGCGGCCGGAATTCGATCTCCCGGCAGACCCGGCAGGTACGGACCATGCCGCAGGTCGCCTCGTCGCAGGGCGTACGCCGGTGCCACTCGTCGAGCGAGTGATGGGTCCGATGTCGGACACTCGGGCATCCCGTACAGTCAAATGTCTGCTCACACCGCTTTTCAGCGTCGTATGTCCATTCGCCGGTATGAAAGCCGAGCTTGTGCCGGGCCTCGCTCAGAAAGCTCATGCGCGCTCCGTGACACTGAAAGAAGTCGAGGGCACTCCGAGGGGAGTATGTCAGCCTCGTCTCAGCGCCGTCCACGTACGACTGTCGCGATGGCCGGAACGAACGGACGGTCACCGTACGCCCTGTCGGCTAACCGCGATACCGGTGTACGTGATCCATTTCTGGAATGCGCGGGCGGATTCGTCGCGGCACCGACCCCGGTCGTCGCCATTTGTTCCGCTACGAGCGTTCTCCCCCGGCTCGGCCGGCCAACGGCAGCTCGACCACACCAACTCTGGGCAACAAGTTCCGGCCGGACGGCGGTAGCCAGCCGGCAACCGACCCGACCCGATGACCAACCGACGGGAACTCCACCGGGGCGGGCGGCGACCAACAGGACGAACAGCACAACGCCCGGTGGGCGATCCTGAAGGCAGAGGACGTACATGAGCACAGCCGCGTCGCCGGTCCCACGACGGCGTCCCGCACTACTGACCATCGCCTGCGCCGCCGTGGCGTCCCTGGCCCTGCTCGGCGGGGCGGCCGGCTGCGGCGGTTCCGAGCCGTCCACAACCGACCGACCCGGCCCGGCCGCCTCGCCGACCAGCGGCCCGTTCAGCCTGCGCGACCCCTGGGTCAAGGCGGCCGACTCGGGAATGACGGCCGCGTTCGGCACCCTGGTCAACAACAGCGACACCGACATCACCGTGGTGAGCGCAACGTCGTCGGTGTCCCCGATGGAACTGCATGAGATGACCATGAAAGACGGCAGGATGGTCATGCAGCCCAAGGCCGACGGCTTCGTGGTCGAGGCCCACGGCAGCCACGCGCTGGAGCCCAGCGGCGACCATTTGATGCTGATGAAACTCGCGCAGCCGGTACGGCCCGGTGACGAGGTCACGTTCACCCTGACCTTCGCCGACGGCGGCACCGCCGAGTTCACGGCCATCGTCAAGCCGTTCGCCGGCGCCGGGGAGAGCTACGACCCGGCCACCGGCATGACCATGGATCCCGGTGCGGGTCCCGGCGCCGCACCGAGCATGAGCCCGCCGGCATGACGGACCGGTCCACGCGCCGCCCGGTGAGCAGGCGGCACCTGCTCACCGGCGGATCGGTCGCGGTCGGCGGCATCCTCGCCGGAGCGGGTACGGTCGCCGCCGTCCACGCCACCGACGGCGTACCACCGAGCGGCCGTCCCGTCCCCGCCGCCGCGATCGGCACGGCGGTGGAACCGTTCCACGGTCCCCGCCAGGCCGGCATCGCCACCGAGCCGCAGTCGCACGCCGCGTTCGTCGGCCTCACCCTCGGTCGGGACACCGACCGGGCGGCACTGGTCCGGCTGATGCGCCTGCTCTGCGACGACGCCGCCCGGCTGACCCGGGGCGAGCCGGCGCTCGCCGACACCGAACGGGAGCTGGCCGTGCTTCCCGCCCGGCTCACCGTCACCTTCGGCTTCGGACCGGGGCTGTACCGGGCCGCCGGCCTCGACGACCGGCGTCCCGCGTCCGTCGCCGAACTGCCGGCGTTCCCCATCGACCGGCTGCAACCCGCCTGGTCCGGTGGCGACCTGCTGCTCCAGATCTGTGCCGACGACCCGCTCACCGTCGCCCACGCCCAGCGGATGCTGATCAAGGATGCCCGTCCGTTCGGTACGGTGCGCTGGGTCCAGCAGGGCTTCCGCCGCAGCCGGGGCGTCCAGTCGGAGGCACAGACGCAACGCAACGTCCTCGGTCAGCTCGACGGGACCGCCAACCCGAAACCGGGCACCACCGCCTTCGAGCAGGCCGTCTGGGTGCCCGAGGGCCCGGCCTGGCTGCGCGACGGCACCACTTTGGTGCTGCGGCGGATCCGGGCCGAGATGGAGACGTGGGACCTGCTCGGCCGGGCCGACAAGGAACTCGCCGTCGGCCGACGTCTGGACACCGGGGCACCGTTGAGCGGCACCGCCGAACACGACCCGCCCGACTTCGCCGCCACCGATGCCACCGGGTTGCCGGCGATCCCCGACTTCTCCCACCTCAGCCGCGCCCATGTCACCGACGACCGGCTGCGCATCCTGCGTCGCCCGTACAACTACGACGGGGTGCCGAACCCGGACGGCCACCCGGACACCGGGCTGATCTTCGCGTCGTACCAGGCGGACATCGAACGGCAGTTCCTGCCGATCCAACGCCGCCTCGCCGAACTGGACCTGCTCAACGAGTGGACCACTCCGATCGGCTCGGCGGTCTTCGCCATCCCGCCCGGCTGCGTACCGGGCGGCTGGGTCGGTGAGCAGCTCCTCGGCTGACGAATGCCCCGGCTCTGCCGCGGGCAACCGGATTCGGGGCCCGCCGGATCCGCCCCGCCGTCACCCGACGGTGCTCTCGGCCCGGCGCAGCGTGCGGTCCAGCGTGTACCGGCGTTGGAGCAGTATCGCGACCACCATCAGCGCCGCGGGGACCAGGCCGAAGCCGAGCCGGATCATCGTGTGCGCGGACTCCGGCTGCACGACCTCGGTGCCCGCGCCGCTGGCGAGGAAGCCGCCGACGGCCAGGCAGGCGGAGTAGACGTACGGGCCGAGCGCGCCGCCGGTGGCCTCGGCCGCGGTCCACACGCCGGTGTACGTGCCGGCCCGGCTGGTGCCGTCGGCGCCTCCGGCCCGGATGACGTCCGGGACCATCGAGAACGGCAGCAACTGCATGGCGGCGAACGCGATGCCGAGCACCGCCACCGCGCCGACCAGCACGGGCAGGCCGGCGGCGTTGCCGAGCGCCAGCACGAGCGATCCGAGGACGAAGGCGCCCTGCGCGACGAGCAGTCCGGGCTGCTTGCCGGTACGGCGGGCCACGACGACCCATACCGGGGTGGCGATCAGGGCCGGGGCGACGAACGCGGCGACCAGCACGGTGGTCAGGCCGGGGCGGCCGAGTTCGTACTTGGCGAAGTAGGGCACGGCGGCCAGGACCAGGTGGGTGGTGGTCGACATGGCCAGGTAGGAGCCGACCAGCCAGCGGAACTGCGGGTCGCGCAGTGCGACGAGCAGCGTACGCAGACCGGCCGCCCGGTGCCCGGCGGCGGTGACCGGGGTCGGGGCGGCCGTGGTCAGTCGCCGGGTGCCGGTGATGCCGATCAGCAGGGCGACCAGCATCGACGCACCGAGCACGAGGCCCATCAGGGCGTAGCCGCCACGGGTCGGGTGCTCGCCACCGGTCAGCATCGGTGCGAGTACGCCACTGAGCAGGATGCCGACGGTGAGCACCACCATCCGGAAACCCATCAACCGGGTGCGCTCGTGGTAGCCGATGGCGAGGTCGGCGGGGGTGGACAGGTACGGCACCTGGTACGCCGCGAACAGCAGGTTTCCCGCGACGAACGCGACGGCGACCCAGGCCGCGGCCGGGGTGCCGGTGAGCCCGCCCGGCACCAGGAAGAGCCCGACGAAGGCCACCGGCAGGACACACCCGACGGTCATGAGCAGCCGGCGGTGTCCGTGGCGGGCCAGGTCGGCGTCGGACAGGTGCCCGATCCACGGGTGCAGCAGCACGTCGGCGATCTTCGGCAGCAGCAGGACGATCCCCGCGACCAGCGGCGCCACCGCCAGTACGTCGGTGAGGAAGTAGAGCAGCAGCAGGCCCGGCACGGTGACCCAGGTGCCCATGCCCAGCGACCCACCGGCGAAGGCGAGCAGGCCGCTGCGGGGAAGCCGCGCCGCCTCGTCCATACCGTCTCCTCGCCGCGCCGCGCGGGTGTTATCCAACGTTCGCTGGATAGTAGGGCACGATGGGGCGCATGACCACACCCCGCCGGGGACCCGGCCGCCCTCGGCGTACCGACCAGCACACCACCCCCGAAACGATCATCGAGACGGCGGCGGGACTGTTCGCGCGGCGCGGGTTCGACGCGGTCGGCATGCGCGAGATCGCGGCCGCCTGCGGCGTGGACGTCGCCACCGTGCACCACCACGTGGGCACCAAGGCGGCGCTGTACGAGAGCTGCTTCGCGCGGGTCTTCGCGGCCGAGAGCGTGGTGCTGACCGGGGCCGTGGCCGCCGCCCGGGAGGGCCTGGCCGGCGGAGCGGGTACGGCCATGGCCGCCCTGCACGAACTGGTCGACGTGTTCGTCGACTTCCTGGAGGACCACCCCGAGACGACCGGCCTCTGGCTGCGGCGTTGGCTGGAACCCAACCGCCACGGCGAGTTGGACGAGCGCTACTCCGCCCCGCTCTACCGGGCGGTCGAGCAGGTGCTGACCGATGCCGACGCGGCCGGGATACTCAGCGAACCCCAACCCCACCTGGCCGTACGGAGCCTGGTCTGGTCCGTCCACGCCCACGTCGTCGGCCTGCTGTCCGGTGCGGACGGGGCCCGCCGTCGTCGTGATTTCCGCAGCTTCGCCCATCGCTGGCTCGACCGGATGTACGCGCCCCGCTGACCTGCGCGCCCGCCTACCCGATGGGCGAAGCGCTTGACGCAGGCGCCGGCCGGGCGCAATATCCACCAGACGTTGGATTTCGTGGAGGGGCGGGCATGGAGCCACGGGTCGCCGTGATCGGCGCCGGACCGGCCGGGCTGGCCACCCTCAAGGCACTCGCCGACCGGGGTGTGCCGGCGGTCGCGTACGAGGCGGCGACGCGGGTCGGTGGACTGTGGGCGTACGGCGGCACGCACTCCTGCGCGTACCGCACCCTGCACCTGAACACCTCGCGGACCCGTACCGAATTCGCGGACCTGCCCATGCCGACCGACTGGCCGGACTACCCCGACCACACTCGGATGGCCGACTACCTGCACGACTACGCGGCACGCTTCGGCCTGCTGGACGCGGTACGACTGCGGCACACCGTCACCGAGGTCACCCGCGACGGCGCGCGCTGGCGCGTCACCGCGACGGGACCCGACGGCGCGACCACCGTCCCCGTCGAGGCCGTCGTCGTCGCCAACGGCCACAACAGCCGACCCCGGCCACCCTCCCCCACCTACCCGGGCGACCTCACCGTCGAGCAGTTGCACAGCCGCGACTACCGCGACCCCGAACAGCTCGCCGGTCGGCGGGTGCTGGTCGTCGGCGGCGGCAACTCCGCCATGGACATCGCCGTCGACGCCTCCCACGTCGCGGCAAGCACCCTGCTGTCACTGCGCCACGGCGTGTGGATCGTGCCCAAGCACCTGCTCGGCCGGCCGGCGGACACCCTCAACGGCGCACTGGCGAAACGCCTGCCGTGGCGGCTGCGCCAGCGCGTCAGCCAGACCATGCTGCGCCTGTCCGTCGGCCGTCCCGAGAACTACGGCCTGCCCGCGCCGAGGCACGGCTTCCTCCGGGACCATCCCACCGTGTCGGACTCGCTGCTGTCGCGGATCAGCCACGGCAGGATCGGCGTACGACCCGGCATCGAACGCTTCGACGGCGACCGCGTCCGCTTCACCGACGGCACCGCCGACACCGTCGACCTGGTCGCCTGGTGCACCGGGTACGACGTCCACCTGCCCTTCCTCGAACCGGCGCTGCTCGGCGCGGGCGCCGACCGGCTGCCACTGTTCCGGCATGTCTTCCACCAGCAGGCGCCCGGACTGATGTTCGTCGGGCTGATGCAGTCCACCGGCTCGGCACTGCCCGTGGTCGAGGCCCAGGCCCGGCTCGTCGCCGCGCACCTGGCCGGGGAGTACGCGCTGCCCGCCCCGGCCGCGCAGACCGCCGACATCGCCGCCGAACTGCGGGCCGCCCACGGCCGCTGGGGCGACCGCCGTCCCGCGATGCGCATCGACTTCGACGCCTACCTCGCGCTCGCGGCGAAGGAGCTGGCCGACGGCGCGACCCGGACCCGGCGCGGCCGGGGTGTGCGCTGGCACCGGGCCGACGACGTTCGGGAGAGTCCACGATGAGCGACAGGCTCGACGGTAGGCGGGTCATCGTCACCGGCGCCAGCGGCACCTTCGGTCGGCTGCTGTGCGATCGGCTGGAGCTGGCCGGCGCCCGCGTCGTCGGCATCGACCTGCGCGCCGGCGTTCTCGGCGCCACCCCGGTCCTCGGCTGCGACCTCACCGACGGCGCCGCCGTACCCGGCGTGGTCGGGCTGGCGATCGAGAAGCTCGGCGGGCTCGACCTGTTGGTCAACAACGCCGGTGTCGGCGGACCCGCCCCGGCCGAGTTGCCGCCGGGCGACGCGGCCCGCCGGCAACTGGAGGTCAACCTGATGGCGGCATGGCACACCACCGCGGCCGCGATCCCGGTGCTGGAACGCAACCGGGGGCGGATCGTGTTCGTCTCCAGCCGGATGGCCCTGCTGCCGCTCCCGCTCGCCGCCGGGTACGGCGTCAGCAAGCGCGCCCTGGTCGCGTACGCCGACGCGCTGCGGCTGGAGGTCGGCACCCACATCGGGGTGAGCGTGGTCTACCCGAGCATGGTGGCGTCGCCGATCCACGACCCCACCGCCGAGGCGGGACTCTCCCTGCGGGGCGTCTCCCGGTACGAGCCCGTCGAGGGGGTCGTCGACGCGATCCTGCGTACGGCGACCGCCCGCAGGGCCCGGCGCGACGTGGCCACCACCGGACGCGGCCGGGTCGAGCTGTTCCTGGCCCGGCACCTGCCGTCCGTCGCGGGCGCGCTCGTGCGCCGCACCATCGCCCGGCGCGTCGCCGCCGGGGACCTGGACCGGGCCCCGCTGGCCGAGGGGATGCGCCGCCGCGCGGGCCACTGATCTGCCGCCGCCGGCCGCCCGCGCTGTTTATCGTCGGAATCGACGCCGTCGGGTTGAGCATCCGGCAGTGCGGGCGGGGTGGTGAGCACCACAGGCAGTCAGGGCCTATCCAGCTGGAACGGAACACCCTGGGTTCAGTAAGCTGACCCAGCCCATCCAGAGCGGCTGAGAGACCTGGCTCGTCGACGTCGCAGCAACCCCCCGCCGGGTGCGGGTGCTACCGCCAGGACCGATGGAGGTTGTGTTTCCGTGCGTACGCCCGCCGAGCGAGCGAGTCGGCTGCACGTCACCTGGCACTGGTGGCGGCGGCACGTCGATCTGTGCCGTACCAGCACCATGCTCTGTCGCCAGCACGGCTGACACCACCTGCCGGCCGAGCCGTCGCGCCGGCATCTTTCCCCCACCACCCCCGAGTCGGCGGTAACACGCCGTCCGGGTCGGGCTGCCGCGCGTCCATGTCCTGCCGGTCCTCCGGCAGCCATGCCGCGTGCACTTTTCTGGGAGTTTGCGCACATGCGTCTGTCACCTGTTCTCACCCGTCTGCTCTCCGCCGCGACGGCTGTCGTGCTGCTCGGCGTTGCCGCCGGCTGCGGTTCGTCGTCGTCCACCGACTCGGCGGATAATCCGTACAATCTGCTCCAACCAGGCACCCTGCGGGTCGGTACGCTGAGCGACGCCCCGCCGAACGTCTTCCTCAAGGACGGCAAGTTCACCGGCTTCGACAACGACCTGCTGACCGCGGTCGCCGGCAAGGTGGGGCTGGAGGTCGAGTTCGTCGGCACCGAGTTCTCCGCCCTGCTCGCGCAGGTCAACAACCACAAGTTCGACGTCGGCAGTTCCTCCATCACCATCACCGAGGCCCGGAAGAAGACGGTGGACTTCGGTAACGGTTACGACTTCGGCTACTTCGGTCTCGACGTGCCCGCCGGCTCGCCGATCAAGAGCTTCACACAGCTCAAGGGCGCCCGCGTGGTGGTCGTCCAGGGCACCGTCCAGGACGACTACGCCACCAAGGAAGGGCTCGACCCGGTTCGCGTACCGGACTACAACGGCGCGATCAACCAGTTGAAGGCCAAGACCGCCGACGCCTGGATCTCGCCCGCCGAGATCGGCGAGAAGTCCGCTCAGGACAGTGCCGGAAAGATCGTCCTGGTCGAGAAGCAGCTCAGCTCGGCACCGACCGCGTTCGCCGTGGCGAAGGGCAACAACGCCCTGCGCGAGGCGCTGGACAAGGGCCTCGACCAGGTGATCGAGGATGGCACCTGGACCCGCTTGCAGGAGCAGTACTACCCGGGACGTCCGGTCCCGGACACCTTCAAGCCCGGCAGCGGCAACGTCGCCTACCCGGCGGTCAACGCCAGCCCGGCCGCGACCCCCTCTGCCTGATCCGACGATGACCGACCAACGGGTCCGAGACAGGTAGGCGATGGACACTTTCAGGACGTTGTGGGAAACCTTCTTCGACCTGGACTCGATGCGGGAAGCCCTGCCCGAGATGCTCACGGTCGGACTGCGCAACACTCTGCTGCTTGCGCTGATCTCGGCCATCGTGGGCACCCTGCTCGGCATGCTGCTCGCCGTCGCCGGCCTGGCTCGGACCCGCTGGCTGCGCTGGCCGGCCCGGATCTACACGGACGTGTTCCGGGGCCTGCCGGCGGCGGTCACCATCCTGCTCATCGGGGTGGGGCTCGCGCCGATCGGGATGGCCTGGTGGGGACCGAACCCGTACCCGCTCGGCATTCTCGCGCTGTCGCTGATCGCCGCCGCGTACATCGGTGAGATCTTCCGGTCCGGCATCCAGAGCGTCGAGGCCAGCCAACTGGAGGCATGCCGGGCGCTCGGCCTGTCCTACCGGACGTCGATGCGGATGGTGATCATCCCGCAGGGGGTCCGGCGGATCCTGCCGGCGTGGGTCAACCAGCTGATCGCGCTCATCAAGGACTCCAGCCTCGTGTACTTCCTCGGTCTGCTGGCCAGTCAGCGGGACCTGTTCCGGGTCGGCCAGGACTACGCCGCCAACACCGGCAACGAGTCCGCGCTGCTCCTGGCGGGCCTGTTCTACCTGGCCATCACGGTCCCGCTGACGCACGCGGTGAACGGGATCGACCGCCGGCTGCGCAACGCCGGTACGAGCGGTCCCGACGAGGAGCAGAACGACAGCCTCTCCACCGGCACCGCGAACTCCACCGTGGGAGAAGGGACAGCACGTGCCTGAGTCCGGTCAGACAGAAGTGAGCCCACCGTCGGCCACCGAGACGGCGTCCGGGTCGGTGAGTCTGTCCACCCGCGACGTCCACCTCGCGTTCGGCCGCCACCAGGTGCTGCGCGGGGTCGACCTGGACGTCGGCCGGGGCGAGACCGCCTGTGTCATCGGTCCCTCCGGCTCGGGCAAGTCGACCCTGCTGCGCACCATCAACCGCCTACTGGAGCCGGACCGGGGCGACGTGCTCCTGGACGGTACGAGCGTGCTGCGGCGCGACCCGAACGTCCTGCGACAGCAGATCGGCATGGTCTTCCAGCAGTTCAACCTGTTCCCGCACATGACCGTGCTGCGGAACGTGACGCTCGCGCTCCGGCAACTCAAGCGGCTGCCGCAGGACGAGGCGGTGGAGGTGGCCCTGCGCCAACTGGACGTGGTCGGGTTGCGACACAAGGCCGAGGCGCGTCCCGTGCAGCTCTCCGGCGGCCAACAGCAACGGGTGGCGATCGCCCGGGCACTGGCGATGTCCCCGCAGGTCATGCTCTTCGACGAGGCCACCTCGGCGCTCGACCCGGAGCTGGTGAAGGGTGTCCTGGCCCTGATGGCGGACCTGGCATCGCAGGGGATGACCATGGTGGTGGTCACCCACGAGATGGGCTTCGCGCGGCAGGTCGCCGACCAGGTCGTCTTCATGGACCGGGGCCGGGTGATCGAGGCGGGCCCGCCCGCCGAGGTGTTCGACGCGCCGCGCAGCCAGCGGCTCCAGCAGTTCCTCGCCCAGGTGCTCTAGCCGACCGACCGGCGGTGTCACGGCGGATCGGCGTGGGCATGGCCCGTTCGACGAACCGCCCGTTCACCGAACCGCGCGGAGCTCGCGGGTGGCGCGTCGGCCGAGGTAGGCCGTTGCCAGGCCGCTGATCACGCCGAACATGGCGAGGACGACGACGGACAGCCAGGTGGTGCCGGTCAGCTCGTCATCGGCGGCGAAGATGACGAGCATCGCCACCGCACCGGGAGGAGAACCCGGACCCGGACGTCGAAGCCGTGGTCGTGATCGCCCGTACGACCCTCGACTGATCCGGCCGGCGGGGTGCGCTACTCCAGCTCGGGCATCCGACCCTCCGCGCGCAGTTGCTGGAAGTGCAGCTCCGGCGGCGGCTCCGGGTCCCAGTCCGACGGTCGGGGCGTCTCCGGACCGTCCGGGCCGACCCGCACGAAGGACTCCACCCGGGTCACCCGGCAGCGGACACCCTTCAGCTCGAACTCGTTCGTCCGCGGGGCTTCGAACTCCGCGCAAGCGCGCTCGTACGCCGCCCTGATCTCGTCGAACGTGGCGTTCTCGTGCGGGACGATGTCGCTGAACCTGAAGCTCGCCGATTCCCGGGCGGCCTGCGGCGTCGCGTACGAGTACGACGATCTGGGTCGCCACCTGCCGTCGACCTGCTCACCGAGGGTGAAGCCGACCGGTAGCAGCACCACGTTCGGGTGGGTGGTCAACGCCCGACGGGAGTCCTCCCGTACGTCGTCGGGAACCATGCCCAGCTTCTTGTAGAACGCGGGGGCCATCTCCATCCGCAGCAGGCCGTCCGAGAGCCCGGTGGCCGCGGCGGGATCAATGACGAATCCCTCCATCTGGGACTCGGCCCGGTCCGTCCGATCCGTCTTGCCCGTCGGGCGGGGGTCCGGGTCGGTCGGCCGGGGCGGCTCGGGCCCGTCCGGTCCCATCCGGAGGAAGGGCTGGGCGCGGATGATCCGGTAGCGACGGCCGTTGACCGTGAGGTCGTTGACCACCTCCCAGTCGAGCAGCCGGATCGCCGCCTCGTACTCCTTGCGCTCCGCCGCGTTCTCGGCGGTGTCCGGCGTCTCGCTGAGCAACCGCCGGAAGTGGGAACCGAGAGCATCCCGGGTGCCCTGCGGCTGGTTCCCGATCAGGGTCATGATCCGCCACCGGCCGTCGATCTCCTCTGCGGAGCCGAAGACGGGAGCCCCCCACATCAGTCTGGGATAGGCGAGCGAGCGACGCCGGGCGTCGTCCTCGGACACCGCCGATACCGGATCATCCCGATGCTCGATCCTGATCAGCAGGTGATCGGGCACCTGCTTACCGTGAGACGTCATGCACGCAGTGTGCCCTGCCGTACCTCGATCCGCGGCCCGCACCACGCCCACGGCCAGAACGACTTACCTGGTGAGACACCCTTGCCAGCGGCCCCCTGTGGGTCAGGGAAGACCATCGTGGACGGGTGTTGGTCGACGAGCGATGAGCGGCGCGGACGATATCGCGGCAGAACACCCGGTTTGTCGGATAATCCTGCCGCCCCCGCCGATCCGAGCGGCAGCGCGGCCGGTCAGGTCGGCCACCCCGAGTTCGACCGGCTCCTGGCTGCCGGGCACGACCCTGTCACGTCGGCATGGGCGAGGGTGGGGACGATGACGACGGTGGGCGGTTGAGGTGTCGGTAGGTGAGCACGACGAAGAGCAGGACGATGTTGACCGCGCTCGCCGCGACGAGGGGTGGCGCCACGAGCAGGCCGGGTGTCATGGCCCCGACCGCGAGCAGTCCGGCGAGGGCACGCCAGGGTCGACGAGCCCGGAACACCAGGGTGAGCAGAATCCGCCCGACGATGTGCAGTGCGACCCCGCCGACGATCACGACCGACCACACCGCCCGGGTCTCGCCCAGTGGTTGCCGGATGAGCAGTGCGTCGCCGACCGCGATGACGACCACTCCCGCAATCATGATCCCCTGACAGTAGGAAACGGCGATGGCGGCCCGTGGGGCGTTGGCGTCGACCACGGTGCCGAGATTCCGCCCGAGCGGAAGGATGTAGATCCACAACAGCATGACGGCACCTCCGAAGGCGACCGCGAAGGCGACCGTACGCAGGTAGTCGAAGCCCGAGGCGCTGTAGCTCAGTCCGCTCACGAGGATCGGCACGCCCAGGGCGACGATGTAGATCTGCCGGTAACGCTCCGCGATGTGCTCGCCGATCACCCGCAGCTGCCGCTCCGGTACGTGACTCAGTCGGGGAACCGGCCAGCCGAGCCAGGAACTGACGCCGTCCAGGGCGATCGCGACCGCCCACAGGATCAGCCGGGGCCCCGCCGGCAGAGCGGCGCCCACCAGCCACGGGACGGCGGAGATGCTGAACCAGATGAGGATCCGCACCGAGCGCGCCTGGAGCGGATGGCCCCACAGGACGGGGATGATCACCAGTCCCCGACCGACGTTGATCGCGGTGTACGCACCCGCGAACAGCAGACCGTCCTCGCCGAAGGCGCGGGGTACTGCGGCGGCCATCAGCAGTCCGGCGAACATGACGCCGATGATGAGACGTTGAAGGTACGGCTCGTCCGGATTGAACCAGTCGGTGGACCAGGCGGTCGCGACCCAGACCCACCAGATCGCGGCGAAGAGGACCGCCGACTGCGCCCCGTTGAGCAGGCTCGGATCGTCCAGTAACCGCTGCGCTATCTGGATCAGCGCGAAGATCAGGGCCAGGTCGAAGAAGAGTTCGTGGAAGGAGACCGACTGGGGCTGTTCCCGCTTGCGGAGGAGCCGTTCCCGCAGACTGCCCAGGCGCCGGATCGCGGGCTCGCCGATGCGGGCGCTGAGGACGACTCCGAGCAGCACCGCGTTGACCACGACCGCCGCGCCCACCAGCGGCAGGGTGATCAGCAGCGGTGACAGGGCCACCAGGATCAGCATTCCGGCCGGCGCCCGCTTGACCGGACGTTGGAACACCACCGCGACGAGCATCGTCCGTCCGGCAAGGTACAGAAACGGCCCGGCGATGAGGGCGGCCGACCAGGCGTCCGGGGCATTTCCGAGCGGCTGCCTGATCAGCACATCATCGGCCATCGCGGTGACGACAATTCCGGCGATCATCAGCCCGTGCGCGACGGAACAAAGCACCGCAATATAGGGCGGGCGCCGATTGAGCACTTCCGCGAGGTTGATTCCGCGCGGCAGCAAATAGCTCCAGAGCATCAGCACGGCGTTCACGAAGGCGAGCGCGAAAGCCACCGTACGGATTGCGTCGGGTCGCTGTTGGACGAGGGTCGTACCGCTGGCGAGAATCAGTTCACCGAGGCCGACGATGAAGACCTGCCGGTGACGCTCGGCGATGTGCTCACCGAGCACCTTCAGGTGCTCGCCGCGTACCCGGTCCAGGCCCGGCACCGGCCAGCCGAGCACGACACCGAGGTAGTCCACGATGACCGCCGCCGACCACAGCACCAGGCGCGGTGTGGTCGGCAGCGACGCGCCCGTGATCCACAGGACCGCACCCACGCCGAACCAGATCGCGGCCCGCACCGAGCGGATCTGCAACGGATGGCCGCGCAGGGCCCGGAGGATCGCCAGGTGCCGGCCGACGAGTATCACGACATACGCACCGGCGAAGACGAGGCCGTGGTCGCCGAAGGCTCCGGGAACGGCGGCGGCCACGACCAGCCCCGCGAACATGACCGCGGTGATGATCCACTGCACGTACGGCGCGCCCGGGTCGAACCAGTCCGCCGTACGGACCGCCGCCACCCAGATCCACCAGACCGCCGCCACGAGGATCAGCGTCTGCACGCTGTTTTCCCAGCCGAACCCTCTCAGCAGTCGCTGCGAAAGCTGCATGAGCGCGAAAATGATGGCGAGGTCGAAGAAAAGCTCAAGGAAGGAGACCTCCTGGGGGCCCGGCTTTCGTATGAGCCGTTCTACCCCTGTCTCCACCACAGCTCATCCGTCTCGCCGGTCCTGTCATATTCGTACCATGCGGAAAGACCGGGGCGGACCCGTACCAGGCGACGGGGCGAAGACGGGAAATCAGTGCGAGGAACATTCGGAAGCGCTCGTCCGCCGGCGACGCCGCAGTGCCGACGCACCCGGGGATCCTCCGGCCGGGCAGTGGGTCCGGGCGAAGGTTCCGGCCACGGCCGGGTTGCGCCCCAGCGGCGTACGGCGCCATCGCCACCCATCCGATCCACATTTCAACATCGCCGACTTATCACACGGCGAATACCCAGAGGTTAGCGAGGACTGTCGGATGTGAGACCGACAGTCAATGATCAACAAACTCGACAGGACCTCTCGTCAATGTGACGATTAGTGCCGGAACAGAGGGGGCCGCAGCCGTAACCGACAATTCGAATAGGCTCGACCGACCCCCTCTCTCACCGCACCGGAGGGGCTGACAGGGATGCGTCCGACACGATCAATCCGACGATTCGCCACCACCACCGCCGTCGTCGCGATGCTGGTGACAGGCACGGTCAGCGCACCAACCTCGGCCGTCGCCGCAGCACCGGGCATTGGCATCCAATCCACCACCGGATACGAGGTGATGGGCGACTGGAACGGGGACGGCATCGACACACCCGGCATTTTCCAACGACAGAACGCCACCTGGCACCTGCGCAACTCCAACACCACCGGAACTGCCAACATCACCTTCGTCTACGGCAATGCCAACGACCTCGGCTACCCGGTTGTCGGCGACTGGGACGGCAACGGCACCGACACGATCGGACTGGTCCGGGGAGACAACTGGCAACTGCGCAACTCCAACACCACCGGGACGTCCGACATAACATTCCGGTACGGCAGCGGAAGGCCCGCGCACCGGCCGGTCGTCGGGGACTGGAACGGGGACGGCGTCGACACACCCGGCGTCTTCCAGGCCCAGACCGGAACCTGGTACCTGCGCAACTCCAGCAGCACCGGCACCGCCAACGTCACCTTCGACTACGGCAGCGCCGGTGAGGGCGGCTTCCCGGTGGTCGGCGACTGGGACGGCAACGGCGTCGACACGGTCGGACTGGTCCGGGGGAACAACTGGTTGCTGCGCAACACCAACACGGCGGGCGGCGCCAACCTCAACTTCAACTACGCGAGCAGCCCGCCCTTCACCTGGGCGTTGCCGGGCGACTGGAACGGCGACGGCAGTGACACCGCCGGAGTGGTGGAACCGTCAGCGGTCTCGGTCTGGTACCTGCGCAACTCCAACACCACCGGGGTCGCCAACATCACCTTCCAGTACGGCTTCGACCCCACCCACTGACCCGGCCACCCGGGATCCGCGAGTAGCCGGTAGGAGAACCGACCTACCGGCTACTCGGCCGAACCGAGCTCCGGCTGGCGTCGCCATGCCCTCGATCCGTTCCACCGGGACCATGGTGGCGACCTGCTCGACCCCGTACGCAATGTCGAGGCGCTAGATTCCGCCCACGCAATGATTGGGGAGGGTCATGCTCGTTCTCGACACACGGTCGCTGCCCAGCACAGCGCGCGCCGAGGCCTTCCAGGCCACGGTCAGTGCCAACTGCTCCTCGAGCATGGCCTCGTTCGAGGACCCGGCCGCGATCCATGCGCAGATGACCGTCTTCGAGTTCGGTCCGGCGAAGGTCTTCAACATCGAGGCGTCGGGCACCACACTGCGACGCACATCGCGCATGTGCAGGGCCGAGAACGAGTCCTCGATCGCCCTGGCCCTGCCGATGCGGACCGACAACCACATGACGTGGGCGCGCGAGGAGCGCATGTTCGGGCCGCGCGACCTCATCCTGGTCGACCTGTCCGTCCCCTACGTCTACGGCTGGAAGGGCGGCGGCGCCTCCTACGCCCTGCATGTCGACGTGGACCAGCTGGGCCTTCCCCGGGACGCGATTCACGCCGCCGCCCGTGAGCTGCGCAGCAGCCCGCTCTACGGACTGGTCCGGGACCACGTCGCCCGGGTGACGGCACAGGCGGAGCAGTTGGTCGCCAGCGGGGCCGCGCCCGAGCTCGGCGCCGCCTCCGCCGAGCTGATGCGGGCCCTGGTGGTCTCCGCCTCGGGAGACGACCGACGGCTGAGCGACGCCATGCACTCCTCGATGCTGGCGCGCGTCCAGGCGTACGTCCGCAGCAACCTACGGGACCCGGACCTGACCCCGGCGCGCATCGCCGCGGCCAATGCCATGTCCCTCCGCGCGCTCTACAAGCTCTACGAGACGCTGGGCCAGAGCCTGGAACAGTCGATCATCGAGCAGCGACTGCAGGGCGCCCGGACCGACCTGGCGGCCTCCCGCCAGCGTTACACCTCCATCGCGGCGACCGCCCGCGCCTGGGGCTTCTCCAACCCGAGTTTCTTCTCCAGCAGGTTCCGCGAGGCTTTCGGCGTCACACCACGGCAGCTGGCCGCGACGAGGGCCACGGCCACCCGCGACAACGTCTCCTCGGACGCCGGTTGATCGCGCGCCTCGTGGCGGCAGCACGGTGGCGTCGGAGCCGGCTGACGCGGTGGGCGTCCTCCTGACGTCGGGCCGGCGGTGCTGCACGCAGGCGGCAGAACCGTGCGTCTCCGGAACACTTCCGCCGCTGCTGCGGTGCGACATTTCTCGCCGGGCCGGTCGCGACGAGGCCAGCCGGTCGCGCGACGGGTTCCGTGCGCCGAAACGTAGCTCCGCGAGGCCGTGAACACGCGTCGCGGACGTGGACGCCGCCGGCCCCGCCGCGACCTGCTCGACTTCCGGTACGGAAAGGACGCCTGACATGGCACCCGACACCATCGTGCTCGTGCACGGGTTCTGGGTCACCCCGCGCAGCTGGGAAAACTGGATCAGCCACTACGAGAACAGGGGTTTCCGGGTCATCGCACCCTCGTACCCCGGTTACGAGGTGGAGGTGGAGGCGCTCAACGCCGACCCCACGCCGATCCTGCAAACCACGGTGCCGCAGATCATCGGTCACTACGAGAGCGTGATCCGCGAGCTGGACCCGCCGCCGATCATCATCGGTCACTCCGCCGGAGGCGCGTTCACCCAGATCCTGCTCGACCACGGCTTCGGTGCGGCCGGCGTGGCGATGAACTCGGCACCCACCGAGGGTGTCCGGGTGGCACCGCTGTCGCAGGTCAAGTCGACCTTTCCAGTGCTCAAGAACCCGGCGAACCGGCACCGGGCGGTGCCGCTGACCGTCGAGCAGTGGCAGTACGCCTTCACCAACACGTTCACCGAGCAGGAGGGCCGGGAGCTCTGGCAGCGCTACGCCATCCCGGCCAACGGCGGCATCCTGTGGAGCAGCGTCCTGGCCAACTTCCAGCTCGGACGCCAGGACGCCCGGGTCGACTACCACAACGACAACCGGGCGCCGCTGCTGTTCGTCTCCGGCTCCGAGGACCACATCATGCCGCCGGCGATCCAGGAGTCGAACGCCGAGCACTACAGGTCGAACACCGTCACGGAACGCCGGGAGTACGCGGGCTACGCCCACCTGCTCCCCGCCCAGAAGGGCTGGGAGCAGATCGCCGACGAGGTGCTCGACTGGGCCCTGCAACACGCGCGCTGAACGACCGTCGTACCCCGGCGCCCTGAGCCGGTCGGCCGCCCGGCGGCGCTCCTACGGCAGTAGTTCGGCGTCGTGGATGAGGAGCGCGACCTGGACCCGGTTGTTGAGTTCCAGTTTGGCCAGCAGCCGGGAGACGTGCCCCTTGACCGTGGGCACGCTCACGCCCAGCGCGGCACCGATCTCCGCGTTCGACGCTCCGCGCCCGAGCGCGACGGCCACCTCGTGCTCCCGGTCGGTCAACGTGGCCAGGCGGTCACGGGCCCGGGCTCGCCGGGGGCCCGCCGCCGGGTCGGCGACGTGGTCGATGAGTTGACGGATCACCGTCGGAGACAGGGTGGCCGCACCCGCCGCGACGGTACGGACAGCCCCGATGATGTCGTGCGGTGGGGTGTCCTTGAGCAGGAAGCCGCTGGCTCCGCCGCGCAGCGCCTCCAGGACGTACTCGTCGGCGTTGAAGGTGGTCAGCACGATCACCTGCGGCGGCGACGGACGGCACCGGATGCGTCGCGTGGCGACCAGGCCGTCGACCCTGGGCATCCGGATGTCCATGAGGATCACGTCCGGCCAGTGGGCGTCCACGAGCAACACCGCCTGGGCGCCGTCCCCGGCCTCGGCGACCACCTCGATGTCCGGTGAGCCGCCCAGCAGGATCCGCAGCCCGGCGCGTACGAGTGGGTCGTCGTCGACGATCGCCAGCCGGATCGGGCGGTCCCGCCTCAGGCCGGCCACGGCAGCCAGGCCCGGAGCCGGAAGGTGTCGCGGTCGACGCCGTACTCGACCCGGCCGCCGGCCAGCGCGACCCGTTCACCGAGGCCGACGAGCCCCATCCCCGCGCCCGGTATCGTCGGCGGCTCCAAGGTGCCGGTGCACGGGTTGGTGATCGCGATCCGGAGTTCCTCGCCCGGCGTGCCGGCGAGCAGCACCTCCACCGCAGCGCCCGGCGCGTGCTTCCGGGCGTTGGTAAGCCCCTCCTGCACGAACCGGTACGCCGTCCGGCCGAGCACCACGGACGGGCCGGTCGGTGGCACCCCGCAGGTGTAACCGACCGTCATCCCCGTCGCGCGGGCGCTCTCCACCAGCTCGGGTAGATCGGTGAGGCCCGGCTGCGGCGGCTCCGGCCGCCCGGTCGTGCCGTCCCGGAGCACTCCGACAACGGTTCGCAACTCCTGCAACGCCTCGTGCGCGCTGGCCCGGATCGCCCCGGCCGCGAGGGCCACCTCCTCCGGCCTCGCGTCGGTGCGGATCTCCAGGGCTCCGGCGTGCAGGCTGACCAGCGACATCCGGTGGGCGAGCACATCGTGCATCTCGCGGGCGATCCGAGCACGTTCGGTCAGCCGCGCCTGCTCGACCCGCAGCTGCTGTTCGGCCTCGACGCGGGTCGCGTGGTCGCGCAGCGACCGGGTCAGCCCCCGGTACGCCTGCACGAACAGCCCCCATCCCACGACGGCGGCGCTGGTCACCAGACGCATCAGGACGTCGACCCAGAGCGGGTACGGCGGATGGTCCTGCAACAGGAAGTACCCGACACCGGTGAGGACGTTCACGGCGCCGAGCAGGAACGCCACCGGCGCCCGGCAGCGGATCGAGACGGTGAACAGCGCGACGGTGATCGCGCCGGTCGCCATGACGGACACCGCGCCGAACGGCAGGAGCACCAGGGCGAGCCCGAGCGGCCAGTGTCGACGTACCACCAGGGCGAACGCGCACAGCGTGCCGATCCCGACATCGACCGGCCAGGGCAGGGCCGCGCCGGGGGCGGTCGCGTCGCCCAGTGGCACCATCAGCGCGCCGTAGCCGCAGGCCAACCCGATCGCGATGCCGTCGGCGAGCCGGTCGCGTCGCGCCGATCGGCTGCCGCCCGCAGGCTCGGGGACGAGCAGGGCGAAGAGCAGGGCCGACATGTGCGCAGCCTACGAGGTCCGGGTACCCGGCGGGACCTACCAAAGTCGTGGTCGGGACCGGATCGGCCGGAGGGTGCCGGACCCGACCCTCGGCCGATGTGCTGCGGGCGTCGCCGGGCCATCCTCGGCCCCATGACGAGCAGAGAACTGTGGCGGATGGTCGCGGTGGTGGCCGCCGCGACGGCCTGGGGAATCGTGGCGGCCCGGTGGACACCGCGCGGGCCGCTGACCAACGGGCAGGCACTCTGGTCGGTCGGGATCAGCGCCTCGCTGGGTCTCGCCGCCGGTTGGTGGAGCCGTTCGCGGTGGGCGATGCTCGCGGCCCCGGCGGCCTTCGTGGTGGCGCTGGAGCTGGCCCGGATCGGGGTACGCGGACCGTCCGTGGACGCGCCGCACGCGAGCCCGTTCGGGATGGTCGCCCTGCTCGCCGGTCGGGGCGTGCACGGTGTGCTGTCGGTCCTGCCACTCGGGCTCGGCGCCGCCTACGGTGCCGGACTCACCCGCCGGGGCGGCAGCGGCAGCCGGATCCGGCGGGCCGGTACGGTCGCGCTGACCGCCGTCCTGGTCGTGGCCACGGTGGCGGTCGCCGTACCGGCCCGGACGGCTCCGATTCCGGGCGGGGTCGCCGAGCTGACCCTCGTCGACGTCGGCCCGCACCGGCTCGGCATGATGATCCGTGGCGCCGACGTCGAGGCGCCGGTGCTGCTGTTCATCCCCGGCGCACCGGGCGGCACCGAGATCGGTTCGATGCGCCAGCAGCTCGCCGCGTTGGAACAGCGCTTCGTGGTGGTCACCCTCGACCGGCGCGGCGGCGGGTCGTCGTATCCGGCGCTGGAACCCACGGGCACGGTCACCCTGGACGGGGCGGTCGCCGACACCCTGGCCGTCACCGACTACCTACGGAACCGGTTCCACCAGGACAAGATCTACCTGCTGGGACACTCGGGTGGCTCGATCGTCGGTGTGCTCGCGGTCCAGCGCCACCCGGAGAAGTTCCACGCGTACGTCGGCGCCGGTCAGGCGGTCGACCTCGCGGCCAGCGACCGGTTGTTCTACGACGACATCCTGGCCTGGGCCGGTGAGACGGGCCACGACAGCCTGGCGCGGCAGCTCACCGGCCAGGGCCCGCCGCCGTACGCGGACGTGTACCTCTACGAGCCGATCATGACGTACGCACCCCGCGTGTACGACTACGACCACGGCCCCAACGCGAAGGGCGCCACCGGTTTCGGTCTCGACGTCCCCGAGTACACCCTGCTGCAGAAAGTCCACCTGACGAACGCGGTCCTCGACACCTGGAGCGCCCTGTACCCCCGAATGCAGCACGTCGACCTGCGCCGCGACGCACCGCGACTGGAGGTACCGGTCTACTTCGTGCAGGGCGGGCACGAGATGCGCGGTCTGGCGACGGTCTTCGCTCAGTGGTACGAGCGGCTGCGGGCGCCACGGAAGCACCTGGACGTCTTCGAGACGGCCGGCCACCGGGCCATGTTCGAACAGCCGGACCGCTTCGTCGCGGTGATGGACCGGGTCCTGAACGGACGGTGACGCGCTGACCGCGTACCCGCGAGACCGAACCAACGTCGCTGTCAGCGCAAACCCATGGTGTCCCCGAGCAACCGGGCCGGCCCGCGCTGGCGGGCGGGGTGATGCGCACGGGAACCGGCGAGGATCGGTCGCACCCGAGGCCGCGGAGTGCCTCGGGTGCGACGAGATCGGCAAAGAAGCCGCTCACGGATGCCAGCGTGGTGCGGCAGCCGAGGCCGCCGCACCACGAGTGCGCTGTCAGGAGGTCGTGGGATCAGCCCGTGCGGCAGGTGACCGTCGGCCAGGTCCAGTTACCGTTGGCCATGATCGTCACCCCGAAGTTGTTGCCGCTGCCGTTCGGTCTGGCGGTGACGGTTCCGCTCGTGCCGCTGACGGAGGCGTTCCAGCTGTTCTGCACGCTCTGACCGCCGTTCAGGGCGAGGGTGACGACCCAGTTACTGGCGCCGCTGACCGCGACGTTCAGGTTGAACCGGTCGCTCCACTGCTGACCGGCGGAGAGCGTCGCGGTGCAGTTACCGTTTCCGGGTGGGCCGGTGGTGGGTGCGGAGGTGGGGTTGCCGCCACCGCCCTCCCGGACGGTGATGTCGGAGCTCCCGCTGCTCTGGTAGCCCTCGGTGGCCATGATCTGGTATGCCCAGCTGGAGCCGAGGTTCAGGCCGGCGCGGGCCCAGGCGTCGAAGTGGTTGGCGGTCGTGATGGTGCCGCTGCTGCGCTTCTGCTGTCGGACGCTCCAGTACTGGTAGAACGTGGCGATCCCGTCGATCGACGGCTGGTTGACCCGCTGGCTGCGGTAGATGTCGTAGGTGCTGCCGTCGGTGGTGACGGAGCCCATCCGGGTGGCGCCGGTGCTCGGGTTGTAGGTGCCGAAGTTCTCCACGACGTAGTACTCGATCAGCGGGCTCCGCGTCCATCCGTACAGGGCGAGGTAGCTGTTGCCGTTCGGGCTGTAGCTGCCCGAGTAGCTGACCGTCCTTCGGCTACCCGTGGCCCAGCCCTTGCCGCCGACCCAGTTGTTGGTGCCGCTGCCCCACTGGCTGGAGTACCGGCCGTCGGCGCGCAGGGTCATGCTGGCGTTGCCACTGTCTTTCCAGAACGAGAAGAAGTAACCGTTGTGCGTGCCGGTGGTGTTGGAGCTGACGGTCCGGTCGGCCTCGGCGTACGCGTTGGTGGCCATCGCCGTGCTGCCGACGGCCAGTACCGCGGCGCACATGGCGCCGAGGAGTAGCCGTATCCGGCCGCGCCTGCTCGATCTGGTGGGGGTGTGGTTGATGTCGGTCATGTTCTTGCTTCCTCCTCGGGACGGCTGACGGGAAGCCGGCAGTGCGATACGACCCGGCGGGCTGCCGGTGGCCGGGTGACGACCACCGGTCATCGGCGTCGTACCAGGCGGTGGTGGTGGTTGGCGGTCGTCCTGCGCGACGACCGGGAGAATGGGTCGCGGTGGATGGTTTGACAGTGATTGAGCACCGTCGATGGCGACGCTATTGACCCGGCCGTCGACTTGTCAACAACTTCCGGAAACATTTCGGAAACATGGCTCCGGTAGCAGGCTTCCCCCGGTGAGCTGTTCATCCTGAGCAACCGTCCTATCTGGTCGATCGGGATTGCCCGAGATCACATCGAAGTCTCGGCCCGAGAACCATGATCAGAGCGAGCGACACCGGAAATTCCGAAAACCTTCCGGATCGTCACGGCGCTGGCCGGGGTCCGCTGACCACGGGCCGTACCAAGCCCTGGTTCCAGGAGACCGGCCTTCAGGACGCCGCACAGCAACTCGCTTCCGATCTACCTGTACGGAATTGGTTGACAAGCGAACGCCCGAGATCAAAACATTGACTAATCCGAATTTGTGGGGCGTTTTCGACTGGGACGCAGCGTCGCGTCGGCGCGCCGCCCCAACCTGTCGAGGAGGATGGTCTTGATCAGACGAGGGCGCTGGATGCTGGCCACAGTGGTCGCAACGGCCGTGGTGCTGGCCGGCGCGACACCGGCCTACGCTCATGATCCGTTCCTCAACGCGAGCGAACCGACCCAGCCGTACGCCCAGCCTGCGGACGTGGCCGTACCGAAACGAGGGTGTGCGACGGTCGCCACCACCCCCACCTCGCCACCCACGCCGACCATCCCCGCCATTCAGATCATCTACGGCTGGCACGAGAGCGAAGGCAACCACTACGAGGCCTTCGTCGACGAGATCGCCAAGGTGGTGGATCGGATCGACTGGCTGCTGGACGAGTCGAGCAACTACGACCAGCACGTCAACTTCTCCTGCCGGTACACCCCGAACAGCACCTACGCCGACTACGCGCGGGCGCTGGTGGTGCCCGAGAAGCTCGACATCACGACCCCGACCGGCCAGGGCTCGGACTGGGTCGGCGTCTACAACGACATCACCGCCGCCGGGTACGACGACCCGAACCGCTGGTACTTCGTCTTCACCGACGCGCACGTCCCGTCCGCGACGAACTCCGCCTGCATGGTCCTGCCGGCGATGACCACCGGCGGCAACGGCTGCTTCGGCACCGCCGAGCTGTGGGACAGCGGGATCGTCGGGCACGAGTTGCTGCACCTGCTCGGCGCCGGCCACGCCTGGTCGCAGGAGACCAATCAGCAGTACGTCGCCGACATCATGATGGACTGGGCCAACTACTGGATGCTCGACCAGGACTTCAACACGAACTACGACCCGAGCGAGGTCTCGGCGAGGTTCTACCGGGACAGCCCCACCGGCTCGGGCGTCCTGCCCTGGAACGTGGCCGCCCACCCGACCCTCACCACGCCCACCTGCTGCGACGTCGGCTACAGCAACGACCTGCTCACGGCGCAGGAGCGCACCGTCGAGGCGAACACCCCGAGCGCGACCCCGACCGGATTCTCCGTGAGCGGGGGCGCCTGGATGCAGGTCACCCCGTCGTGCGGAGACGGCAACCTCTCCTGCTACTACTACGACGGGCGGCGCTCGCTCCAGGCGAACGTGCAGTCGCACGCCGAGGGGAAGGTGTCGGTGACCGCCCGGAAGTCCGTCACCGCCGGCCAGTACTACAAGTTCTTCGCCCGGATCCGGTCGGCCTCGGCGGGCTCGGTCAAGCTGCGGCTGTCCTGGTACAACGGCTCCGGCACCTGGATCGGCGACAGCGACAGCGGACTCTTCAGCATGGCCACCGACTGGCCGGAACGGACCTGGAACCCGGTCCAGGCCCCGTCCGGCGCCACCCAGGTCCAGCTCTCGGTGGTCAGCCCCGCCGGGCAGAACTTCAGCTACCAGCTCGACAGCCTGCAACTGATGCACTGCAACCCGAACTGCCGCCCCGGAATGTGAGTACGGCGTACGAATGAGGTTCGGTCCGGCGTCCGGTACCCGGACGCCGGACCGAACCGGCGTCACCGTGCACGGTCGGCTCCACGCACAGATCTGCGCGATCACGTTCCCGTAGTCCGCAGCCAGCCGTGGCATGGTGCAACGCTCCAGCACCGCCGTCCTGGCACGCTCGCCGAGATCTCGGCGCAACCGCGCCTCGTCGGGCAGCGTGGCGAGCGCCAGCACCGGACGACCGCCCGGCAGGACGCCCGGCAGGACGACTCCTGCCGGGCGTCCTGCCTGTCTGCCGGCAACGGACATTGCTTGACTGACCGCCATGACACCAATTCGGAAAGCGATCACCCGTACGGTGGTCGTCGGGGCACTGGTCGGTGCGACGGCGCTCACCGGTCCCACCTCCGCGTACGCGGAGTCCGGCCAGACGGCGCTTACCGGTCCCACCTCCGCGTCTGCGGAGTCCGGCCAGCCGGGGGCGGCCGGGGCCGCCAGGTCCATCCTCAACATCATCCCGGCACAGACCCGGGACCGGATGATCGCCCAGGCCCCGTTGGTCGACGCGGCCAATGTCATCCGCACCGCGGTGGAACGCGCGCCGGCACGCGGCTACGCCGGCATCGGCCTGGTCGACGACCACGTCACCCTGTGGTGGAAGGGCACGCCACCCACCGACATCACCGCAGCCGTCACCGCCGCCAGCCGCACCGCACCGGTCGAGGTGTCCAACGCCACCTACTCCCGCGCCGAACTGCGCAAGGCGGCCGCCAGACTCACCCCGGTGGTGGAAGCCGACCCGGCGGACGCGAGCCACTCGGTCAGGCTGCGCACGGACGGCACCGGCATCGAGATCGCCGTGGACGACACCCTGGGCACCAGGTTGCCGAAGCTGCCGCTCACCGGTGTCCGTACCAGCTTCGTCGAACGCGACCGGATGGTCGAAAGGTCGCGGGCCAACGACTCCGCGCCGTTCGACGGTGGGTCGGGCATCGGGTTCACCACACCCGGCTGTACCGCCGGTTTCGGCGTACGCGACGCCGACACCGACGCCGGTTACGTCCTCACCGCCGAACACTGCGGAGCCGTCGGCTCGCCCTGGCACGTCGGCTGGGACACGACCACCGGCACCGGCACGCTGGTCGGCTACGCGGTCGACAGCAACGACGACCACGACACGATGATCATCTCGACGTCGGCACCCGGCGACCACCTCTACGTCGGCGGCCAGCATGACGAGGTTCGCGCCCAGGTCGTCGGCTGGACCGAGGTCTTCCCCGGCCAACTGCTGTGCCAGTCCGGGTACACCTCGGCGGGGGAGATCGGTGGCCCCGTCTGCAACCTGCGGGTCGACTTCCACTACGACGACATCGAGGACCTCGTCGAGGCCACCCAACTCGACGGCGACGAATCGGCCCGGGGCGGCGACAGTGGCGGCCCGGTCTACGCCGTCAACGGCGACGGCACCGTGCTCGCCGCCGGCACCACCACCCGGTCGGCCGGCCCGGGCTTCGGATTCCAGGACTTCGCCACCGCCCGTGACGACTACGGCAACCTCGTGCCCGCGACGGCGATCGTCAGCACCTGCCGGGTCTCCTTCGTCGTCACCGACTCGTGGGGCACCGGCTACACCGCCAGCGTCACCGTCTACAACGACGGCCCGACCGTCAACAGCTGGTCGCTGGGCTGGGCCTTCCCCGCCGGGCAACTCGTCCAGGGCCACTGGAGCGGCGTCTTCCAGCAGACCGGCCCGGCGGTGACCGTCACCAACGAGACCTACAACGCCACCATCCCGACCGGCGGCGCCGTCAACTTCGGCTTCACCGCGAGCGGCTCCCCCGCCACTCCGGCACCGTTCACCCTCAACGGCACCACCTGCAACTGACGCCGTCCACCGGCACCGGGCCCCACCGCATCGCCGGCGGGGCCCGGTACGTGTCCGGTCAGGACTCGGCCAGTTCGCGTCGCAGGGTGGCGCGCAGGGTTCGCACCTCCGGGGCGTCCAGCTCGCCGCACCGGTCGAGCGCCCGCTGGCGCAGCAGGCGGGCGTCGGCGGCCCGGTCCGGAGCCGCGTCGGCCAGCGCCGCGAGCGCGTACAGAGTCTGCGCCTCCCACCAGGGGCAGGACAGCGCCGTATACAGGGCCAGCGCCGCCCGCAGCGCCTCGGCCGCCGTGTCGATCTCGTCCAACGCCTGAAGCGCGAGCCCGTACCGGTGGATGGCGCTGGCCTCGCTGAACGTCGCGCCGCACCGGTTGAACACCCGGCGGGCGCGCGCGTACTCGTCAGCGGCCTCCCGCCAACGGCCCATCCCGGCCAGATCCGCCCCGAGACTCATCATCGCGCCGGCCCGGGCCACCGCCGTGCCGGTACGGCTGAGACCGTTGCCCTGGCCGTAGAACGCCAGCACGTCGCGGTGCAACTCGGCCGCTTCGGCGAACCGGCCGAGCGCGGCCAGCGCCCCGCCCTGCGCGCTCGCCGCACTGTGCTCGCCGAGGGCGTACCCGATCTCGCGGAACAGGCCCACGGCCCGGCGGCAGTGGTCGATGGCCGACCCGCCGCGGCCGATCCGAATGAGGATCGCGGCGGTGTAGGTCAGGGCCCACGCCTCCTCCCGGCGGTCCCCGATCCGCCGGGCCAGTTCCAGTGCCCGGCCCAGGGCGGCCAGCCCCTGGGTGTTGCGGTCCCGGCAGAAGTACCGGGCCCAACCCAGGAAATTCAGCAGTACGGCCTCGTCGCGAGGGCTGCCGGCGGCTTGGGCCGCAGCCACTCCCAGCGAGAAGATCTCGTCCCACGAGTGCCGGTGACTGTTGGCGTCGGAGTACCAGTGCAGTGCCCTGGCGACCGCGACCACGTCGGCGTGCCGACCGCGCCGGGCCGCCTCGCGCAGCGCGGCGAGCCAGTTAGCGGACTCCCGATCCAGCCAGTACGCCGCAGCCCGATCGTCGTCGAACGGGGAGTCCGCCCGCCCGGCGACCGGTTCGAACATCGCGCCGGCCTGCCGGGTACGCCGCAGCAGCCAGCCGATCATCTGATCGTGCGCCGCCGTCCGGCAGGCCTGCTGTTCCTCGGCGTCGAGGCGTTCCTGGGCGTAGAGCCGGACCAGGTCGTGAAACTGGTACCGGTCCCCCGTGCTCAGCAGGACACCGGCCTCGACCAACTCCTCCAGGGCCACCGCCGCGCTCTCCTCGTCGGTGCCGGCCACGGCGGCGACCAGCGCGGGTTCGAAGTCGGTGCCGGGAATCATCGAGGCGCGCCGGAACACCCGCGCGGTCATCGGGTCCAGTTGCCGGTACGAGACCTCGAACGCAGACCGGACGCCCAGGTCTCCAGCGGTCAGCACGGTCAGCCGCCGACGCTGGTCGCGGAGCAGGTCCACCAGCCAACCGACCGACCATTGCGGTCGGCTGGCGAGGCGGTTGCCGGCGATCCGGACGGCCAGCGGCAGCCGGCCGCAGAGCTTGACGAGCTGGTCGGCGGCGGCCGGCTCGGCGGCGATCCGGTCGGCGCCGACGATCGCCGCGAGCAGCAGGCGACCGGCAGCCGGGGCGAGCAGGTCGAGCGGCTGACGGGCCGCCCCGGCAAGACCGGTCAGCGGACGCCGGCAGGTGACCAGCGCGAGGCATCCCCGCCCGGCGGGCAGCAGTGGGCGTACCTGGGCCTCGTTTGCGGCGTTGTCCAGGACCACCAGCAGTGGCCGGTCCCGGGTGAGGGTGCGGAACAGACCACCCCGCTCGGCCGACGACACCGGCACCCGGCTGTCCGGCACCCCGAGCGAACGCAGCAGTCCGGCCAGCGCCTCGGCCGGGTCCACCGGTCCGTCCGGAGAGGCGCCCTGCAGGTCGACGAAGAGTTGTCCGCCGGCGAAGTCCGGACTGAGTCGATGTCCGGCCGCGACGGCGAGGCTGGTCTTGCCGATCCCCGGCGGCCCGTGCAGCACCACCACCGAGGCGGTGTCCGGCCGGCCGGCGGTGACGTCGGCGGCCAGCGTCGACAGCCGTTCCAGGATCTCCGCCCGGCCGGCCAGGTCCGGGACGGCGGCGGGCAGTTCCCCGGGTACGACCACCGTCACGAACTCGTACGGCACCGCCGCGCGGTCGTGCGGCTGCCGCTCGGCCCGGGCCAGGGCGACGAAACCGTCGCGATCCGTCCCGGCCAGCCGCAGGGCGTCGGCGAGCAGCACCACCGTCCGTCGTTGCGGGCTGCGTACGCGGCCGCGCTCCATCTCCCGGATGCCACGCACGCTGGACCCGGCCGCCTCGGCAAGCTCCTCCTGGGTCAGCCCCCGCTCCAGGCGAAGAGTCCTGAGCAGACCCCCGAACTGGTCACGCCGCACCTGACCTATGGGCATGCTCCCCCAACCAGTCAACGCCCGTACCTACGTAACGTGCGTCGATGCTCGCATATGCGTGACGAGAAACGGACCCAGTACACAGAGTGTGAGTATTGCCATGGCTAATCCGTGACGAGTCACCTGTTGTCCTCGCCGTACTCGCCGCGGATGGGTAGGTAGTAGGCGGGCAGGAAGCCGGCGATGATGGCGACGCCCGCGATCGGCACGAATGCGCCGACAAGGATGCCGGAGCCGATCCAGACCAGCGCGAGCGCGAATCGGCGGCCGATGGCTCGGACACCGAGGGTGCCGAGGCTGGAGTCCAGCAGTTTGGCGCGGCAGAGATGAGCCCAGATGATGTTGAACAGGGCTGCCGCCGTCCACAGTGTGGTGCCGTAGACGACGACCGCCGTACGTAGGCCCTGATCCGCGCGCAATGCGGCGGCGAGGAGCGACGTGGAGAACGGCAGGAACGCGATGACCATCAATAGCAACGTGTTGAGGAACAGGACCCCACGGTCGACGTGCCGGACGCGGTCGAACATGACGTGATGATTGACCCATACCTGCCCGATGAGCAGGAAGCTCAGCGCGTACGCCAGGTACGACGACCACAATGCCCCGAGGCCCTGCAGGAGGTGCCCGAAGTCCTTCGGCGGTTGGATCTCCAGCACGAGAAGCGTAACGGCGATGGCGAAGACGCCGTCGCTGAATGCCACCAGCCGCCCCGGATGGCGCGCGAGTTGCGGACTGTCGTTCCTGGGTGGCACGCCCAAATTATGCTACATGCCCGCTTTTGTCACGCTCGCCGCCACGGAAACCACGCCCATGATCAAGCCGTGCCCCTGACGGCGCATCGTCCACCATCGCGCATGACGCTTTCAGCGCCCCGATGCCCAGCGTCGGGCGAGCACGCCGGCGGCCGTCAGCGCGCCCGCCACCGCGAGTCCTGCCGCGGTGGCGGTACCGGCCCGCTGACCGGCGGTGGGGCCGGTAGGACGTTGCGCCATCTCGCGTTCCGGCTGTGGGCCGCCGTGGTCGCCGCGCAGACCCGCACGCAACAGTTCGGCCAGGTGGATCGCCTGGCGGCCGTTCGTGGCGCCCTGTTCGACCTGGGTACGGCAGCTGAAGCCGTCGGCAAGGATCACGTCGTGCGGGTTCGCGGCTCGTAAGGCGGGAAGGAGGGCGCGTTCGGCGCACGCCTCCGACACCTCGTAGTGGCCCTGTTCGAAGCCGAAGTTCCCGGCGAGTCCGCAGCAGCCGGAGTCGAGGAAATCGGCCTGTACGCCGGCGTCGGCGAGCACCGCCCGGTCCGCCTCCGTGCCGAGGATGGCGTGCTGATGGCAGTGGGTCTGGATCAGTGCGGTGCGGGGCACCTGTGGGGCCTGCCATCCGGGGCTGTGCTCGCGCAACAGCTCGGCGAGTGTGACGGTCTGCCGAGCGAGCTTCCGTACGTCCTGGTCGTCGGGGAACAGCTCGGTCGCGTCGGAGCGGAACACGGCGGTGCAGCTCGGCTCCAACCCCACGATCAGGGTGCCTTCGCGCAGCTGGGGCCGCAGCGTGTCGACCGTACGTCGCAGTATCCGTTTCGCTGTGTGCAGTTGCCCGGTGGAGATCCAGGTCAGGCCACAGCAGAGCTGCCGGTCCGGTACCCGGACCCGCCAACCCGCCGCCTCCAGGACCTCGACGGCGGCCTGGGCCACCCCGGGGTGGAAATGGTTGGTGAAGGTGTCCGGCCACAGCAGCACCTCACCCCGAGACCCGTCGCCGCCGGGCTGCCGCCCGGCGAACCAACGTTGGAACGTCCGCTCGGCGAAGATCGGTAGTTCACGACGCTGGTCCACCCCGGCGGCCATTTTCACGATCCGGGCCAGACCGGGGGCGTGCGCCACCGCGTTGACCAACCTCGGCGCCAGCGATGCCACGATCGAGGCCGCCGGCAACCAGCCCATGGAGTAATGGGCGCGCGGCCGCAGCCGACCCGCGTAGTGATGGGAGAGGAACTCCGCCTTGTAGGTGGCCATGTCGACGTTGACCGGGCAGTCCGCTTTGCAGCCCTTGCAGGCCAGACAGAGGTCGAGCGCATCGTGTACGGCGTCGGACCGCCAACCGTCGGCGATGGTGCCGCCGCGCGCGCTGCCGTCGAGCATCTCGAACAACAGCCGGGCGCGGCCCCGCGTGGAGTGCTCCTCCTCCCTCGTGACCATGTAGGAGGGGCACATCACGCCGCCGTGCTCCCGGCGGCATTTCCCGACCCCCACGCACCGGAGCACGGCGTGGGCGAAGCTGCCACCATCCTGGGGATAGCGGAACACCGTGTCGGTGGGCCCGTGGTCGTAGTCGACACCGAGCCGTAGGTGGCTGTCGAGCGGGTATGGCGGCATGACCTTGCCCGGGTTCATCCGGTCTTCCGGATCGAACACGGCCTTGAACTGCCCGAAGGCGCGCATCAGCGGTTCACCGAACATCTTGGGCAGCAGTTCCGCCCTGGCCTGCCCATCACCGTGCTCCCCGGAGAACGAGCCGCCGTACCGCAGGACGAGGTCGGCCGCGCGCTCAACGAACGAACGGAACTGCCGTACGCCCTCGGCGGTACGCAGCTCGAACGGGATCCGCGTGTGCACACAGCCCTGGCCGAAGTGCCCGTACAGGGAGGCTTGTTCGAAGCCGTACTCCCGGTAGAGCTGATCCAGGTCGCGCAGGTAGTCGCCGAGATGGTCCGGCGCCACCGCGGAGTCCTCCCAGCCCGGCCAGGCGTCGTGCTCGCCGGGTACGTGGGCCGTCGCGCCGAGTCCGGACTCGCGTACCTCCCAGAGCTGCCTCTCGTCCGCCTCGTCCTCGAAACGGTGCACACCCGGGCCACCCGCGCGGCGCATAGCCTCGGCGAACCGGTTGGCGGCGGCCTCGGCCTCTTCCTTCGTGTCGGCCCCGAACTGGGCGAACAGCCACGCGCCCCCCGGGGGCATTTTGTGCAGGGCGGCGGGGTGCAGGTCCTTGCGCTGCTCGAAGCGGAACAACTTGTCGTCGATACCCTCCAGCGCGATCGGGTCGAAGGGCAATATCCGCAGTACGTCGTCACCGGCACTCGCGAAATCGGGATAGCTCAGGACCACCAGCGACCGGGCCTTGATGGCGGGCAGCAGCCGCAGCCGCGCGCGCAGCACGGTGACCAGCGTGCTCTCCGAACCGACCAGCGCACGGGCGATCTGGAAGCCTCGTTCAGGCAGCAGACTGTCCAGGTCGTACCCGGACACCCGCCGTGGGATGTCCGGGTAACGGGCCCGGATCTCGTCGCCGTACTCGTCACGCAGTGCCCGCAACCGCCGGTAGATCTCCGCGCGGCGGCCGCCCAGGCGCTGGATCTCGGCGTACTGTTCGTCGCTGGTCGCGCCGACCCACATCCGGGTGCCGTCGTAGAGCAGCACCTCCAGCTCCACCACGTTGTCGACGACCTTGCCGGTCCGCTGCGCGGTCGCACCACACGAGTTGTTGCCGATCATCCCGCCGATCGTGCAGTGATCGTGGGTGGCGGGTTCGGGGCCGAACTCCAACCCGACCGGTCGGAGCTGCTCGTTGAGCGTATCGAGCACGATGCCCGGCTCCACCAGGCAGGTTCGCTGATCCGGGTCGACCTCCAGCAGACGATTGCAGTATTTCGACCAGTCCAGCACGACCGCGGTGTTGGTGCACTCTCCGGCCAGGCTTGTCCCGCCGCCACGGGAGACCAGCGGGGCGCCGTATCGCCGACACACCGCCACCGCGGCCACGGCGGCGTCGACGGTCCGGGGCACCACCACCCCGAGCGGGACCTGTCGGTAGTTCGAGGCGTCGGTCGAATAGGCCGCGCGGGAGCCGGCATCGAAGCGCACCTCACCGTCGACCATCGCACGTAGGTCCGCTTCGAGCCCCCGCAGGTCGACATCGACGGCGGGCGCGGGTGGCCTGACGATCGGCTCGGGCAGGAAGACCGTGCTCATGAAAGCTGCTCACTTATCGTGTTCCGCGCGACGACGGCGACGGGTCGCTCCACTGCTACCTCAACTCGCCGACCATAACCGAACCTTCGGACACTTTTCCCATAAAGTTATATCTACAGCAAGAGCCCGCACTCCAGGCACTTATCGCAAGATCGCTCGCTGTGGCCGCGCGGGCACCCATGCTCGAAGTCGACGCGGTTCGTGGTCCGGGTACGCCTCGCGACGGCCCGGCCCGTCGACATTGACGAGCGCCCCCGTACGGGTCAGCGGAATGCTCGCGGGTCAGGCGGCCTTCAGTTCCGCCGCCCCGAACGAGACCGCGAAGCGTTTGCACCAGATCGAGACGCTGCGGAAGGCCGCCGGATCGATCGACGGCGGCAGCTCGTACACCTGGTCGCCGCGATTGCCCTTGAGTCGCGCCACCTCGAACCACTCGCCATCGTCGAACAACCGCCAGCCTGCCGTACCCGCGACCACCCGTTGGTCGGTCAGCCATACCCTCAGGTCCGGCCCGTTCGACGTGTCGAGATCGTGCAGCACGAGCAGGTTCGGGCCGTCGGGCTGTCGGACGATCTCCGCACGCCCCGTCGTCGCGTGTTCGTGCGTGATGAAGACCCCTGCGGCCAGTACCTCGTTCCCGGCCGGCGCGGCGGACGCCGGAGCAGCCGTGGCCGTGCCGGATGCGCCGGGTGCGGCCTTCGTCGTCGCCAGCGCAACGGGTAGGGCGTCATCGACATAGGTGTCCGTGACCAGCTTCCACGGCTGGAACCAGTAGAGGCCGAACGCCGCCACGATGCCGAGAAGCACCACACCGGCCCAGGCGAGCGGTGACCGGAAGACCCGTTTCAACATTCGTCGAGAATACGGCGACGGCACCGACGGAAATGGCCACAGTCATTGCGAGAGTCTTACGGCGCGACGTTCCGGTGAGATGGGCGGCGTCGACCGGCTTGGTCACACACGACCGGGCACGCCACGCCCGCTCACCCGCCGGTCAGCCGCGCACCCCGCTGCTGCCGGCGCAGGGCGTGACGGAAGACATCGGCGCCGCGTACGCGTGTCACGGCCGGGTCCAAATTCCATGTCGTCGGTCGGCGGGGTGTCCTCCACTTCCGCCATCGCGAGCTCGATCCGATCCGTGCGAATCCGTGCGTCGCGTCGTTCGCGTCGCTCCGCGACCTCGTCGCTCGGCTGACGCGGGCGCCCGTACCCACCACCGCTCATGGCGAGAAAGTGCTGCGACTATGGGACAGGCTTTCAAGAGCCAAGTGGCCGGCACGCCTTACCGCTTCGGGTGCCGAGCCCCGCGACCAGTCAGTATCCGCTCATGCCGCCGACCGCGCGTCGCGTAGCGCCCGCAGCGCAACGATCAAGCCAACGCCGGTCGTGCCGATGAGCTCGCGGCGCTAGGGTCTCGGGGTGATGCCAGGGCGGAGGGGCCGGATTATCCTGCTCAACGGCGCTTCGAGCTCCGGCAAGAGCAGCATCGGTCAGGCACTCCTGCCGCTCCTGCCCGACCCCTGGTTCCTCGTTCCCGTTGACGCGGTCGGCGCCATGCGCTCCACCGTTCACACTCGTGTGCTCGATGACACGGAGGTCCGCGAGATGCTGAGGAGAACCCGTCTCGGCTATCACCGAGCGGTGGCTGCACTCGCCTCCGCGGGAAACGACATCATCATGGACTATCCGTTGAGCGAGCGGTGGCGTGTGAACGACCTGCTCGATGTATTGGAGGGATACGACGTTACACTCGTCGAGGTTCGCTGCTCTCAGGAGGAGCTCGACCGGCGCGAGCGAAGTCGCGGAGATCGGCCCATCGGTCTGGCCCGTTCCCAGAACACGGTCTACGCGCACGGCGAGTTCGACATCGCCGTAGACACCACAAGCACCGGTCCTGATGCCTGTGCAACCGCGATCGCAGAGGCACTGGGCGCTGTCCCGTCGCCAAAGGCGTTCGATCGGCTCCGCCGTCGTGACATCTGACTGCCCACTCATGCCGGGGTGTGGACATCACTTTCGCCGAGCCCGCGAACGCGTCCGCACCCTGATCGCGGTTGCCGACCGTTCCGCTAGATCGATAACCATGTTGGACAGATGGGGCAGGAGTGTCTTCTAAAGTACCGAGAGCACGGCTCAGATATTGGTAGTCCACCGGACATCGTCACATGATCAGCGACAGAGTCGGTGCGGGTAAGGGATGGTCACCGGCCGGCGGTCGGCGTACCACCGGCCGGTGACCGTACCGGGTGGGGCGGGCGGCTCCGGCCCACCCGGCGGACCGGGACGACATGGCTCGGTCAAGAATCGTGACCGACATAGGCGCCGAGATGCTCTGCACGTGGGTTCGGTCCAGCGGAGCCTCAAGGACCGTCGTACCGAATCAGCTCGTCGTGCAGGTGAGGTTGGTCGGTGGGGTGTTGGCTCCGTTCGCGGTGGCGACAAAGCCGAGGGTGGCGGACCCACCCGCGGGCAACGACCCGTTGTAGTCGACGTTCGCCACCGTGACGTTCGCCCCGCTCTGCGTGTACGAGCCGTTCCACATCTGGCCGATGACCTGTCCGTCGGGAAAGGTCCAGGACACGGTCCAGCCGCGGATCGGGGCCGAGCCCGCGGTCACGGTGACCTCGCCCTGGAAGCCGCCCGACCACGAGTTCGTCACTGCGTACACCGCCCGCGCGCCGGACGGCGAGGCAGTGCTGGTGAGGGTCGGTGACGGTGACACGCTGGTCCGCGCCACGCGGTAGGTGTGACCGGCGCGGACGTTGAGTTGGACGACATCTGCCTCAGGTCGCGTGGTGGTCGGTGTGCTGCCGTCGGTGACGTCGACGAGCGTGAAGCTTCCCGTGAGGAGCCGAGCCCTGAGTTTCACCACGCCGTCGCGGTCCGCCCGCATCCGGATCTCGTCGGCCTGGCCGCTGGTCCAGGTCATGCCGATGGTGTATCCGCCTCGACCTCGCAGTCCTGCGACCTGCCCCGTGGGCCACGCGGTCGGCAACGCGGGCAGCACGTGCAACTCGCCGTTGTGGCTCTGTAGCAGCATCTCGGTGATACCGGAGGTAGCACCGAAGTTGCCGTCAATCTGGAACGGTGGGTGCAGGTCGAACATGTTCGGCGCGAGCCGATCGGTTCGCACCAGGTCCCGGACGAGCTTGTGGGCGCGGGCGGCTTCTTCCATCCGGGCCCAATAGTTGATCTTCCAGGCGAGGGACCACCCGGTTCCGTCGTCGCCGCGTAGCTCCAGCGTCCGGCGCGCGGCCTCGTACAACTGCGGTGTTCCGCGCCTGGTGATCTGGTTGCTGGGGTGCAGCCCGTACAGGTGGGAGATGTGGCGGTGGTTCCGCTCCGGCTCGATCCAGTCGGCGAGCCACTCCTGGATGTTGCCGCGTGAGCCGACGCGCATCGGCGGGAGCCGGTCCTTTGCCGTGCGCACCTGCGATCGAAATGCGGTGTCGACGCCGAGAACCTCGCTGGCTCTGGCAGCGGCCTCGAACAGGTCGCGCAGGATCTGGTTGTCCATCGTCGGACCCGCGCATACGCTGACGTTCGCGTGGTGAGCGAGTTCCGGCGAGTTCGACGGGTTCGTGACCAGGTATCCGAGCGTCGGATGGGTGACCAGGGTGTCGAGGAAGAACTGGGCGGCGCCTTTCAGAGCCGCGTAGTTGGACCGGAGAAACTCGACGTCTCCGGTGAACAGGTAGTGTTCCCAGACGAGGGTGGCCAGCCACGCGCCGCCGGTCTGCCACATTCCCCACAGGGCCCCGTCGACGACCGAGGCACCACGCCATCCGTCCGTGTTGTGGTGGGTGACCCAGCCGCCGGCCCCGTACTGGGCCTGGGCGACCCGCGCCCCGGTCACGGACAGGTCCTTGACCATCTCAAAGACCGGGAGCATGCACTCGGCTAGGTTCGTGGTGTCGGCGGGCCAGTAGTTCATCGGCAGGTTGGCGTTGATGGTGTACTTCGAGTCCCAGGGCGGTGCCATCGACTCGTTCCAGATGCCCTGCAGGTTCGCCGGTTGAGTGCCCGCCCGCGATGAGGAGATCAGCAGATATCGCCCGAACTGGAACAGCAGGGCGGAGAACTGTGGGTCGTCGGTGCTCGCGTGTTGCGCGATCCGTACGTCGGTCGGCTGGTCGGCCGCGGCTGTGCGGCCCAGGTTGATGGTCACCCGGTTGAACAGCCCCTGGTAGTCGGCAAGGTGGCGACTACGCAGCTGATCGAGGCCCACGTTCCGGGCGGCACCGAGGCGGGCACGTGCGGTGCCCTGGTAGTCGCCGTTGACGGTGCGGTAGTTCACGTAGCTGGAGCCGATCGAGATCAGCAGGGTCACGCTCGTGGCACCGGCCACCCGCAGCGTGCCGCCGGAACTGCTGACCGTGCCGCCGGTTGCGACAGCATTGGCCAGGGCGAGGAACCGTACCGAGCCGTTGACACCCTCCATGTTGCCGGAGACGCCGTCGATGGCGATGGTCGTGGCGTCCGGGCTCGACATGCTCGTCCGTTGAGGACTGTCGAAGGTGGCGTTGAACGTGATCGAGCCGGCTCGGTCGGCGGTCAGCCGGATCACGATCACCTGGTCGGGTGCGCTGGCGAACACCTCACGCTGATACCGGACACCGTTGAGCACGTACGTAGTGGTGGCGGTGGCAGTGGTGAGGTCGAGCGTCCGGTTGTACTGTGACACCCCGCCGGAGGAGCCAAAAGCCAACCGAAGGTTGCCCACGGGCTGGTAGGCGAGCTGCCCGCCCGGGGTTCCCATCATGGTCTGATTGATCAGGTCCTGCGCCTGGGTCCACTGGTCCGCGAAGACCTGCCGCCGGATCTCGGCCAGGGCGGCCGCGCCCCGGCCGTTGGCGGAGTCGTACGGGCCGCCGGCCCAGATGGTGTCCTCGTTGAGCTGTAGCCGCTCGGTGTTGACGTTGCCGAACACCATGGCGCCGAGGCGCCCGTTGCCAATCGGCAGCGCGCGAAGCCAGTCGGTGCCGGCCTCCTCGTCGTACCACAGCGCCATATCGCCGGCGGCGAGCACCTGCGGCGGCGGCACCGAGCCGGCCCGGGCGGTGGCGCTCCAGGCGGCCGGCAGCAACGCGGCTCCGGTCCCCACGGCCCCAGCCCTGAGCACATTCCTTCGTGTCACCTTCGGCATGCCTGTCTCCAAGCCGGTCGTAGGGGGGCACCCGCGGCCCCGAGGGGAGACGCGACGTCGAACCCCGGCCCAGGCGTCGTCATGTCCGGGTCCACCGCTGGTTCGCGCCGGTGTGGCAGTTCCAGACGATCACGGCGGTGCCGTTGGTCGTGGCGGCTCCGCTCACGTCGAGGCAGAGGGTCGGCGACCGCACGCTGCTTATCGTGCCGTTGCCGTTGTGGGTCCACCGCTGGTTGGTGCCGCCGTTGCAGTCCCAGATCTGTACCTGCGTGCCGGCGGTCGCGCTCACCGGGATGTCCAGACACTTGCCGAGGACCTGGAGAGTCTGACCGCTCTGGCTGAGCATCTGGTTGGCATTGTTGTGGCAGTCCCAGATCACCATCGCGGTCCCGTTCGTCGACGACCCCGAATTCACGTCGAGACACCGGCCGGACGATTCGCCGCGCAGTCGGAATGTCGGCTGTGGCTCGACCGTCCCGCCGCCGCTCACCCGGTAGACCACCGTCCCGTGGGCGGGGACGTTGGCGGAGATCGTGCCCGACGTGCTGGTGGTCGCGTTCGTCCACGCGTCGAGCAGGCTGAACGAGTTGCCGGTCTTGCCGACCGCCGCCGCCGTCGTGGAGACGGTCGTGGTGGAGCTGCCCTGGTTGAACAGGGCCACCGCGACGTCCCCGTTGGAGAGCCGTTTGGCCAGCACACGCCTGGTCTGGTCGTTCGACACCTGCACTGCCTGGAGGGCGAGGGAGTCCTGGTTGACGGCGATGAGGTGCTGGTTGCGCAGGATCGTCAGGGTGGCCGAGTCAGCGGAGCGCAGGTCGTTCCCGGCCATCAGGGGCGCCGCCATGATCGCCCAGAGGGCGAAGTGGCTGCGCATCTCGGTGTCGGTCATGCCGCCCCGACCCACTTCCAGCATGTCGGGGTCGTTGAACGACCCGGGCCCGGCGTACGAGGACAGTGGGACGTTGACGTTGACGATGTTCTGGATTCCCATCGGGTATCCGTTCGTCTGGCCGCTGTTCCACGTGTTGGTGATGTCCTCGGTGGTACGCCACAGGTTGGCGACATCGCCCCAGTTGCGCATCGGCCCGGTCTTCTCGTGGATGCTGTTCGAGTTGATGCTGTAGACGATCGGCCGACCGGTCGCGGCCAACGCGTCGCGCATCTTCGCGAACGCCACGACCTGGTCGTTGATCGATCCAGCGGGCGAACACCAGTCGTACTTCAGGTAGTCCACGCCCCACGCGGCGAACTGCCGGGCATCCTGGACCTCGTGTCCGAGGCTCCCGGTCGAGCCGGGAAAGGCGTCGAAGTACTGGGCGCAGGTCTGGTCCATGGGCGACTGGTAGATGCCGAACAGCAGGCCACGGGCGTGCAGATAGTCACCCAACGCTTTCATTCCGCTCGGGAAGCGACTCGGATGGGCCTGTAGGTTGCCCTGTGAGTCCCGGTTGGGGTCGAACCAGCAGTCATCGACCACGACGTATCGGTAACCGAGATCGCGCATCCCGTTGGTCACCATGGTGTCTGCCATCTGCCTGATCAACGTCTCGTTGATGTTGCAGCCGAACGTGTTCCAGGTGTTCCAGCCCATCGGCGGAGTACGAGCCACGCCGTTGTCGAGTGCCCATGCCGATCGTGGCGAGTGCGTCCCGACGACTGCCGCGGACGCGGCCACCACCACCAGGCTCAGGACTGTCAACCATCGCGATTTCCACTGCATTTTGCCTCCTCACGCGCCGATCGACGGCGCGCACCAGCCGTCTCGGAGCGGTCGAGTTCTCAACCCAGAAGAGTCCCCGCCGAACCGGTACGCGCACATGAAAGCCGAACCAGGACGCCGGGGCCCGGCGGTCCTTCAGACCTCAACTGACGCGCTGGAGGCGCCAGCGGTTGTCGGAGCTGGCATTGTCGGCGTCCTGCACGACCTGCGCACCCCAGGCGGCGTTCCCATTGAGGACGCCGAGAACCTTGCCACTGTTGACGTTACGGATCTTGTGAGTGCCGTCGCCGTTGTCAGTCAGTGTCCAACGATGGTCGGCGGTACCGTTGTCAGACCACTGCAACACCACGGCGTTGTCGGCGGTCGACATGTTCTCCACTCCGAGCACCTTTCCGCTGTTGACGTTTCTGAAGCGAACAGCGTTGCCGTCGGCCACCATGACCCACTGGTGGTCGGCGGTCCCGGTGTCTCCCCACATCACGGCCAGACCGCCGTCCGTGGTGGACATGCCCTGCACCCCGAGCACCAGGCCGCTCGCCGCGTTGACCAGTTTGTACGTGTTGCCGGTGCCGCCACCCGAGCCGGTGTTCCAGTAGACGGTGTAGTTGAAACCATGCGCGTCGCGGAACGGCACGAGGTTGACCGTGGACCCGTTCGCGGTCGCGGTGAAAGTCAGCGCGCTCGCGCTGGTCCGGGTGATCGAGGAGACTGTCAGCGCGGGTAGCGAACCGACGGTGGAGTTGCCGTAGTTGCCACACAGCACCTCCGGGCCATAGGTGATCGCCTGGACGTTGGCATTGTCGTTCGCCGCCTGCATGATGACGCGCATGGGCAGACGTACGGTGATCGTGTCACCTGCGGCCCACGTCCGGGTGATCGTGGCATAGCCACCCGTCGCCACGCTCTGCACCTGACCGTTGACGCTGATCGTCGCGCCGTTGGTCCACGCGGGAATCCGCACCCGGATGCTCCACGATCCGCTCATCGTGCCGCCGAGCGTCAGGGTCGTCGTGTCGCTGGCCGGATAGGCGGTGCTCTGCGTGACCGTGATGCCCCGTTGCGACCAGGTCAACACCGACGGCACGAACAGGTTCACCGTCAGCGTGGTGCCGTTGTGGAAGTAGATGGAGTCCATCAACTTCGTGTTCGTCTCGATACCGGCGCCCTGGCAACACCAGAACGTGGTGTAGTCGGTGCTCCAGGTGCCGCCACCCCAGGCCGGACCCACGCCCCGACGACCGCCGGGGTTCAGCGGCGTGAAGTAGGTGATGTGGCCGTGACTGTCGGCCGGGTTCTGGGCGCCGACCAGATGGTTGACCAGTGCCCGCTCGTAGTAGTCGAAGTAGGTCGACTGGGTCGGGTCGAGCAGCCACAGTTCCCGGGTCAGCTTCAGCATGTTGTAGGTGTTGCACTGTTCGCAGGCGTCGCTGCTGAGGTATCCCGCGATGGCGTTCGGCGGACGGAAGTGCTCCGCCTGACTGTTGCCACCGATGACGTACGTGTGCGCGTTGACGGTGAGGTTCCACGCGTTGCGGGCGATGTCACGGTAGCGGGTGGTGCCGGTGGCCTTGTATTCACGCGCGGCACCCACCCACTTGGGCACCTGCGTGTTCGCGTGCAGCCCGCTGAGCTGGTCCTGGTTGTTGGCGAGCGGGTTGAAGACCGCGGCGTGGTCGAACCGCTGTGCGGCGGTGAGCCAGCGAGCGTCGCCGGTCTGCTGGTAGATGTCGGTCAGCACGGCGTTCATTCCGCCGAACTCGGTGCCCAGCATCGCCTGCATCTGACTCGCGGTCAGCCGCGCCGTACGGGTGTCGACCCACCCAGCGAGCGCCAGCAACACCGTACGCGCCTGGGTGTTCCCGACGTACCGCCACACGTCGAGCAGCCCCGCCAGTGTCTTGTGGATGCAGTAGTAGGGAACGTTGCCGTTGTTCAGGGTGCGCGCCTCAAGAGCGGTGAAGTCGGACTCCGGGAAGCCGGAGAGATAGCCCGCGCCGAACCCGGCGGCTCCGTTGTTCGCCTGGCACCTGGCCATCTCGGCGACCATGTAGTTGGCCTTGTCGCGGCACGTCGTGTCACCCAGCACCGCATATGCCTGGGCCCAGGCGGTCAGGAAGTGCCCCTGCATGTGGGTCCGGAACGGGAACGTGGGGGCGTCCCAGCCGCCGGTCGCAACCGCGCCGTTGGTCGACAACCGGTGGTTGGCCCGAAAGTTGTAGAGCAGCCGCTCCACGTCCACGAATCGCAGGTAGTTCAGCGTGCGGGTCTGGTTGTCCAGGAACCGCCCGGCGGTGAGCCGAACCTGACCCAGCGCAAACGGGTACGCCGAGACCCCGATGTCCGCGCGCACCGGCGGGAGTTCGGCGGCCATCGCCGGGCGTGAGCCAAGGAGTTCGGCACCGGTCGCCGAGGCCAGCACACCGCCGGCTGCGGCGCCCAGTACGTGACGCCGGCTGAGGCGCAGGGATGACATGAATCCTCCAGAGTGCTTCGCCGGGGACGGGTGGGACGGAGCGGAGACAAACGCCGACCCCTGCCTCACGATCCTTACGAAAGTGAGCGCTAACATGTGTCGTACATGTTACGTCCGGTCGCCCTTACATTCAAGAGAGTCAGTACGATATCCCTCTTCGCGACGGTGATTTTGCTGGCCAGGACCGGCTTGACACCCGCACATCAAGCGGATCCGGCGCACCGGCAGCGTCTGACATCCCGTGAGGCCGACAGCATCCTTATTATCGTTAACATCCCAGGATCCATGCCTTCGGAGGTCACCGCGTACCCGGTTGCCGGCGAGCGTTGCCCTGGCTGGGTTCACCACCGGAGGGTGAACCCGCGACGAGCACGGACTCCCGGCCCTCCTGCCGACCCTCCTCCCGAGCGCGGGCGACCAGCCCGGCCAGCCGCCGTCGGCGGTGCCAGGCTGTGGCCCGCAGGCCGAGGAGCAGCGCGGCGAACAGGATCAGCAACGCGAGCTGGGCCCACGGTAGGGCCCAGGTGGTGACGCTGGCGGAGACCTGCCGGAGGTCCGCGTCGGCCTGGTCGTCGCCGAGCAGGGTCGGGGTCGTGGTGACGGTTGTTCGTAGGCGTCCCAGCGCCCAGACGCCGTCAACGCGGATTTTGGCCTCCCGGCTACCGCCCGGAAGCAGTTCCTCGACGTCACCGGTGGCGTCGTGACTGGTCAGGCCGAGGATGTCGGAGACCGCTACCCGGCTCCTTCCGGTGACCCAGGCGTTTCCGTCGTTCGTCACGGTGTAGCGGACCCGAACCGTGCCGCCCGCGAAGGGATTCCACGACGGGGTGTAGATGGCACTCAGGCTCTGGACGGGCAGGGCCGCCTGAACGGTGCCGTTGACCCGCACCATGACCCGGAATCCGACTCGACTCTCGACGTTGACCGTACCTCCGGTGCTTGTGACGGTCGCGGCGATGCCGGCCGGGTGGTCACCCGGCGTGGCGCTCCGGGGCACGGTGATGGTGAACGGCACCACCTTCGTCTCGTTGGCGCCGACGGTGACCTTCCCCTGCACGTCGATCCAGGTGCCACCGTCGACCGAGGGGCGGTCGGACGGCAGCATGTTGAAGCGGCCCTTGTCGGTGAGGTAGGCGTCGGCGGCCTTCAGCGCGAAGACGACGGCGGTGCGGCTGAAGTTTCGTACCGCCAGGTGTTCGGTCACGACCTCTCCCGGGTCGAGGCTGGTGTTGATCCACCGCCGCTCGTCCGGCCCGCTCGGGGTGGCCGGCTGGACCGTCCAGGTCAAGGCTTTCGGGTCCGGTTCGGCCGCCGCCACGGTCGGCGAGGTGGCAGTCGTGAGGATCGCGGCAGCGAGGATGGTGAGCGCCCGGCGCAGCGGGGTGACGGTCATGACGACGGCCCTTCGACCCAGGCCGGCGGGGGCCTGGTCCAGACCCCCGCCGAACCACTACTCGAACAGGGAGAGCGTGAGCGTGGAGCTGTACTCACCGGCGGCGACGTCCGCCGGGGTGCGCAGGTACAGGTCGGCGTTGACGGAGTACGAGTCGCTGGCTACGGCCTCGGAGTCGAAGGCCGAGACCAGCAGTTCCTGGTCGACCAGGCCGACATTGTTGCCGGGCAGGGTCTCCTCGTCGAGGACGGTCACGACCTCTTCGCCCTCGGTGACCAGGCCGGTGTCACCGCCGTCGAGCAGGCGCGGCTTCCAGCCGAAGTGTTCGGCGCTGATCGGATCCTGGCCGGAACCGCCGTCGAAGTCGGTGGCGCTGCCGAGCACGGCCCAGCTCGCACCGTCGGGCACCTCGTCGGCGACGCGGGTGTCGGTGACCGTCACGGTCGGCAGCGTGCCGACGAACTGACGAACCAGCAGGGTCGAGCCGTCCTCGGCCAACGCGACGGCGTCGCCGGCGATCGACAGGGCGAGCACCCCCGGTTCCCTGATCTCGGCGATGTCGACCGTCACCCGCACGCCGGCGTCGTCGCCGGGCTCGGCGACGGCGGGCGACGGCAGCACCGCAGCCCCGGCCAGAGCGGCACCGACGGCGCAGGCCGCGAGCACCTGCCGTCGTTTACCTGTGTTCATGTGATCTCCGTTGTCATCGTTGGTTGACAGGGGACGTGGTGGGCCTATTCGCCGCAGGTGACGGCGGGATGCTGCACGGTGCGTACGGTCGTCACGTCGCTGCCTCCGAGAGCCCCGGTCACCCGGACCGTCACCGACCCGGCCGGCACGGACGCGGCTCGCGTGTTGAACGACTGGTACACGTTCGACCCCGGCGCCACACCCTCGAACGACCGCTCCCCGTACGGGGTCTCCAGACTGATCCCGACCGAAGCGTCATGATCGTTGCGAGCCTGCACCGCCACGTACGCCCTGCCACCCAGGCACCGCGCCTGCGCGGTGACCGTGACGGGCAGTTCGGGCTGGCCCGTCGCGGCTTCGAAGGCCCAGGAGTCGATCTCGAAGAGGTCGACGCCGGTTGGGCCGGTGAAGGTGAAGTAGACGTCGTGCACGCCGCTCACGCCGTCGAGCTCGGCGGTCACCTCGGCCCATTCGCCGGACGGTGTGTCGACCGGAATCGTGCCGACCACGGGGCCGGTGAGCTGGTCCAGCCGTACCTCGATACGCGCGCCGGCCGCGAGCGCTCGCACCTTTGCCGTCACGCTCCGGGCGCCGTTGTCGCCGAAGTCCACCGACGACAGCGCGGTCCAGTCGCCGTTGTCGATGTCGCGCACCACCAGGTTCGGCGCCGCGGCACCGAACTGAGCGGAGCCGCCGTCGACCTTCCGGGTCGAGACACCCTTGCTCCAGCCGAAGGTCTCGGCCTCGAAGACACGGTACGGGTCGAAGTTCCGGACCTGGTTGACGCCGGCATAGGTGCCGACGACCTGCTGGATCGTGCCGTCCGGGTTGAAGGTCAGCTCTTGGATGTGCGGGCTGCGGTACCCCTGGGTGGTGTTCCCGTTGATGCGTTTGTTCAGCGTCGGAGCATGGTAGGTGAAGTAGTATTTGCCCTCGAACTCGAACACCGACTGGTGGTTGTTGCCACCGGTGCCGGCGCCGAAGAACTGTGACTGGTTCGGGAACAGCACGCCGGCATAGGCCTCCTTCGGCCAGGACATCGGGTCGTCGGAGATCATGTACCCGATCTGGCCGCCGCCGGGGTAGCCGGGAAGCGGCGTCTGCGGGCCGCCGAAGTCGTTCCCGCCGAAGTGCGAGGAGTACGAGAAGTAGTACCTGCCCTCGCGCTTGAAGACGTGGCCCGCCTCGAAGGCGACGGGAGCGTCGACCACCGCGGCCGATCCCTCGGTCGAGACCATGTTGTCGCCGAGTTCGATCGCCCGGATGTTCTTCGGGTTGTTGAAGCGCTCGGCTGGCGGCATGCTCGTCGACGCGGGACCACCGCCGAAGTAGAGGTACGGCTGGCCGTCGTCATCGACGAAGGGAGCCGGGTCGAACTTCCACGCGACATCCTCGGCACCGGGAGTACTGCCGTTGATCAGCGTGCTCGTACGCTCGCTGATCCACGGACCGAGCGGCGACCCACCCGTGATCACGTTGCTGGAGCCGCCGCCGTTGGCGTAGTAGAGGAAGAACTTCTCCTCGCCGTTCACCACCTTCTTGGTCATACCGGGCGCCCACGAGTTGCCGGTGAACGGCGCCACCCCGTTCGGGCCGGCGACCTGGATCTCGCCGTGATCCGTCCAGTTCACCAGGTCCGCGGAGGAAATCACCGTGATCTGGTTGATGTCGCCGTAGTTGATGCCCGGCGAGACGCCGGTGACGGGGTCGGGAGCGTAGCCCTGGGTGTCATTGGTCAGGTACATATACACCCGGCCGTCGTGCACGAAGCCGAATCCATCGGCACCGAACTTGTGCCCGATCAACGGGTTGTGCTCCCCCGGCAGCTTGCCGACGACCTCGATCGTCTTCGACGGCGCCGCCGGTGGCGCGGCGCCGACCACCGAGACGTCATCGAGCTTGAAATCCATGAGGTGCAGGTTCGGGTCCGAGGACGGCGTGCTCGTCCAGGGTGTCTCGAAGAACAGCCGCGCCGTCGAGACGTTCTGCGTCGCCGGAATCGTGAACGTTCCGTTGAACTGCGCCCACTGGCCCTTTGTCGCGACCACGCTGACGAGGTTGGTGTAGGTGGCAGCGCCGTAGTGCATCGTGGCGAAGAACTGCTTGGTCGCCGGCCCGCTCGGGTTCTCGTACTTGATGCGGGCCGTCAGCACGTAGGTCTGCCCCGCCTGCACCTTCCCGCTCAGGTCCTGCATCGGACCGGATCCGGTCGTGGTCCGGCTGGCGACGAGCGCGGCGCCCTGACCGGAGTAGGCGTCCGAGGTCACCGACAGTTGGCCGCCGTCGGCGGAGTTCCCGTTGTTGACGAACCAGTTCGCCAGGCCCCCCTCGAACCCGCCGTTGACAATGAGATTCGTGTCGGCGGCCTGGACGGGTGCCGTCCTGGCGAAGATCCCTGCGGCCAGGACCATGCCGACCGTCGCGATCACCGCGACCCCTCCTCGGGTCGCCCGTCGCATGTGTTGTTCCACGAGACATCCTCCTTCATCTCTGACTGGGTCATCGGTGTACGGGAGACCGTTGGGAATGCGTCCTCGGGCGGCTTCGGATGCGGGTCGGCCGCCGTCACCGGCTCGACCGGTGAGGTGAGGACTCGCGCCGGGGTTATCCGCCGCAGGTGATGGTGGGATGCCGCACGGTGCGTACGGTCATCACGTCGCTGCCTCCGAGCGCCCCGGCCACCCGGACCGTCACCGACCCGGCCGGCACGGACGCGGCCCGCGTGTTGAACGACTGGTACACGTTCGACCCCGGCGCCACACCCTCGAACGACCGCTCCCCGTACGGGGTCTCCAGACCGATCCCGACCGAACCGTCATGATCGTTGCGAGCCTGCACCGCCACGTACGCCCTGCCACCCAGGCACCGCGCCTGCGCGGTGACCGTGACCGGTATCGCCGCGAGCACGCCGAGCCGGGCCAACCGGTAGCTGAGCGCCCGCTCCGGCGCGTCGATCTGGTTCTGGGTGCCGAACCGTCCGGCCCGCGCCGACCTGGCCTCCGCGAGAGCGGACTGCGTCGCGGCCCAGGCATCCGCCGGGTAGTGGCGCCCGTCGAGCGTCCCCGCGTACGCGATGGCCGCGTCGAGGGCGCTGGTGTCCAGCGGCCGGGCCTGCGCGGTCAGCGTGTCGCTGAGCAGGTAGTGGTCGAAGTCGACGCGCCCGCCGGTCTCCTGCGTCGCGTAGTTGAACAGGCCGATCCGGTGACCCATGAAGTGCGCGAGGCTGCCGTCCAGAGTCTGCGGGCCGACACGGCTGCCCAGCCGGGTCCACTCCAGCCCGTCCAGGCTGTAGTAGAACGTCGTCCACAACTGACCGAGCGGCGAGGCGAAGTCGAGATCCGCCTTGACGTGCACCTCGGTCGCGTCACCCAACGAAACCGTCGTGCCCGGCACGAAGGCCTCCAGCGTCGACTGGTCGAGGTCGACCGCGAAAGGCGAGACCCGGTTGACCACGCCGACCGTGTTGACACCGCCGACGCGCTTGACCGCCACGTACGAGAATCCGCGGTTGTAGGCGGCCAGGCCGGCGACGTCACCGTTCTTCATCCCGGAGACGTCCATCCTGGTCTCCACCGACTGCCGGGGCCCGAAAGTCCGCTGCGAGAGCGTGTTACGTGCCTCCTCGAACCAGGCCAACTCGGCGCGGTTGGACAGTTTGGTGTAGACGTACTGGCCGGTGACGAGTCTGCCGGTCGTCAGCCGCAGCCATCCGTCCCGGTCGGTGAGCGACCAGTGGCGGTTGTCGGGAGCGTGGTTCCACTCCCACGCCAGGTCCAGCCGCGATCCGTTGGGGGCGATCTCGGCCTCGGTCGGGTACTCGGTCGTTGACGGCTGCCCGACAATCGAGACGTCGTCGATCAGGTACTCCACGCTCGACGACGGCGGCTGCGGGTTCGCCCACGGGGTTTCCACGGCGAACTTGACAGTGCCGAGGTTGGCGGCCGCCGGTACGACGTACCGTCCCGACACCGTCGTCCACTGCCCGGTCGACACGTCCCCGGACGCTTCGTACCCGGAATTGGTCGGCAGTTCGACGCCGATGAGCGACTCGTCGACATCGGGTGGCTCCGGAATTGTCCACTGCTCGTCCTGGTAGGCCTTCCGCGGCGCGTCGTTGGCGAAGTCGTCGGAGGCGACGATGCTCTTCTGGCGCTCGAAGACCTCCTCCTGCGGGCTGAGCCGGATCGGCTTGGCGAACACGCCGTTGACCGGCACGACCCCGTTGGCGCCGAAGGTCGGCCATCCGTCCTGCCAGACGGCGGGGATGAGTGCCGGAATCCGCCCGGTCGGGAACGTGTCACGGAAGAACATCCCGTGCCAGTCGGTCGCACCGCCGTCGCGGGCGATCGGCACCAGGCTGCCCTGCGCGAAGCCGTTGGAGTTGAGCACCCCGCGCGCCTCGTAGGTGTTCACACCACCGGCGGAGGTGTAGCGCCCGAGCAGTTCCCTGGAGCGAAGCATGACGACCTGGCGTCCCTGCCCGGACGGCCAGGTGATGATGACGGCGTAGTACCAGCCGTCGATGTGGTAGAACTGGGCGCCCTCGAACAGACCGCCGATGAACGGCTGCCCCGCGTAGTTGCTCGCCGTGAAGATGTTCGGGTAGTCCTGCTCGATGGCCGTCAGGCCGGCGTTGAGCCGTACGGCGCTCGTTCCGCCGGATCCGTAGAAGATGTACGGGGTGCCGTCGACGTCGAAGAAGAGGGACGGGTCGTGGAGACCACGACCGAGTGGCGTGCGCTGCCAGGCGCCGTTCTCGATGTCGTCGGTGCGGTAGAGGTACGCCCCACCGAGGTTGTTGGTGTTGAAGGCGACGTAGAACATGCCGTCGTGGTAGCGCAGCGACGACGCCCACTGACCTTGGCCGTACGAGTTCTGGCCGTTGCGCAGGGAGAACGCGTCGCCGATGTTCGCCCGGTCGAAGACGTAGTTGACGATCTCCCAGTTCACGAGATCGTAGGACTTCATGATCGGCGCACCCGGGCTCAGGTGCATGGTCGTGCTGATCATGTAGTAGATGTCCCGACCCTCGTCGTTCTCGCCGGCCGGTACGCGCTCCACGCTGATGTCCGGCACGTCGGCGTTGATCAGCGGCACCGCGTACGTGCCGGCGCCGGTGTCGGTGGAGGTGTACGACGATCGGGGCGACCACCCTTCGGCAGCGTGCGCCACGGCGGGTGTTGCCACGAGGCTGGCACCGAGCAGGACGCCCACCGTTGCGAGCGTGCGCAGTGGGCCGGGCCGGCGAGTGTGAACCGTGGCGCCGATCCGTGCCATCACGGTCACGACACATTGAAGCGCGACATTGGGGCTGTTCAACGATGATCTGCGGTGGGGCCTGGGGACACGCGAGCGGATCGACACAGCCAAGGCGAGCTCCAAACGCGAGAGCGGCGTGAAGGCCATCTTGTTATCGCTAACAATGCCTGTCAAGAGCATCTATGAAACGTGCCCGAAGTATCCCCGTAATACCGTGTACCCATCCACCGGCGACGACGCGCGCGTTTTCCCACCCACCGGTGTCGCCAGGGAACACGGCCGCGCGGTCGCGGTGCGGCCGGCTCCAGCGTCAGCTGGCCGAGCCGGCTCGGCGTTTGTTGTAGACGTCGAAGGCCACGGCGACGAGCAGGACGAGACCCTTCACCACCGACTGCGTCGACTGGTCGACGCCCATCAGCTGCATACCGTTGCTCATGACCGCCATGATCAGACCGCCGACCATCGCGCCCACCACGGTACCCACTCCCCCGGTGACCGCCGCGCCACCGATGAAGGCGGCGGCAATCGCGTCGAGTTCGAACATGTTGCCGGCTGCGGGCTGGGCACCGTTGGACCGCGACGAGTAGATGACGCCGGCCACCGCCGCCAGGAAACCCATGTTGACGAACATCCAGAAGTTGACGGTGCGGACCTTCACCCCCGACAGCGCCGCCGCGGAGAGGTTGCCGCCGATCGCGTAGACCTGACGGCCGAAGACCGTACGACGGGTGAGCAGGCCGTAGACCAGCACGAGCACCGCCAGGACGATCAGTACGATCGGCAGCCCACGGGCGTGCGCCAACTGCCAGGCGAAGTACATGAGGACCGCCCCGACCACCGCCACCCGGGCGACGAACAGCGGAAACGACTCGACGGGCTGCTGGTAGCGGATGCGCGCGACCCGGGTACGGAAACCGCTCACCGCGTACCCGGCCACGGCGACGACGCCGATCAGCAGCGTGAAGGCGTCGTAGCCCTGCCCGCCGAGCAGTCCGTTGAGGAATCCCGCCGCGACCCGCTGGTACTCGGCCGGGAACGGCGACAGCGAGATGTTGTCGAGCACCCGCAGGGTCAGACCGCGGAACAGCAACATCCCGGCCAGGGTCACGATGAAGGCCGGGATGCCGGCGTACGCCACCCAGAACCCGTGCCAGGCGCCGACCAACACGCCGACCGCCAGCGCGGCCAGGATGCCGACCCACCACGGAAAGCCCTGCTGGATCACCAGGACGGCGGAGACCGCCCCGGTCAGCGCCACCACCGACCCGACCGACAGGTCGATGTGCCCACCGATGATCAGGATGACCATCCCGATCGCGAGCACCAGGATGTACGAGTACTGCAGGACGATGTTGGTGATGTTCCCCGGGCTCAGCGACACCCCGTCGGTCAGGATCGCGAAGAACGCCACGATGACGACCAGGGCGACGTAGATCCCGCTCTGCCGCAGGTTGTTCAGCACCAGGGCCCGCAGGTCGCTCGTCCCGGTGTGCAGCGCGGCGGCCGGCGCGCCGTCCGGAGGCGTCGGACGCTCCGTCGAGGGGGTCTTGATGCTGGTCATCCGACGAACTCCTTGTCCTTGGTCATCAGCCTCATGAGGCTCTCCTGGGTCGCCTCGCCCACCGGTTTCTCACCCGTGATCCGGCCGGCGGCGAGGGTGTAGATGCGGTCGCACATCCCGAGGAGCTCCGGCAGCTCGGAGGAGATGATGATCACCGCCTTACCGTCGGCGACCAGCCGATTGATGATCTGGTAGATCTCGTACTTGGCACCGACGTCGATCCCGCGCGTCGGTTCGTCCAGGATCAGCACGTCCGGGTCGGTGAAGAGCCACTTCGACAGGACAACCTTCTGCTGGTTGCCGCCGGAGAGCTTGCCGACCACCGTCATCACGCTGGGCGCCCTGATGTTCATCTCCCGCCGACTCGCCTCGGCGACCTTGATCTCCTCGTTGCCGTTGACCCAGCCCAGGCGGGACAGCCGGTCCAGGGCGGCGGCGGAGACGTTGCGGCAGACATCGTCGATGAGGTTCAGTCCGAACCGCTTGCGATCCTCGGTGACGTAGGCGATGCCGTTGCCGATCGCCTCGGCGACGGTACGGGCGCCGACCTCCCGCCCGCGCACGAACAACCGGCCCGCGATGTCGCGGCCGTACGACCGGCCGAACACGCTCATCGCCAGCTCGGTCCGCCCGGCCCCCATCAGCCCCGCTATCCCGACGACCTCACCGGCGCGAACGGACAGACCGACACCCTCGACGACCAGCCGGTCCTGGGTCGGGTGCCGCACCGTCCAGTCCTCGATCCGCAGCACCTCCTCACCGGGCGACGACACACGGTCCGGGTAGAAGCTGTCCAGATCGCGCCCGACCATGCCCCGAATGATCCGCCGCTGGCTCACGTCGTCGGCTCGCATGTCGAGGGTCTCCACGGCGCGCCCGTCCCGGATGACCGTGGTCGAGTCGGCGATCGCGGTGATCTCGTTGAGCTTGTGGGAGATCATGATGCAGGTGATCCCCCGGCCCTTGAGCTGCCGCAGCAGGCCGAGCAGGTGAGCCGAGTCGACGTCGTTGAGAGCGGCGGTCGGCTCGTCCAGGATGAGCAGGCGCACCTTCTTCGACAGCGCCTTCGCGATTTCCACCAACTGCTGCTTGCCCACGCCGAGCTGGATGACCGGGGTGACGGGGTTCTCGTCCAGCCCGACGGACGCCAGCAGCTCCGCCGCCTCGGCGTTGGCCCGGTTCCAGTCGATGAGCCCACCTCGGCCACGGCGCTCGTTGCCGAGGAAGAGGTTCTCGGCGATCGACAGGTGCGGCACCAGGGCGAGTTCCTGATGGATGATGACGACGCCGTTGGCCTCGCTGTCCCGGATGCCGCGGAACCGCATCGGCTCGCCGTCGAACAGGATCTCGCCGTCGTACGAGCCGGCGGGGTGAACACCGGACAGCACCTTCATCAGGGTGGACTTGCCGGCGCCGTTCTCGCCGCAGATGGCGTGGATCTCTCCCCGGCGCACGGCGAGGCTGACATCGTCCAGCGCGGTCACTCCGGGGAAGGTCTTCGTGATGCGACGCATCTCAAGGATGGTGTCGTCCATGGTCACTGTCCTCTGTCCGGTTCGACGCGGTACGCGACGCCGTCGGACTCGGTCATCGTCGCCGAGCCCGACGGGTCGGCTTACTTCTTCGCCTGACCCGCGGCGACCTCTTCCGCCGTCCAGTAGCCCGAATCGATCAGGGTGGCCTTGATGTCGTCCTTGTAGACGGTGGCGATCGGCAGCAGGTAGGCCGGGACGACCTTGACGCCGTTGTCGTACGTCTGCGTGTCGTTGGCCTGTGGCTGCTTGTCCTGAAGGAACGCCTCGGCGGCGAGCATGGCCTGGTCGGCCAGCAGGCGGGTGTCCTTGAAGACGGTGGAGCTCTGCACGCCGTCGTTGATCAGCTTGACCGAGGCGATCTCCGCGTCCTGGCCGGTCACCACCGGGATCTTCTTACCCGCGCCGCCGTAGCCGGCGTTCTGTAGGGCGGTGATGATGCCGCGGGAGATGCCGTCGTACGGCGACAGGACCCCGTCGACCCGCGAACCGTCGTTGTAGCTGGAGGTGAGCAGGTCCTCCATCCGCGTCTGCGCGGTTCCCTGCTGCCAGCGCAGGATGGCCACCTGCTCGACAGCGGTCTGTCCCGACTTCACCCGTAGCGTGCCGGCCTCGATGAAGGGCTTCAACGTGTCCATCGCGCCGCCGAAGAAGTACTGGGTGTTGTTGTCGTCGAGCGAGCCGGCGAAGAGTTCGACGTTCAGCGGGCCCTGGGCCGTACCCTTCGCGCCGTCCCTGGTTTGCAGGCCGAGGCCGACCAGCAGCGCGGTGGCCTGGGCGACGCCCACCTTGTAGTTGTCGAAGCTGACGTAGAAGTCGACGTTCTTGCTGCCGCGGATCAGCCGGTCGTAGGAGATGACGGGAATCTTCGCGTCGGCGGCGGCCTGCAACTGTCCGCTGAGCGACGTGCCGTCGATCGCCGCGATGATCAGGACGTCCGCGCCCTGGGTGATCATCTGGTCGACCTGCTGCGACTGGGTGGGGATGTCGTCGCCGGCGTACTGGAGGTCGACCTTGTAGCCCTTCGCCTCCAGCTTCGACTTCACCGCGTTGCCGTCCGCGATCCACCGCTCCGAGGTCTGCGTCGGCATCGAGACGCCGATGGTCAGGTCGCCGGGCTTGTCCCCGCCGGTGTCACCGCCGCCGCCCGCACCCTCGCCACTGCACGCTGCCAGGCTCATCGCCAGCACGGCGCTGCCGAGAGCAACCAGGAACCTTCTGCCCATGAGTTTCTCCTCTCTGGACTCGCCCGCCGACTGCCGGGCCGACTGTCGCCTTCCGGGTAGCGTTAGCGCTCACAAAGTGAACGTCAACACTTGTTCCGAAATAGCGGTGTCACGGTCTCGTAACGGAGGTGTCCCGACGAGCGGTGCGCGGGACTGCCACTCGACCTCGGACCGGACGCGGAAAGCCGCTCACCACCGTCGATGCGGACCCGGTCGAGGACGCGAACGTCGGTGCGGGCTCCGGCCGCCCGCGATCAGCGACGCGGTGGGGCGACGCTGTCCCGGGAGACCAGGGCCGGGGCGATGGTCTGACGCAACGCACCGCCGGTGCCCGATTCGATCTGCGCCAGCAGCATCTGCAGACTCGCCCGCGCGACCGCGCCGAAGTCCGGCCGGACGGTGGTCAGCGGCGGGATGAAGTACGCGGCCTCCGGCACGTCGTCGAAGCCGACCACGCTGATATCGTCCGGCACCCGCCGGCCGAACTCGTGCAACGCCCGCAGCACGCCGAGCGCGAGATGGTCGTTGGCGGTGAAGACCGCGGTGACCTCCGGCATCCGCGCCAGCATCTGCCCGCACCGGTAACCCGAGGCCGCGGACCAGTCCCCCGGCAGCAGCGGCGGTGGATCCACCCCGGCGGCCAGCAGTGCCGCCCGCCAGCCGTCGATCCGGCCGACACTGTCGAACCAGTCGGACGGCCCTGAGACGTGCCAGACGCTGCGATGCCCGGCGTCGAGCAGGTGCTGGGTCGCCGCTCGGGCACCCGCCACCTGGTCGACCGTCACCAACGGCACCGGCCGACTCGGGTCACCGTCGACCGTGACCAGCGGAACATCCTTGGGCAGGCGCTCCAGCGCCTCACCCGCCGACTCGACCGGCGCGATGACCACGATGCCCGCGACCCGGTGCGACAGGTGCCGCTCGACGGCGGCCGAGATGGAACGGTGGTCGAGGTTCTGCACGCTGCCCATGCTGACCGCGAAACCCTCCGCCGCAGCGGTCTGCTCCAACGCGGCCAGCAACGACGCCGGTCCGTAGAGCGTCGTGTTCTGCGCGACCACGCCGATGACCTGCGATCGGCCGGTCACCAGGGCGCGCGCCGCGCCGTTGGGGCGGTAGCCGAGCTGGGCGATTGCCGCTCGCACCCGCAGCCGGGTCTGTTCACGGACGTTCGGGTGCCCGTTGAGCACCCGCGACACCGTCTGGTGGGAGACACCGGCCAGACGAGCAACGTCCGTCATCGCAGGACCGTGGACGGCCATTTCGCTCCCCCACTACATCTCCGGCCCGCGGCCCGTCGACGTCGACTGGAGCGGTTCGGCCCGATCCCCCTCGCTCGGTCACCACGCTGGTGCGCAATCCCAGGTGACCAGCGCTGGATGGCCTGCAGTCTACGTCAGCCAACGGCTCGGACGCGGCACCGCTGTGTCGGGAACGGCGAAACGAGCGCACAGTCGCACGGCGCGACCACCGTGCGCCGGGTACGCAGACGACCGTGTGCGCCCCGCGCACCGTGGCCTGCTCCACGCTCCCGTGGACGGAGCGTGGAGCAGGCCGGCGACGACATGACGCGGTGGCACGCCGGCACTCGCCCGGCAGGCACGTGGTTCTCCGCGCCAGCGATCAGATCAGTCGCCGCCCGAGTGGTGTCAGGGCGTTGTCAGACTGAACCGGCGTACGGTGACCGCGCCACCGAGCGACTGGGTGGCGTGGTTGAACATCGCGAATCGGTAGCCCATGAAGAACTGCCAGTTGTTGGCCAGGGTCAGGGCATTGCCGAGTGGGGTGAAGGTGACTCCGTCGGTGCTGTAGGAGAAGTGGGCCTGACGGCCGGCGCCGGGTCTGATGTCGGCGCTGGCGCGCAACCAGATCCGGCCACCGGAGACGGCGGCGCTGGCCACCTCGGTACCGGTGCTGGTGGTGTTCCAGTTGCTGTCCATAGTTAGGCCGTTCTGCATGACCAGTCGGGTGGTGCCGTTGTCACGACGGACTCCGATCCAGGCCGACGAGTTACGCAGCACCGCCAGCCCGGTGCGGTCACCATCGCGCATGGTGGAGTAGTCGAGTTCGATGGTGGCGGTGGAACTGGGGCCCTGGATGCGATGGGTCAGCGTGTTGCGCGCGGCGTACAGGTCGCCGGTGACGGTGGCGGTCTGCAGGCGCAGTCCGTTGTTGACCGACCAGTTGCTGTTGTCCGGGTTGTGGTTCCATTCCCACTGCGGGCCGAGGGTGGTGCCGGCGAAGGTGTCGGTGCCGGTCAGTGGCTTCACCGCCCGGGGCGGTGCGGGCAGGTTCGGTGCGGGGTAGGAACTACCCCAGGCGCCGTTGACCGTCTGCACCACGGGCCAGCCATCGCCGGTCCAGGTGATCGGTGCCAGAGCCGGCATCCGGCCGCCCGGATAGGCGTCCACGAAGGCCATGTAGTACCAGTCGCCGCTCTGGGTCTGCACCAGCCCACCCTGATGCGGCACACCGCCGCCGGAGATCGGCCCCGGCATGTCGAGCAGCACCTGGCGCATCTCGTACGGGCCGAAGGGGCCGTTGGTCGACTTCAGTACGTACTGCCCGTTCGCCGGTCGGGTGAGCCAGATGTAGTAGTTGCCCCCGCGCTTGTAGAAACGCGCTCCCTCCAGCGTTCCGACGCTCGACGGAGTGGTGAACACCTGCTGGGCGCGGACCTGGCTACGCCCGTCGGCGGAGAGCTGCGCCACGCTGATCGTGCCGTTTCCGTACGCCACGTACATGGTGTCGTTGTCGTCGATCAACATTCCGGCGTCGTAGTAGCAGTTGTTGATGGTGGTGTGCCGGTTCCACGCGCCGTCGACGGCGGTCGCGGTGTAGATATGGGTCTGCGCGAAGTCGATGCACCCCGCCCAGTAGAACGTCCGGTTGCTCGGACGGTAGTTCAACGTCGAGGCCCAGATTCCGTCGACGTACGCCCGGCTGCCGTTCAGGTCGTACTTCGACCCGAAGTCGAGCCGGGGCACGGAGTGACCGGCGAACTCCCAGTTCACCAGGTCGTACGAGCGCAGCACCGGTGCGCCCGGCGAGTAGTGCATGGTGGACGCCGACATGTAGTAGGTGTTGTCCACCCGGATGATGTCGACGTCGGCGAAGTCCTGCCACACGACCGGATTCGCGTACGGCGTGTTGCCGGGATTGCCGCTGCCGACGGGTACGAGCTGCCACTGCTGGTTGTTGCCACCCCAGTCGTCGTACTGCACCACGTTCGCGCCGTCGGCGGTCGACGCGCTCTGCACCTCCACCGCCCTGTTGCTGTTCCGATTGATCAGGCGCACGTAGCCTCCGGCCGAGTCCGCCAACCGGAACTGCTGGTTGGTCCCGTTGCCGTCAGCCCACTGCACCACCGCCGCGCCGTTCGCGGTGGAGAAGTTGTAGACATCGAGCACCTTGCCCGAATGGCGCGACCTCAACCGGTAGTAGCCTCCGCCGGAATCCACGAACTGCCACTGCTGCCACGCACCGTCGTTACGCGCCCACTGGGTGATCCGCGCACCGTCGGTCGTCGCCCGGTTGTAGACGTCCAGCGCCTTACCGCTGTTGCGGTTCACCAACACGTACCAGGCATTGGTGTCGACCGTCGCGGCCGAGGCGGGTGTCGGGGCGACGGCCGCCAGCGCTCCGCCCACCACCGCCGCCACCGCCGCCGCGGCGACCCGCGACAACCACCCACGCCGCCGCGGTGGTGGTGGCGCTACCCAGGGAACCCGATCGATGGCAACCATGATCCTCCTCTGACGACGCGAACCGAACGGTCTGAGTCGGTGCCCGCCGCACCGGGCGGCGGCGCGAGGCTGGTCGAGTTTGCCCTTTGTGATCGCTAACATCACCCATCGCACTCCGCCGCACTCTGCTGTCGCGCACGAGGAGAGACATGACCACGGGTGGACCAGCCACGAATATCGACCGTCTCAGATATAGACTGTGAGCGATAACACGTCCGTAGTCAAGACGTAACACAAGCGGCTCACGGTCGTGCAGAGACGCGGACGGGGCGGGCCGTCCCGGCCCGCCGGACGCGGGCAGGGGCGGACCACCCCGTCATCGACGCGGCGTGGCCGGGCGGGTCAGAGGCCGCGGGACAGCCGGTAGTAGGCCTGGTTCCAGCGGATCTCGTCGGCGAACCGGCGGGGCTCGGTCTCGGCGTCGATGACGACCAGCTCGGTCCGGCTCATCTGCGCCAGGTCGTGCAGCTCCTCCACCCCGACCGCTTGGGACAGCACGGTGTGATGCGGTGCGCCAGCGGTGATCCACGCCTCCGCCGAGCGGGGCAGGTCGGGCCTCGGACGCCACACGGCGCGGGCGACCGGTAGCCGGCGCAGCGGCTGCGGCGGAGGCACCACGTCGATCTCGTTGGCCACGAGCCGGAAGCGCTCCCCCATGTCGGCCAGCCCGAGCACCACCGCCGGGCCCGGCGCGGCGTCGAACACGAGCCGGACCGGATCCTCCCTGCCCCCGATGCTCAGCGGGTGGATCTCCACGTTCGGCACCCCGGACGCGATGGTCGGGCAGACCTCAAGCATGTGCGCACCGAGCACCAACTCCTCGCCCGGGGTGAGGTCGTAGGTGTAGTCCTCCATGAACGACGTACCGCCATCCACACCCACCGACATCGCCTTGAGGGTCCGGACCAGCACGGAGGTCTTCCAGTCACCCTCGCCGCCGAAACCGTAGCCGTCCGCCATCAGCCGCTGCACGGCGATGCCGGGCAACTGGCGCAGCCCGCCGAGGTCCTCGAAGTTCGTGGTGAAGGCCTGGAACCCGCCCGCGTCCAGGAAGGCGCGCATGCCGAGCTCCAGGCGTGCGGCGTACCGCAGCGAGTCGTGCCGCTCGCCTCCGGCAAGCAGCTCACCGACGATGCGGTAGGTGTCCTCGTACTCCTTGACCAGCTCGTCCACCTGCGCGTCGGTGACCTCACCGACCACCTGGACCAGATCGTTGACGCCGTACGTGTTGACCGACACCCCGAATCGCAGCTCCGCCTCGACCTTGTCGCCCTCGGTCACCGCGACGTCACGCATGTTGTCGCCGAAGCGGGCCAGGCGCAGCGACCGCATCGCCGACCAGCCGAGCGCGGCCCGGGCCCACGCCCCGACGCGGGCGGTCACCCGCGGGTCGCTGACGTGCCCGGCCACGGTCTTTCGGGCCACACCGAGACGGGTCTGGATGTACCCGAACTCGCGGTCGCCGTGGGCCGCCTGGTTCAGGTTCATGAAGTCCATGTCGATGTCGGCCCACGGCAGCACGACGTTGGCCTGGGTGTGCAGATGCAGCAGCGGTGTCTGCAACGCGTCCAGGCCGGCGATCCACATCTTCGCCGGTGAGAAGGTGTGCATCCACGCGACAACCCCGATCGCGCCCTGCGCGGCGGCGTCGCGGCAGACCCGCAGAATCTCGCCGCTGTTGGTCAGGACCGGCTTCCAGACCACCCGGGCGGGAATCTGCGGCGATTCGTCAAGCACGGCCGCGATCAGACGTGACTGCTCGGCCACCTGCCGGAGAGTGTCCTCGCCGTACATCCCTTGGCTGCCGGTGAGAAACCAGACCTCGGGTTCGGTGTGTGATGCCATGGGGCTGCCTTCCGCGAGAGGGACGGTCACTTGTAACGGATTCCGATGAGTCGCTGGAAGAGGATGAACACGAAGAGCAGACCCCCGATCACAATTTTGGTCCACCAGGAGCTGAGACTTCCATCGAAAGTGATGAGAGTCTGGATCACGCCCAGGACCAGCACGCCGAGCACCGTGCCGAAGACGTAACCCGAGCCGCCGGTGAGCACGGTGCCACCGATGACGACCGCGGCGATGACGTCCAACTCCATGCCGACGGCGATCAGTGGCGCGCCGGAGAGGGTGTAGAAGGACAGCAGGATCCCGCCGATCGCGGAGCACAGGCCGCTGATCGTGTAGACGGCGATCCGGGTCCGCCCCACCGGCAGGCCCATGAGCAGCGCCGACTGCGGATTACCGCCAATGGCGTACACGTTGCGGCCCAGCCGGGTGTAGGCCAGCGTGTACGCGGCGATGGCGACCACGACCAGGGTGATCAGCACGCTGATCGAGACGAAGTTTCCGCGGGGATCACCGATCCGCTCCTGCGACATCCTGGTCCAGAACCCATCGGTGATCGGGATGGACGAACCGGAGATGAACGTGCACATCCCCCGGGCGAAGAACATCCCGGCGAGCGTGACGATGAACGGCTGGATCTCGAAGAAGTGGATGGCGCAGCCCATCAGCAGGCCGAGCGTCGGACCGATCAGCAGCGCGATGACGAGAACGAGCGCCGCCGGCAGGCCCTCCTGGAGCAGCCAGGCCGACACCATCGCCGTCATGGCGACGACGGAACCGACCGACAGGTCGATGCCACCGGTGAGGATCACGAAGGTCATACCCACCGCGACAACGAGCAGGAACCCGTTGTCGATGAAGACGTTGAAGATGACCTGCACGTTGGAGAACGCCCGGTACTGGGACACGCCGATGCCGTACATGACCAGCAGCAGGGCGAGCGTGGCCAGGACCGGCACCTGTCGCCTCGGCAGTCGGATCCAGGACGGGCGCGCGGTGAGCGATCCGGTGGTCATGCCGGCACCTGCTCCTTCGGCTCGGCGGCGATGATGCTCGGCGGCGCGCTGCTCCTGCGACGGGTGAACCGAGCGCGGAAGGCCGGCGCCTGGATGAGACAGACGGCGATCACGACGACCGCTTTGAACAGCAGCGAGGTCTGCGGTGAGATGTTCATGGCGTACACCGTGGTGGTCAGGGTCTGGATGATCAGCGCGCCCAGGATGGTGCCGCTGAGGAAGAACCGGCCGCCCGCGAGGGACGTGCCGCCGATGACGACCGCGAGAATGGCGTCGAGCTCCACCCAGAGTCCGGCGGCGTTGCCGTCGGCGCTGGAGACGTTGGCCGTCATCATGAAACCGGCGATCGCGGCGCAGCCGGCGCTGAGCACGTACGCGAGGAACACGACCCGGCCGGAGCGGATGCCGGCCAGGCGGCTGGCCTCGGCGTTACCGCCCACCGACTCGATGATCATGCCCAGTGCGGTGCGGCGGGTGAACGCGGCGACGAGCAGGGCCGCCGCCAGCGCGACGAAGATGGCCAGCGGCAGGGTCAGCACGTGGCCCAGCCCGATCGCCCGGTACGGCTCGGAGTTGATGGTGATGATCTGGCCCTCGGTGATCAGCTGCGCGAGCCCTCGGCCGGCCACCATCAGGATCAACGTGGCGATGATCGGTTGGATACCGATCACGGCGACCAGCACCCCGTTCCAGGCGCCGAGCACGAGCGCGACGCCGAAGGCCATCGCGAGGGCGGTCAACACCACGGCGAGGCTGTTCTGGTCGGGTTGCTGGCTGATGTACATGCAGGCGATCGCGCCGCTGATCGCGCACAGTGAGCCGACCGACAGGTCGATGCCTCCGGTCGAGATGACCAGGGTCATACCCAGGGCGACGAGGATCAGCGGCGCGCTCAGCCGCAGGATGTCGATCGGGGTGCCGTACAGGTGCCCGTCCTTGAACTCGATGGACAGGAACCCCGGCCGGTAGATCGTGTTCGCGGCGAACATGACGACCAGCACGGCGGCGGGCCAGAACAGCCGGTGACCGATCATCGTCCGGTAGCGGCCCATGGTGGCGTTCATCGGTCTGCCTCCTCCCGGTGGGATCCCTCGGCGATGGTCTGCATGATGCGATCGGCGTCGAGGCTGTCGTCGTTGGCGAGCTGCGCGACCATCTGCCGGTCACGCATCACCACCACCTTGTGGCTGAGACGCAGCACCTCCTCCAGCTCGGCGGAGATGAACAGCACCGCCATGCCGCCGTCGGACAACTGCGCCACGAGCTTCTGGATCTCCGTCTTCGCGCCGATGTCGATGCCCCGGGTCGGTTCGTCGAGGATCAGCAGCCGTGGCTCGGTGATCAGCCACCGGGCCAGGAGCACCTTCTGCTGGTTGCCGCCGGAGAGATTGCGTACCGGCACCTCCGGGTCGGACGGCCGGATGTTGAGCGCCGTGACGTACCTCTCGACCAGCTCGTCCTGCCTTCGACGAGGGATCGGCCGCAGCCAGCCGCGGGCGGCCTGCATGGCGAGGATCATGTTCTCGCGGACCGACAGGTCGGCGACGATGCCCTCTGCGCGGCGGTTCTCCGAACAGAAGCCCACGCCCTGCTCTATCGCCCGCGCGGGCGTACGCAGGCTGCTCGACGTGCCGTTCACCGCGACCTGACCACCGTCGGCCCGGTCGGCACCGAACAACAGCCGGGCCACCTCGGTGCGGCCGGAGCCGAGCAGCCCGGCCAGTCCGACCACCTCCCCGGCGTGAATGGTGAGGTCGAACGGCTCGACCGCCCCCGAGCGGCCGAGCCTCGACACCGCCAGCAGCGGGCTGCCCTGCTGTCGGGCGGCCACGTCGCGCCGTGAGTGCTCCTCGATCCCGTCGAGTACGTCGAGTTCCTTGCCGATCATCTTCTCGACGAGGGTGAGCTGGGGCAGTTCGGCGGTCGGATACTCGCCGACCAGCCCGCCGTTGCGCAGCACGGTGATCCGGTCGGCGATGCCGTAGACCTGGTCGAGGAAATGGGTCACGAACACGATCGCGATGCCCTCGTCGCGTAGTTGCCGCATGATGCGGAACAGCTGGGCGACCTCGCCGGCGTCAAGGCTGGAGGTCGGCTCGTCCAGGATCAGCACCCGGGCCCGGATGTCGATCGCCCGGGCGATGGCGACCATCTGCTGGATGGCGAGGGAGTACGTCCCGAGCGGCGCGCCGACGTCGAGATCGAGGTCGAGGCGGGCCAGCAGGGCACGGGCGCGGCGGCGGACCTCACCCCACCGGACGGCGCCGAGGAAGCGGGGCTCGCGTCCGATGAAGATGTTCTCCGCGACCGAGAGGTTGGTGCAGAGGTTGACCTCCTGGTAGACGGTGCTGACACCGGCGGCCGTCGCCTGCATCGGCCCGCTGAAGGACACCTGCTCGCCGTCGAGCGTGATCGTGCCCTCGTCGGTGTCGTAGACGCCGGTCAGCACCTTGATGAGGGTCGACTTGCCGGCGCCGTTCTCGCCCATCAGGGCGTGCACCTCGCCCGGAAAGAGCCGGAAGTTGACGTCGTGGAGTGCGCGCACCCCGGGAAAGGACTTGGCGATCCCGGTCATCGTCAGGACCGGACGGCTATCCGTCATCCCATCAGACCTCTTCTGGGTTGTCGACAGGGGAGGGCCGCTGCGCTCCCGTACGCCCGCCCGGTCGTCGCTGCGGATCGCCCGGGCGGGCGTGGGACGGGGTGATCGCGGGCCACGCCCGGTCCGTTGCGGGTAATGGGGTGACGCAGCGGGGCCGCCACGCGAGCGCGGCGACCCCGGCGTCGGTCAGTACTTGCGGTTGGGCAGTGCCGCCTTGGCCTGCTCGGTGGTGAAGGTGGTCTCCTCGGTCTCGATTCGAGCCGGCACCTCCTCGCCGGCGTGGACCTTCTTCGCCAGGTCCATGAGCTGTGGGCCGAGCAGCGGGCTGCACTCGGCGATGAAGTTGAACTTGCCGTCGGCGAGGGCCTGCATGCCGTCCTTGACGGCGTCCACGGTGATGATGGTGATGTCCTTGCCGGGCACCTTGCCTGCGGCGGTGATCGCCTCCAGCGCACCCAGTCCCATGTCGTCGTTGTGCGCGAACAGCACGTCGATCGTCGGGTTCGCCTTGAGGAACTGCTCCATCACGGCCTTACCGCCGGCCCGGGTGAACTCACCGGTCTGCGAAGCGATGATCTTCAGGTTCGGGTTGACGGCGATTGCCTCGGCGAAGCCCTTCTTGCGGTCGTTCGCGGGCGCCGCACCGGCGCTGCCCTGCAACTCGACGATGTTCACCGGGCCCGAGGCGGTCTTCTTCTGCTCGACCAACCATTCCCCGGCGAGCCGGCCCTCCTTGACGAAGTCCGAGCCGAGAAAGCTCTTGTAGAGGGACTTGTCGGCCGAGTCGACCGAGCGGTCGGTCAGGATGACCGGGATGCCGGCGTCCTTGGCCTCCTTGAGCACGGTGTCCCACCCGGATTCCACCACCGGCGAGAAGGCGATCACGTCGACCTTCTGCTGGATGTAGTTGCGGATGGCCTTGATCTGGTTCTCCTGCTTCTGCTGCGCGTCGTCGAACTTCAGGTCGATCCCGGCCGCGGCGGCGGCCTCCTTGATCGAGGTGGTGTTCGCGGTACGCCAACCGCTCTCCGCGCCGACCTGCGAAAAGCCCATCGTGATCTTGCCGTCGTCGGTGGACCCGCCGCCGGTGTCGCTGTTGCCGCAGGCCGCCATGCTGCCGACGAGCAGCACACTGGCGACGACCGAGGCGGCGCGCCATGCAGCGGAGTGCGTTCGCATCTTTCTCATCGGATCTCCTTGGGCTCGGTGTGGTGGATGCACCGCGCCTACCGCCGACGTGCGGGAAGTGGCATACGCGGCTGGTGCGTGCTGGTAACTCCGTGGTGCAGACCGGCGGGCTTCTGCCCGACCGCTGGGCGGTCAGGAATCCGCCGGTGCCGCCGGTTGTTGGCCGTAGACGTTCTGGTATCGGTGGTAGAGAGCGTCGATGTCGGCCTGCGCGATCGGCACCGGCTGCCCGAGCGCGCGGGCCAGGTGCGCGGTACGGGCCACGTCCTCGCACATGACCGCCGCCTTGACCGCCGCGCGGGCGTCGCGGCCGATGGTGAACACGCCGTGGTTGCGCATCAACACCGCGGGCGAGCGGTGCCCGACGAGCGTGCCGACGATGCCCTTGCCGATGTCGTCGCCACCGATCAGGGCGAACGGGCCGACCGGGATCTCTCCGCCGAACTCGTCGGCCTGCGCCGTGAGATGGCAGGGGATCGCCTCCCCGCGGGCGGCCCAGGCGGTGGCGTACGAGCTGTGTGTGTGGACGACCCCGCCGACCTCGGGCATGGCCCGGTAGACGTAGGCGTGGGCGGCGGTGTCGCTGGACGGCGCCAGATCCCCCTCGACGAGTACGCCGTCGAGGTCGCACACCACCATGGCGTCCGCGGAGAGCTCGTCGTAGCCCACTCCGCTCGGCTTGATCACCATCAGATCCCGGCCGGGGACCCGCGCGGAGACGTTGCCGGCCGTCCAGGCGACCAGGCGGTATCGGGTCAGCTCGGCGTGCAGGCGGGCGACACTCTCCCGCAACTCGGCGATCTGTCGGCTCACCTCGGCGTTCATCGGATCACCTCCAGCGCGGTCTCGGGCGTGACGGCGGCGGCATCGACCGCCGCGTTGCGGATCGCCCGGAGGCGGAGCATGACGTCGTTGCCGCCGCGTCCAAACTGGTCGTGCAGTGTCCGGTACTCGGCGTAGAGGGCGTCGTAGGCCCGCACCCGCTCGGGATCCGGTCGGTAGACGGCCTCGTGCACCCGCCCCATCGCCTGCGACGCCTCGTGGATCGAGGGGTAGTCACCGGCGGCGACGGCGGCATGGATCGCCGATCCCAGCGCGGGCCCCTGTGCGGAGCCGATGATGTTCAGCGGCCGGTTGGTGACATCGGCGTAGATCTGCATCAACAGGCTGTTGGAGGTCAGACCGCCGGCGATGACCAGGTCGTCCACCGCCACCCCGGACGCCACGAACGCCTCGATGATCATCCGTGTGCCGTACGCCGTGGACTCCAGCAGCGCCCGGTAGATGTCCTGCGGCCGGGTGGCCAGGGTCATCCCGACGATCATCCCGCTCAGGTCGTGGTTGACCAGCAGCGAGCGGTTGCCGTTCCACCAGTCCAGCGCGATCAGGCCGTGCGCACCGACCGCCTGGCTCGCGGCCAGTTCGGTGAGACGTTCGTGCGAAGCGACGCCGGCCGGGGCCGCGTGCTCGACGAACCAGCCGAAGATGTCGCCGACCCCGCTCTGCCCAGCCTCGTACCCCCACGCCCCCGGGCTGATGCCGCCGTCGACGACGCCACACATCCCGGCGACCTCCGCGAGGTGTGTGCCGTTGACCACGTGACAGGTGGAGGTGCCCATGATCGCGACAAGCCGACCGGGCTTCACCGCCTGCGCGGACGCCGCGGTGACGTGCGCGTCGACGTTGCCGACAGCCACCGCGATCCCCTCCGGCAGGCCGGTCCACGCCGCGGCCCGGGCGGTGAGCCCGCCGGCCCGGGCGCCGAGGGGCAGCAACGGACCGTCCAGCTTGGTCACGAAGTCGCCGAAATCCGGGTTGAGCGCGGTCAGGAACTCCCGGGAGGGATGGCGACCGTCCTGCAGGATGCCCTTGTAACCTGCCGTGCAGACGTTCCGGGTCTCGGTGCCGGCGAGCTGCCAGACGATCCAGTCGGCGGCTTCGACGAAGCGCTCGGCCCGGTGATAGACCTCGGGGTCCTCTTCCAGCATTTGCAGGCCCTTGGCGAACTGCCACTCGGCTGAGATCTTGCCGCCGTACCGGCCGATCCACGGCTCCGCACGCTCGTGTGCCAACGCGTTGATCCGGTCGGCGTGTGGTTGCGCGGCGTGGTGCTTCCACAGCTTGACCCAGGAGTGTGGACGGTCGCGCAGCTCGGGATCCTCGCAGAGCGGAGTGCCGTCGGCGAACGTCGGGAGCACTGTGCAGGCGGTGAAGTCGATGCCGATCCCGACCACCGCCGCGGGGTCCACCTTCGCGGCGGACACCGCCGCCGGGACGGCGTACCGCAGCACGTCGCGGTAGTCCTCGGGATTCTGCAGAGCCCAGTCCGGAGGAAGCGGTCGGCCTGCCGGAAGGGCCGTGCTGATGACCCCGTCGCCGTACTGGTGCACCGCGGTCCCCAACTCGGCGCCGTCACCGACCCGAACCACGAGAGCTCGTCCGGACAGGGTGCCGAAGTCGACACCGACGACATAGCGGTCGCCAGCTCCGTCCACACGGTCCATGTTCACCTCCACCGTTGACGGGGATAGTGTTAACGCTCACATCCAAACTCGTCAAGACATCTGTACGCAACGGCTCCGTAACGGAGCCGAACAGTCGCCCCAACTCGGGCACAGCGACATCGCGGCGGCGCAAAGGATCCGTTCCGTCCCCTTTCCGAGGGACCTGGTCGACCGCCGCGCAGACCGGCTCCGCGAATGCGCGTTCGGCGGGCAGGGCGGCTCACACCGAGCGACAGCACCGCCGACGAGACACGCCACGCAGTCCGGCGACCCCGGCTGTCCAATCACGACCATCTGTCGGCAGTCCACGATGTCAGCGATAACATCGGCGAATCCAGCTATTCATCGCGGTCGAATCGACCGACCCGCCAGTGTGGCACCTCGCGCGATGCCAGGTTCGCGATTGGAGGACACCACGGATCGCCGGCCGCCGCAACCGTCCTCGTTTCAGGTACGCAGGGATTCATTTCCCCCGTACCACTCGACCGACCCCGGACCGGCGGCCGCTCCCGCCGCCGAACGCTCGCGGCAGCCGACACCAGGGCCTTCCGGTCGGAACGGAGTCCGACGTGCGCCACGGTCCCCACCGCGCACCCCACCTGCCGCGACGATCGACACCCGATCCGACTCATTTCCGCACGACCGAATCGACCGCTCCGCAGAGCTGATGCCGACCTGGATCGAACGCACCACCGGGAGCGGCACACCAATGCGTAATTTGATTGTTATCGATAACATCCGCGTTTTCCCGACCCGCGTCGTCGGCGCCCCTGCGGTTCCGCGCGACACACGGATAGGTGCGGCCTCCAGGGACGGAAGTTACCGGTACGTCCCGTCCGGGGCCCGCCCCGACGAGTCGGTCGGGGGGCCGGGCAGTTCGTCCCGGTGCGGCGGGTCGGCTCCCGGGCGGGCACAGGTGGCGGCGGCCACCGCGACGGCGTACCGCAGGGCGGCACTGATCTCGTCGTCCGGCCAGGCGGGCCCCGCACCGGACCGGGAGAGTACGGCGAGCAACCCGGCGGTGAACGCGTCGCCGGCACCGATGGTGTCGACCACCTCGACGGCGGGGGCCGCCTGCCGGAGCAGCCGGTTGCCCGAGCGGGCGACGGCGCCGCGCGGGCCGAGGGTCACGACGCCGAGCGTCACGCCCTGGTCGTGCCAGTGTTCGAGGACCTCCTCCGCCGATCGCTCCGGGTAGAGCCAGCCGATGTCCTCCTCGCTGGCCTTGACGACGTGGGCATGGCGCACCAGCTGGTCGACCCGGGTGCGGGCCTCGGCGGGGGTGCCGAGCAGGCCGGGCCGGACATTCGGGTCAAGGCTGACGATCATGCCGTTGTCCCGCGCGGCACGCAGGGCGGCGCCGATCCGGTCCGCGCCGGGCGGCAGGAACACCGCCAGCGAGCCGGCGTGCACGATGCCCCGCCGGGCGAGTGCGACGTCCAGTTCGCCCGGCCGCCAGGCCCAGTCCGCCGTGCCTTCGACGTAGAAGTCGTACCCGGCGTTGCCGTCGGCGCCCACGGAGACGATCGCGAGCGTCGCCGGCTCCTCGGCGTCGACGGCGTACCGGAGGTCGACGCCGTTGGCCGCCGCGTGCCCGCGCAGCCGGCGGCCGAGGGCCGTGGTCGAGAACCGGGCGAGCAACCGGGTCGGCACACCCAGCCGGGCCAGGCCGACGGCCACGTTCAGGGGGCTGCCGCCCGGATGTGCGGCGTACCGGCCGTCGGGCTCCGGTACGAGGTCGACGACCGCCTCACCCAAGACGGTGACCGCTGTCGGGTCCGGGCTGACGGAGCCGTCCCCCTGCTCCCGTGCCGAGCTCATGGCCGGTGGCCGACGGTGGCCCGCACGGTGTCGGCGTTCGGGCCCGTCCACGGGGGTTGGAACGGGACGGGGTCGGTGATCTCACCGACGAACGTGCCGTCGACGTGGTCGAGGAACCCGATGAGCGCCCAGCCCCGGTCCCCGTCGGGGACCAGGCGGGGTGCGTACAGGTGCGGGTGCGCGACCGGCTGCGCGCGGGATACGTCCCAGGGGCCGCGCACGCTCGGTGCGTCCACCACCCAGATTCGCTGGTCGCCGAGGCGGGGGTCCGCCACGGCGTTGGTGCAGAAGAGCAGGACGGGTTGGCCGTCGACAACGGCGACCTGGGGCACTTCGAGGTGGCCGAATCCGGCGGGCGTGGACAGCGGCGGCCGGACGGTCCAGGTGACCAGGTCCGGGGAGGTCGCGTGGCCGACGACGCCGCGCTCGGACGCCGGTCCCTGGTTGGCGCGGGCGGTGACGAGCATGTGCCAGCCGTCCCCGGAGGGGTCGGCGAAGACCCACGGGTCACGCCATGCCTGCTCGTACCACATGTCCCGGTCGAGCAGCTCGTACCAGGTGGGGTCGGCTTCGACGGCGGGTTCGGTGCCGTGCCGGTGCCAGGTGGTCAGGTCGTCGGAGACCGCCCGACCGATCCGCTGGACCAGTCCGTCCTCGGCCCGGCTGACCCCCGTGTAGAACATGTGCCACCGGCCGTCCGGGCCGCGGACGGTACACCCCGTCCAGGTGGCCAGATCGTCCCAGCCCGGTGAGTCGGCCGGCACGAGCGCGTCGGCGACCAGGGTCCAGTCGCGTAGGTCGGTGGAGACGGCGTGCCCGATCGTGGCCCGCTGGTGGCGGCGGTTCGGGTCGTGCAGGGCGCGGGAGGCGCGCAGGAAGAAGACGTGCCACCGGCCGTCGTCGTCCTGGACGTACCAGCTGTCCCACACCCAGTGGTCCGGCAATCGCAACATGCGGGCAACCTACCAGTGAATCGGTTTAGCTAGAACATGCCCTACCTCGGTGAGTGGGTTGTGACGGCCGGCGCGGCGGTGGACCTGCGTCGACGCAGCGGCATGGGAACGTACGACGGCCCGGCCGCGCCGCCGTCGAGCACGAGTTCCACGGCACGGCGCCCCATCCGCTCGTGCGGCAGGGCGGCGCTGGTCAGGCTGGGACGGAGCCAGGCGGCGATGGGATCGTCGTCGAAGGAGATCACGGAGATGTCGTCGGGGACGGTCAGCCCGGCCTCGTTGAGCGCCTGGTAGGCACCGAAGGCCAGGCGGTCGTTCATGCAGATGACCGCGGTCGGGCGTGGTGACCTGGACAGGAGGGTGCACATGGCGGCGTACCCGTGTTCGGGTAGCCACTCCACGCAGTGACACTCGGCGAACAGGGTGACGTCGGCGGCGGAGAGGGTTCTGCGGATACCGCGCAGGCGGGCCCGCGCGGCGATGGAGACCTCGGGGTCGTCCTCCTTGAGCCGGTTGCGGCCGATCAGCGCGATGCGGTCGCGATGGCCGTGCGCGAGGAGGGTCTCGGTGACCGTCACGCCGGCCTTCTCGTCGTCGGGCAGCACGCAGGGCAGGTCGTCCGAGCTGGTGGCGTTGAGCAGCACCACCGGGCCGCCGAGAATGGCGGGGGGCACCGCGAGCCGACGGGTCGCCATCGCCGCGTAGACCACGCCGTCGACCTGGCGATCGAGCATCGCCTCGATGGCGTACCGCTCGAACGCCGCGTCGCCCTGGGTCTCCGTGATGAGCAGTACGTGGTCGCGTTCCCGGGCGGCGTCCAGCGCGCCGCGGATCAGGTCGCCGGCGAACCTGGTGGTGGCGACGATGTCCGAGACGAACGCGATGGTCGCGGTCTTGCGGGTGCGCAGACTGCGCGCCGCCGTGTTGGGTCGGTAGCCGAGTTCCTCGGCTGCGGCGAAGACGCGCTGGTGGGCCTCTGCGGAGAGCCGGGTGCCCTCGCGCCCGTTGAGCACCATCGAGGCGGCGGTCTTGGACAGGCCGGCCAGTCGTGCGACATCGGCCAGGGTCGCCCTGTTGCTGCCCATGACTCCTCCGAATCCGCGGTGCGTCACATGCGCCACCACATCTCATTCATCATCCGCGAGCCGCCGTGTCCAGCGAAGCCGGGACGGGCGACGGGCGCGCTCGGCCGTGTGGCCGAGCCGTTTCCAGGTCGTTACAGATCTCATCCTTGACAGGGTTCATGGGCCGCGCGCATGCTCTGCTAAATCATTTTAGCGACGTCGTTTAGTGTTACGGAAGGGAAACAGCCCCCTTTCCCGTGATCGTGTCGGCCGACGTGGTCGCGGCCCCCGGGCCCCGGCCGCGCGACCGGGGCGAGGCGGTCGGGGCTGTGCCGCCCGACCGTCGGCGGCGTGACGCGGCATGAATCAAGGAGTGGTTGACGTGCCGGATTTTTCGACCAGGTTCTCGCGACGCCGGCTGGCACTGCTGGTGCCGGCCCTCACCGCCGGCCTGGTGATGACCGCCTGTAGCGCACCAGGATCGGACCAGCCGTCGTCGGCCGGGTCCGACGCCCCGGTCAGCACCGAAATCGGCACCGGGCCGATCACCCTGGAGCTGTACGCGGAGACCGGCTTCCCGCTGGTCAAGGCGCTGGCGGACGAGTTCACCAAGCAGCGCCGCCGGCATCGCGTGGACCTGGCTACTGTCCACCGACGGCCTGGTCAACCAGATCCTGCGGGCCATCGGCCTGGGCGGGATCACCCGCGCCTGGCTCGGCGAGTTCGACACGGCACTGCCCTCGGTGGGCGTGATCGGTACCTGGGTCATGCTCGGCCTGTGCACGATCCTGCTCGTCACGGGCATGAGCAAGATCGACCCGGCGCTGTACGAAGCGGCCCGCATCGACGGCGCCGGACCCGTACGGGAGTTCTTCGCCGTCACCCTGCCGAGCCTGCGCCAGGAGATCGGGGTCTGCCTCACCGTGACCATCATCGCCGCCCTCGCCAGTTTCGACATCGTCTACATCTCCACCAGCGGTGGGCCCGGCATCCAGACCACGGTGCCCGGCCTGGAGATCTACCGGCTCGCCTTCTCCCAGCGGCAGGTCGGACTCGCCTCGGCGCTGGCGGTGGTGCTCATGGTGCTGGTGCTGGCGTGCGTGCTGCCGATCCAGCGGCTGACCCGGGAGGACAAGGCATGAACCTCACCAGCCGCGGCGAACGCCTGACCGGACGGATCTTCCTGATCGCGCTCGTCGTCGTCACGCTCCTGCCGTTCCTGAGCATGCTGTCCGCGGCGTTGCAGCCGCGCGGCACCGTCCCCACCGGACTGGCCTGGCCGTCCGACCCGCAGTGGGGCAACTTCGGCGCCGCGTTCACCGCCGCCAACATGGGTGTGTTGTTGCAGTCCAGCCTGCTGATCGTGGTCGGGGTCGTGCCGATCGGCGTGGTCATCGCGACCATGGCCGGGTTCGGACTGGGTCACCTGCGGGTGCCCGGCGGTCCGATCGCCTTCGGTCTGCTCCTGCTCGGGCTGACCCTGCCACTCGAAGCCGTGGTCACCCCGCTGTACTACCAGATGCGCGACCTCGGCCTGCTCAACACCCGCTGGGCGATCATCCTGCCGCTGATCGGCCTGTACATGCCGTTCTCGGTGTTCTGGATGCGGGCACACTTCACCACCGTGCCGAAGGAACTCTCCGAGGCGGCGCGGGTCGACGGCAGCAACACCTGGCAGTTGTTCTGGCGCATCCACGTACCGCTCGCCCGACCGGCCATCGCGTCGCTGACCATCCTGCTGTTCCTGTGGACCTGGAACCAGTTCCTGCTCGCCATCGTGCTCGTCGACGACGCCACGAAACGCACGATGGCCGGTGCGCTCGGCGCGTTCCAGGGCCAGTGGGGGACCGATCTGGTGCTGCTGTGCGCCGGGTCCCTGCTGATCCTCACCCCCACGCTCATCGTGTTCCTGATCTTCCAACGCCAGTTCATCAAGGCCCTGATCCAGGGGTCGCTGAAGGGATAGTGCGTGACCACGCATCCATCGATCCGGGGGGACGCCGACGAGGGCTTCGGCCGGGTCGTCGACATCTTCCGGGACAACTTCTCCTCGCGCGACGAGGTCGGCGCCGCCGTGGCCCTCTACGTCCGGGGCCGCAAGGTCGTCGACCTGTACGGAGGGCTCGCCGATCCCCGGTCGGGACGCCCCTGGGAGGCTGACACCCCGGCGGTCGTCTTCTCCTGCACCAAGGGAATCCTGGCCATCTGCGCGTACCTGCTGGTCCAGCAGGGCCGCCTCGACCTGGACGCGCCGGTCACCCGGTACTGGCCCGAGTTCGGCCAGCACGGCAAGGCGGCCATCCCGGTGCGCTGGCTGCTCACCCACCAGGCCGGCCTGCCAGCCCTGGACCGGCCCCTCACCCGTGAGGACGTGGTCGGCTGGCAGCCGGTGATCGAGGCGATCGAGGCGCAGACGCCGCTCTGGCCGCCCGGCACCGCGCACAGCTACCACGCGATGACCTACGGTTGGCTGATCGGCGAGGTGATCCACCGGATCACCGGTCAGCTGCCCGGCGCGTTCTTCCGCGACGTACTCGCCGCGCCGCTCGGCCTGCGTACCTGGATCGGTCTGCCCGACGAGGAACGCGACTCGGTGGCCTGGATGCTGGCGCCGCCGGCCGGCTCCTCGGTGCCCATGCACCCGGTCGCCGAGAGCGGACTCACCATGGGCGGCGCCTTCGCGTTCCCCGCCGACCACGACGGTCTGGTCAGCTTCAACGACCCGGTGATCCAGGCCGCCGGGATACCCGGAGCCGGTGCCGTCAGCACCGCCGAGAGCCTCGCCCGCCTCTACGCCGCCACGGTGTCCCCGGTCGGCACCGAACGCCTGCTCACCAGGGCTTCGGTCTACGACGCGACCCTCCCCCGGGTCGCCGGCCAGCAGCGGTACGGCCCGGCCGACACCGGCCAGCGCTGGGGAACCGGCTTCCTCCTGGACTCCCCGCCGGCACGCCCCCTGCTGGGCGCACTCAGCTTCGGCCACGACGGTGCGGGCGGCCACCTGGCCTTCGGCGACGACGCCTACCAGATGGGCTTCGCGTACGTCGTCAACCAGATGGGCGGTGTCGACGACGACCGGGGCGACCGGCTCACGGCCGCCGTGCGAGCCTGCCTCGGGGCCTGACCCGACCCGGAGGCCCACGGATGTCGACCCTCCGAACGAGGGCGATCGGGCGCCCGTACCTCCTGCGGCGCAGGGCGGTACGGGCGCCCACCACTCAACTACGCAGCTGCCACTGCTGGTTCGTGCCACCGTTGCAGGACCAGAGGACGAGCTTCGTACCGTTTGCCGTCGCGGCGCCGGTCGCATCCAGGCAGAGGCCCGACTGCGCGCCCGTGATCGTGCCGTTGGCGTTGATGTTCCACTGCTGGTTGGCCTGGCCGTTACAGTCCCAGATCACCACCGTGGTGCCGTTGGTGGTGCCCTGGCCGGAGGCGTCCAGGCACTTGGTGCCGTAGACCATGAGCTGCCGACTGGCGGTCTGGGTCCAGCGCTGGTTGGTACCGCTGGTGCAGTCCCAGAGCTGGGCCTGGGTGCCGTTGGTCGTGCTGGACCCGCCAATCTCGGCGCAGCGGCCCGACTGGCCCCCCACGATCTGCACGTTCTGCGGGTTGGTGCCGCCGTTCTGGACACCGGCCGCGGTCATCACCGCCTGGGCGCCCGACGGCCAGTTGCCGTTGGTGACCGTGACGTTGCCGGAAACGACGTTGCCGCGATCGCCGTTGGTCACGTTGGTGCTGCCGTTGGTCGACCAGTTGTTGGTGACGGTGAAGTTGCCCATGTTCTCCGCGTACCAGTAGTTGGCGGTGGCCCAGGTACCGGTGGAGGACAAGACGTTGTTGCGGGCGCTGTAGTAGCGGGAGCCCTCGTCGAAGTAGAGCCCGAACCACCCGTTGGTCCGCAGGCAGTAGTTCTCGTCGATGGCCCCGTTCGGGTTCGCCGAAAGGGTGTAGATGCACCCTCCGTCGGTCATCTGCTGCATGACGTCGTGCACGTAGTTGCCGACGACCCGGTTGTTGGCGGCGGTGGTGGGTGTCGTGTAGCGCGGCTGGTAGTTGTACAGGCCACGGTTGGCGTAGTGCTGACTGCCGCCGGCGTCGTTGGCGCCCCAGCCGTACCCGACCGAGAGGCCGGTGTACGGCATGTTGTAGACCTCGTTGTGGGAGATGGTGGCGGTGTTGACGTAGGTGGTCAGGATCGACACCACGCCCCGGTACTCCAGGCCGAGGTCGTGGACCCGGTTGTTGCTGATGGTGATGTCCCGGTTGACCATCCGCTGGTCGCCGGGGTGATGCGCGTCGGCTCGTACGCCGCCGACCACGATCCCGCCGGCCGAGTTGCGGGCGATCTCGGAGCGGGTGACCGTGATGTTGCTGGCGCCCAGGCCGACGCCGCTGGCGTGGGCGTTGGCGTCGTTGCCGATGCCGATCGCCGTCTGTCCGAGGTTGACGAACTGCGAGTCGCTGAAGGTGATGGTGTTGGCGGCGGAGACCTGCACCGCGGCGGGCATCTGGTACCAGTTCGGCCGGGTGGCCTCGAACTGGGGGCAGCCGGCCTGGCAGGAGGTCAGGGCGTCGGTCGGGCGGGCCCAGGTGCCGATGATGTGGGCGCCGGTCTGCTGGTCGGCGAAGCCCTGGTTGCTGCTGGGGCCGAGCCAACTGGTGCCGGTGAAGGTGATGCCGCGCAACGAGATGTGGTGCGCGGGCGCGTCGTAGCTGCCGCCGACGTTGACCAGGGACTGCAACTGCGGCAGTTCCACGTTGACGGTGGCCATGTTCTGCCCGGCGAGCGGGATGTAGTTGAGCGCGCCGGTGCCGGGGTTGAGGTACCACTCCCCCGGTGAGTCGAGGAACTCGTACGCGTTGGTCAGGTAGAACGGGCCCGCCCGGTGCGGGCTGGACAGGGTGTCGAAGCCGAAGGTGTTGTTGTTCCAGGCGGGCTGCTGCATCGTGAGGAAGTTGCCGCTGATGCTCTGCACCGGCGAGTACCGGTCGGTGAACGAGCCGACGCTCTCGACCTCGACCCGGTTCTGGTTGCCGAGGTTGTTGAGGTAGTTCAGTGCGCTGTTGCTGAACCGCATGCCGGTCGTGGTGAAGGTGAAGTCGGCTCGGTTGACGGCGGTACGCGCCCGGGTGGCGACGGCGCCGTTGACGTAGAGCTGGCGGGTGTCGAGCCCGGCTCCCACGTTGGCCCGCCAGATGTTCCTCCCGGAGTCGACGAGCGACCAACCGGTGACCGCCCGCGCGCCGCTGATCGTCGGACGGGCCGAGGCGGCCGCTTGCCAGATCACCTGGTAGCCGTTGTTGCCGGAGTCTGCCGCCGTCAGTCGCAGCGGCGTCGTGAGCCGGTACACCCCGTCGGCCAGTTCCACGACGATGTCACCGGACATCGTGCTGTTGCGCGCCCGTACCGCAGCCTGCGCGGCGGTGAGCGAACACGGCTGGGAGGCGGAGCAACCGGTGCCGGTGCCGGAGGGAGACGCATAGAGGGTGGTGGGGGCGGCCAGAGCCGGGGACGCCGAGGCGGTCACGGCGACCAGGGCGGTCATCGCCGTCGCGGCGGCGCCGGCCAGCAGCCGGCGGACAAGGGGTGGGGACGAGACGGACACGGGACGGTCTCCTGACCTGGGAGGGGTGGTGGTGGAACCGCCTCAACGCGGCGAGCTCGTTGACGCGGTGGTCGCGTTAGCGCTAACAACATGGACCAGCGGACCGCCGCTCCCGCACGGCGGCCCACTGCGGACGGTCCCCTGCACGGCCACGGGTCACCCGATGACCTTCCGCAGGTGGTGCAGGCCGTCCACGGCGAGACGGTCCTGCGATACGGCCAACGGACGCCAGATCGACGCGGCGGTGGCGATGGTCTCGTTCTCCGCCGTGAACGACTCGATGCAGACCGCGCCCTGATAACCGGTGGCTCGCAGGGTGGCGAAGAATCGGGGCCAGTCGAAGTGGTCCCGCCCGGGAGCGCCCCGGTCGGTCCCGCTGACCTGGACGTGCTTGATGTGCCGTCCGGCGACGGCGAGTGCCTCGTAGGGATCGGCCTCCTCGATGTTCATGTGATATGTATCGATCATGATGCCGACGTTGGGGGGCAGACCGTCGATCAGTTCGATCGTCTGCTCGATGGTGTTGACGACGCTCGTCTCGTAGCGGTTCAGCGCCTCGACACCGATGCTCACACCCCACTCGCCGGCCTGCTCGGCCACCGGCGACAAGGCCCGCCGGAAGTCCGCGTAGCAGGCCGCGCGAGCCGTCGGCGACATCCGCCAGGTGCGGCCGACCGCGGCGTACACGGGACCGCCGACGCACGGTGCGCCAACGGCCGCCGCGCTCGCCACGCAACCCATCAGGTACGCCACGGTCGACTCCACGACGGCCGGCGCCGCGTCCACCAGGTCCCGACCGGGCGGGGTGACCGCGCAGACGCCGGCCGCGACGAGCCCGTACGCCGCCAACAGGTCCCGGGTGCGGACCGGGTCCCAGTCGCCGGGCTGCTCGATCGGCAGTTCGACCGCGTCGAAGCCGAACGAGGCGATCCGTGGGATCAGCTCGGCGAGAGCCTCGTCGTCGACCGGCGAGGTCCACACCCAGGGATTGACGCCGATGGCGTACACCGGAACCTACTTCCAGCGCTGCGGGTAGCCGGGCAGGTCGGTGCAGCCGCACATGGCGTAGTGCAGCGGCGGCATGCTCGGGTCGAGGTACTGGTCCAGGTTGGCTTCGGTGATGGTCGGCTGGGGCAGCTTCCACGGGCTGGACACCTCGGCGCCGTCGAGAATGCGCAGTGCGGCGATGATCGGGGTGCGCCACTGGTAGGTCGGGTAGGTCGGGGCGATCGCGGTGAGTTTCTTGTCCTTCCACATCTTCAGGAAGTCGAGCTGGTCCTCGCCGTTGATCGGTGGCACGGGCTTGCCCGCGTCCTGGAACGCCTCGACGGCAGCGACGGCGACCGCCCCCGCGTCCATCCAGACGCCGTCGATCGTGCCGTACCGCTGGATGTAGTCGTTGACGATCTTCTTGGTCTTGGCCGGGTCCCCGTCGGTGAACTCGACCCCGACGACGTCGACCTTTGCCTTGTCGAAGGCCACCTTCGCCGCGGACCAGCGGGTCTCCAGGACGTCGACACCGGGCAGGATCCGCAGGGCGAGCACCTTGCCACCGGGCTTCATCCGCTGGCTGACGAACTCGGCTCCGACGTGACCGAAGCCGTAGCCTCCGATCGGGTTGATGAACGTCACCGGGCACTTCGTGTTGACACCACGATCGAACACGACAACCGGCAGGCCCGCCTGGCAGGCCGCCTCGACGGCCGGGGTGAGCGTGGCGGTGGTGTTCGGCGAGACGATGAGTGCGTCGCAACTCTTGCCGAGCAGGTCGTTGATGTCCGCGATCTGCTTCTGGTCCTTGCCTTCGGCGTCGACGTGCACGAACTCCTTGATGCGGCTGCGCTGCGCCTCGACCTCGGCCTGCATGGTCTTGAATCCGACCTGTCGCCAGGGATTGTTGAGCGCCGCGTTGGAGAAGCAGATCTTGTACGGGCCGTCCTTCTTGAACTTCGCGGTGTCCACCATCGTGGGGTTGAGCACCTGTTCCCACGGCTTGTCGGCCGGCCCGGTCGGGGCGGCGTCGAGCAGCGAGATCTCGGCTTGGTGGTCGGCCTCCACGAAGAACTTCGACTGGTCCCCGGTGCCCGATCCGGCAGCGGAGGCGCTGCCCGAGGGGCTCGCGGTCGGCTCGTCGGTGGCACAGCCGGCGAGGGACAGCAGAGTGACGGCCGCCAGCGCCGCCATGGAACGTCGTACCATGATTCCCCTTATCTCAACGAAGATCGTGTTGCCGAGACCGCCACGGCGAGCAGGATGATCGCGCCCTGGACGGTCGACCTGAGGGCGCCGGAGACGCCGTAGAAATTCATGAGGGTGAACAGGAGTTCGAGGGTCAGCGCACCGAGCATCGCTCCGACGACCGAGCCGCGCCCCCCGCCCAGCGCGACGCCGCCGAGGACGACCGCGGTGATCGCACCGAACTCCAGGCCGGCGCCGGCCTGGAACGACACGCCGCTGTAGCCACCCAGCAGGATCGCCGCCACCGCCGCCGCGACTCCGCTGAGGACGAAGGCGATCGTCCGGGTACGCCAGACGCGTACCCCGCTCAGCTCGGCGGTGCGCGGGTTGTCGCCCACGGCGACCAGTGTCCGGCCGAAGTCCGACCGCATCAGCAGCACCGCCAGCACCGCGAGGACCACCAGGACAACCAGGGCGTACGGGAGACGTCCGAGCACCGGCACGTCCTCGATCGAGCGCCGGCCGAACTGACGGAACTCCTCGGAGAAGCCGCCCTTCGGTGCGCCGTCGGACCAGAGGTAGACCGCGCCGACGAGGATCAGGAACATGCCGAGGGTGGTGATGAACGACGGCACCCGCAGTCGCGTCGTGATCAGGCCGTTGACCAACCCGACGAGCGCGCCGCCGACGAGCAGCACCAGCACCACCGGCCACGTCCGCGACGGGTCGCCGTCGATCAGCCGGGCGGCGACGACAACCTGGGCGGTGACCAGGGAACCGACCGAGAGGTCGAACTCGCCGGAGACGATCACGAAGTACTGACCGGCGGCGAGCAGGATGACCGGCGCGCAACGGCCGAGGAAGGACATCAGCGACGGTGGGGCGAAGAAGTCGGGCTGCCGGACGGCGAGGAGGACCAGCAACACCGCGAGAATCGCGAGGATCGGCAGGACGCCCCCGGGGCGTACCCGCAGGAGTCGCAGCGGCAGCGGACGGCGTTGGGCGATCTGCATGGCTATGACGCCGCCTTTCGCGAGGCCCGGCGGGCGTAGACGGCGACCGCGGCGATGATGATGGCGCCCCTGACCACCTGCTTGAAGAAGGCGTCCACCTCAAGCTGGTTGAAGATGGCGTCGATGCTGGCGAGCAGCAGAACTCCGCCGACGGTGCCGATGACGCCGCCGCGCCCGCCGGCGAGGGCGGTCCCGCCGAGTACCACGGCGGCGATCGACTCCAGGTCGTAGAGGCCCTCGGTGCCCACCCGGGGTGCCCCCGAGCCGAGCCGGCTGGCGAGGTAGATGCCGGCCAGCCCGGCGCAGAGCGAGCAGAGCACATGGGCGGTGACGAGGACCCGGTCGTTGCGGACGCCGGAGAGCCGGGCGACCTCCTGGTCGCCGCCGACGGCGACCAGGTGGTGGCCGAACCGGGTCCGCGAGAGCGCGAACCACGCTGCCCCGGTGACGACGAGCAGCAACAGGAAGGACAGCGGTACCGGTCCGACGCGCTGGTAGCCGAGGGTCTGCACGAGCGTGGGTGAGGTGGTGCCGGCCGGACCGTCGTAGCCGCTGTCGAGGTATCCCTTGAGCAGCAGGCCGACGCCGAGGGTCGCGATGAAGGCGTTTATCCGCACCTTCGTGACAAGCAGGCCGTTGACCAGGCCGATGCCGGCGCTGAGGGTGAGTGCCAGGCCGATCGCCGGCAGCAGCGCCGCGTCGCTGCCGTTCATGGTCTCGGCCGCGACGAGGGTGCTCAGGCTGATCACGTACGCCACTGAGAGGTCGAGCGAGCCGCCGAGGATGACCAGGGTCTGTCCGACGGCGACGAGCCCCAGCCCGGCGGCGACATGCAGCAGACTCACCGTCGTCGACTGGTTGAACAGCTGACCGCCGTCGACCATGACGACCAGCCACCCGATCGCGAGGGTGAGGGTCAGGGCCACGAACACGCCCGGTACGGGGCGTCGGGCCGGCAGGAGCGACAGGACGCTCACGCGGCCGCCTCCCGTACGGTCCCGACCGCCAGGGCGACGACGTCCTCCTCGGTCGCACCGGCGGGCAGCTCGCCCGCGATGCGGCCGTCGCGCATGACGACGATCCGGTCGCTCATCCCCAGCAGTTCCGGCAGGTCGGACGAGATCATCAGTATGGCCGCCCCGTCGTGGGCGAGGCGGCGGACGAGGTCGTGGATGGCCGACTTCGCGCCTACGTCGATGCCCCGGGTCGGCTCGTCGAACAGCAGGATCAGCGGGTTGATCGCGAGCCATCGGGCCAGCACGACCTTCTGCTGGTTGCCGCCGGACAGGAAGCGGATTTCCTGGTCGTCGCCGGCGGCGCGGACCTCCACCGCGGCGAGCAGTTCACGGACCCGAACGGTCCGGGCGGCGCGGCCGGACCGAGCCGCGAAGACGGCCCGGCTGGCGAGCAGCGCGTTGTCGAGCACCGACTGCCGGGCGACGATGCCTTCACCCTTGCGGTCCTCGGTGACATAGGCGACGCCGGCCAGCATGGCGGCGCGCGGCGAGCGCAGCCGGACCGGCTTGCCGTCCAGCGTGACCTCGCCGGTCGTGAACGGGGATACGCCGAAGAGCGCACGGGCCAGCGCCGATCGCCCGGAGCCCTGGAGGCCGCCGACGCCCAGCACCTCCCCCGCGCGCAGTTCCAGGTCCACGCTGCGCAACTTCCTGTTTCCCCCGCCGCGGACGGTGAGTCGGACCTGACCGAGGTCGTCGGGGCTGGCCCGGTCCGGGTAGTAACTGGACAGCTCCCGGCCGACCATGTGCCGCACCAGCTCGTCGGCGTTGGTGTCCGGGGTGTGCAGGGTGGTCACCCGACGGCCGTCCTTCAGGACCGTGATCCGGCCGGACAGGTCGAAGACCTCGGTGAGCCGGTGCGAGACGTACAGCAGGCCGATGTCGCGTTCCTGGAGCCGGCGTACCAGCCGGTAGAGCAGTTCGACCTCGTGGTCGGCCAGCGCCGCGGTCGGTTCGTCCATGATGAGCAGCCGCGCGTCGAGGGCGAGTGCCTTGGCGATCTCGACCACCTGCTGCTGCGCGACGCCGAGGCGCCCCACCCGGGCGTCGGCCGGCAACGCGGTCTCCCCGATCGAGGCAAGCAGTTGAGTGGTGCGGCTGAGCATCTGCCGACGGTCGACCAGGCCACGCCGTACCGGCTCGTGCCCAAGGTAGACGTTCTCCGCGACGGTGCGCTCCGGCAGGAGGTTGAACTCCTGGTGGATGATGCCGATGCCGGCCCGCTGCGCGTCGCGTGGACCACGGAACGCGCGCGGAACGCCCGCGAACTCGACGGTGCCCTCGTCCGGGACGTACCCACCCGAGACGATCTTCATGAGGGTGGACTTCCCCGCGCCGTTCTCACCGACGACGGCGTGGACCTCGCCCGGCGCGACCTCCAGGTCGACACCGTCGAGGACGCGTACCCCGAGGAAGGACTTGCCGATGCCGCGCAGGGCGAGCAGCGGCGCCGGCCGTGGATCTGACATCCGAGAACCCTCACAGAAAGTAGTCACCGACGAGATCCGTGCACCGCCCCGAAGCCGTTCGGGGCGCTGGACGACGAGCTTCCGCATGTCACCACGCAGGCTTATGTGCTTGCGTTGCAAACATTGCCTTGACATGGCCGAAACATCACACGTATGAAGATAGATGTTTGGATGCGGGTCCGCAATCCTCGACCTGAGCCGATCACCAGGCCCGCCACCGGACCGGTTGCGGCGCCGGCCGAGGAAACCGGACATCTTCACCCCACCCCCGGCGGAGACCCGGGACATTGATCAGGCCATTGACACCCATCGATGCCTAGCGCATCCTGACCTCACAGACCACGGGACGAGAACACAGCCCATGCCACGCTGTGTGACGTCCTGCAGGGGCTGACTGCCGTTGCGGCGGACGGCACGACGACCAACCGGCACACTCGTGCCCCCTCGCGCGTCCAGGCACAACCTGACGCGCCGTGGGGCCCGTGGTCGCAATCTCGTTGCCCGCCCACACTAGGAGACGGCATGCGTCGCAAGACATTGATCATCGGGTTGATCGCGGGCCTGTTACTCTCGCTCGCGCTCGTCCAACCGGCATCGGCGGCCCCGGCCTTCCGAGCCCTGCTGTTCACCAAGACCACCGGCTACCGACACGACTCGATCCCCGCCGGGGTCTCGATGTTCCAGCAGCAGGCGACCGCGAACAACTTCGAGCTGGTACACAGCGAGGACTCGAACGTCTTCACCGCCGCCAACCTCGCCACCTTCGACGTCCTCATCATGTTCCAGACCTCGGGCATGGTGTGGACCTCGGCGGCCCAACGCCAGGCGGTGGAGGGTTTCCTCGCCAGCGGTAAGGGAATCGTCGCCATCCACAACGCCACGGACATGGGCATCGAAGCCGAGTACCCGTGGTGGGACCAGACCGTGAACGCCGGCGCGCACATGCCGGAACACTCCCCCGGCGTACTGCCCGGCACCGCCATCGTCGCCGACAAGAAGCACCCGTCCACGGCCGGCCTGCCGGACCGCTGGAACCGCAGCGAGGAGTGGTACAACTTCGACCGCAACCCCCGCGGCGACGTCCACGTCCTGGTGACCGCCGACGAGCGGACGTACAACCCGGGATCACGGGCGATGGGGCCGGACCATCCGATCTCCTGGTGCCGCAACGTCGCCTCCGGCCGGGTCTGGACCACCGCCATGGGGCACGCCGCCGAGTCGTACAGTGAGACGTACTTCCGCAACCACGTCCTCGGTGGGGTCAAGTGGGCGGCCGGCAACGAGGCCGGCGACTGCGGCGGCACCGTCTGGGGCAACTTCGAGAAACGTGCCCTCGACGACAACACCGTCGACCCGATGGCGCTGGCCGTGGCACCGGACGGGCGGGTCCTCTACGTCCAGCGGGGCGGACAGGTCAAGATTTTCAAGCCCAGCACGAACAGCACCGTCACCGCGGCCACACTCAGCGTCTACACCGGCGGCGAGGACGGCCTCACCGGGATGGCGCTCGACCCGAACTTCGCCAGCAACGGCCACGTGTACCTGTACCACTCGCCGTCGAGCAGCACGACCGACGTCAACCGCGTCTCCCGTTACACGCTCACCGGCGACACGCTCAACCTGTCCAGCGAGGTCCGGATCATCGACATCCCGGCGTACCGTGACCGCACGTTCCCGGAACCCGGCCACACCGGCGGGTACATCGAATTCGGTCCGGACGGAAACCTCTACATCGGCACCGGGGACGACACGCCGCCGAACCTCGACCCCAACTGGCAGGGCTACGCGCCGCTGGACTGGCGGTCGGGCAAGGCCAATCTCGACGCCGCCCGGACCGCCGGCAACACCAACGACCTGCGCGGCAAGCTGCTGCGCATCAGGCCCTCGACCAGCGGCGGCTACACCATCCCGACGGGCAACCTCTACGCGCAGGGAACGGCACAGACCCGGCCGGAAATCTACGCCATGGGCTTTCGCAACCCGTTCCGCTTCTCGATCGACCCGGCCAACGGCTGGGTCTACCTGGCCGACTACGGCCCCGACCGGAACCCACCGACCACCAACCGCGGCCCCGAGGGGCTCGTCGAGCTCAACGTGATCAAGTCGGCGGGTAACTACGGCTGGCCGTTCTGCCACGGCGACAACCAGCCCTACGCGCCGTTCAACCCGGACACCGGCGTCGTCGGCGCCAAGTTCAACTGCTCCGCACCGGTCAACAACTCGCCCAACAACACCGGGCTGACCAGCCTGCGGCCAATCGTCGCGCCCAACCTGTGGTACGGCTACGGCACCTCGCCGACCTTCCCGGAGCTCGGATCCGGCGGTTCCGGCCCGATGGGCGGTCCGGTCTACCGGTACGACCCGGCGAACCCGTCCGCCACGAAGTTCCCGCCGTACTACGACGGCGTCCACTTCTTCTACGAGTGGTCGCGCAGCTACGTCAAGGAGGTGCACTTCGACTCCGCCACGGCGGTGACCCGCACCAACGCGTTCCTGCCGACGGCGAGGTTCAACAAGCCGATGGACATGGAGTTCGGCCGGGACGGCTCGCTCTACCTCCTGGAATGGGGCACCAATTTCGGCGGTGGAAACAGCGATTCCGGGCTCTACCGGATCGACTACGTCCAGGGCGGACGGTCGCCGGTCGCCAAGGCCACCGGCACTCCCACCAGCGGCAACGCACCGCTCAACGTCCAGTTCAGCAGTGCCGGTACGGCCGATCCGGACCCCGGCAACACGCTCAGCTACCAGTGGACGTTCGGCGACGGCACCATCTCGACGGCGGCCAACCCGTCACACGTCTACACCACCAACGGCAACTATGCGGCACAGTTGAAAGTCACCGACAACACCGGCAAGACCGGCTTCGCCAACGTCCAGATCACCGTCGGCAACACCGCACCGGTGGTCACCATCACCACCCCGTCGAACGGCGGCATGCTCACCTTCGGTGACCGGGTCTCGTACCAGATCAGCGTCTCCGACCCGGGCGGCGACCCGATCGACTGCGCCAAGGTGGTCCTCAACCCGGCGCTCGGGCACGACGACCACGCGCACGAGACCACGGAATATCCGGGCTGCTCGGGCACCATCTCCACCGACCTGCTCGGCGGACACCCCGACGGCGCCAACCTGTTCTACGTGCTGAACGCGCGGTACACCGACAACGGCGGCGCGGGTGGCGCGGCTCCGCTCACCGGCTACGGACAGGCGATCCTCCAGCCCAAGCACAAGCAGGCCGAGTACTACAGCAGCCAGTCCGGCACCCGGATCGTCGACCAGGCCGGCGCGGAGAGCGGCAAGCGCGTCGGGGACATCTCCAACAACGACTGGGTGGCGTTCACCCCGATGAGCCTGTCGGGCATCACGAACGTCAGCTACCGGCTGTCGTCGCCCTCCGGTGGCGGCTCCATCGAGCTGCGCGCCGGCTCGCCGACCGGCACCCTGCTCGCCACCACACCCGTGCCCAGCACCGGTGGATGGGACAACTACCAGTCCACGCCACCGGTGAACGTTGCCGCCCTCTCCGGAACCCAGACGCTCTACCTGGTGTTCAAGGGCAGCGCGAACAACTGGTTCGACCTCGACTCGCACACCTTCGGTGGCGCCGGCGTCGGCGTACCCAACACCGGCGGCGTAGCGGGCCGGACCTGGACGCTCACCGCGTCGCACAGCGGCAAGCTGATGGACGTCAGCGGCGTGTCCACCGCCGACGGCGCCCAGATCCACCAGTGGGCGGCCACCGGCGGCAACAACCAGAAGTGGCAGGCCGTCGACGCCGGCAGTGGTGCGATCTACCTGAAGGCGGTCCACAGCGGCAAGTGCGTCGAGGTGACCGGCGGCTCCACCACGGCGGGCGCCTTCCTCCAGCAGGCCACCTGCAACAACAGCAACCAGCAGAAATTCACCGCCGGGACGACGGCGACCACCGGGGTGTACACCCTGACGAGCGCGCTGAGCGGGCTCTGCGTGGATGTCGCCAGCGCCGCCACCAGCGACGGCGCCCGGCTGTTGCAGTGGAACTGCCTCGGGTCCACCAACCAGCAGTGGCGGTTCAGCCTGGCCTGACCAACAACGGCTACCGCGGTAGCCAGTGACGGTCCGGTCGGGACCGGCATCCGACGAAACGGAGCCGGTCCCGACCGGGACGTCGCCGTCAACCGCGACGAGGTCGCCGTCAACCGCGACGAGGTCGGGCGGAGCTGACCCGCCCCGGACAGGTGTGGCCGGTCGCACCGAAGCCCGGTTCGGTGCGGCGTACCGCCGGGCGACGTGGCGGTGCCCACGCCCTCAGGACGCCCCCAGCCGGTAGACACGACGCGCCGTGTCCCCCCACAGCGCCTGGTCGGCTCCACCGGGGTCCCCCAGCAACTCCGCCAGGACCTCGACCCACCGCGAGTACGAGGCGGCGAGCAGGCACACCGGCCAGTCCGAGCCGAACATCAGCCGATCCGGGCCGAACACGTCGAGCGCGTGGTCGACGGCCGGTCGGAGGTCGCCCGGCGTCCAGGGCGATCCCTGCACCTCGGTCACCAGACCGGAGAGCTTCGCCGTGGTGTTGGGCGAGGCCGCCAGCGCCCGCAGTTCCCGGCTCCAGTCCGCCATCTCCGGACGGCCCAGCGCGGGCTTGCCCAGATGGTCGAGAACGAAGCTCACCTCGGGCAGGTCCTGCGTCAGACGCACGGCCATGGGTAACTGGTGCTGGCGGACCAGCAGATCGAAGACCAGGCCGGCGGCTCCCACCGCCGCGATCCCCCGGCGGACGTCCGGGCGGTCCAGGTACGCCGGGTCGGTCTCGCCCTGCACGAGGTGGCGGATGCCGACGAGGCGGTCCCCGCCCCGTCCTGCCCGCAGGCGCCTGATGCGGTCGACGACGTCGTCGGCCGTCAGGTCCACCCAGCCGACGACCCCACGGACGAGGGTGTTGTCGGCCGCAACGCCCAGCAGGTCCACCGTCTCTGCCTCCGAGGCGATGGACTGCACCACTACGGTCGAGGTGACCCCGGCGGCCCGGGCCAGCGGGGTGAGGTCGACCGGCTCGAAGTCGGCGTCGATGGCCGCCATGGTCACCGGATCGATCCACGGCTGCGGGTGTCGCGCCCGGACCCAGAGGTGGTGGTGTGCGTCGACGATCCCGGCCCGTCCGGGCGCCTGCTCGCCCGTCATCGGCCGAGCCAGCCGCCGTCGACGGGCAGCACGACTCCGTTGACGTAGTCCGACGCCGCCGACGCCAGAAACACCGTGGCGCCGCCGAGATCGTCGGCGCGGCCCCACCGGGCCGCCGGAATCCGGGTGAGGATCGCCCGTTCCCGGTCGGGATCGTCGCGCAGCGCCTGGGTGTTGTCGGTGGCGATGTAGCCGGGGGCGATGGCGTTGACGTTGACCCCGCTGGCCGCCCACTCGTTCGCCAGCGCCTTGGTCAGCCCGGCCACGCCCGACTTCGACGCGGCGTAGCCGGGAACGGTGATGCCACCCTGGAAACTCAGCAGCGACGCGGTGAAAATGATCTTTCCTCGGCCACGCTCGACCATCGCCCTGCCGATCTCCCGGCTCAGCACGAACTGGCTGCTCAGGTTCACCTCGATCACGTGGTCCCACATCTCGTCCGGGTGGTCGGCGGCCGGGGTACGGGCAATCGTGCCGCCGTTGTTCACCAGGATGTCGATCGGCCCGAGCGCGGTGAGGTCGCGGACCAGCCGGTGCACGTCCGCCCGGTCGGCGAGATCGGCCCGCAGCGCGGTGAACCGGCGGCCGGCGGCCCCGACCCGGCGTTCCACCTCGCTTCCATGCGCTTCCATCCGGGCGGAGACGCCGACGACGTCGGCACCGGCCAGGGCCAGGGCCTCGGCCATGGCAAGACCGATTCCGCGCCGGGCGCCGGTCACGACGGCGGTCCGTCCGGACAGGTCGAACAGGTCCATCACCGGTTGCCCTCCCCCAGGTCGAGCAGGACCTTCATGACGCCGCCACCCTCCAGGGCCGTGAACGCGGCGGCGGCCGCCTCGACGGGTTCGATCCGGGAGATGAGCTGTCGCGCCGGAATCGCGCCGGAGGCCACCAACCGGATCGCCTCCACCATGTCGTCGCGCTGGTACAGGCGAGCACCGAGCAACTCCAACTCCCGCCAGAAGAACCGGTGCAGGTTCACCTCCCGGGGTTGGGGGTGGATCGCGACCATCACCAGCCGACCGCGAGTGGTCAGAACGTCGACCGCCGTGGCGACCCCGGCGGCGGAGCCGGACACCTCGAAGGCAACGTCGGCACCCGCGCCCTCGGTGCGGTCGTTCACCAACGCCACGACGTCGGTCGTACCCGGGTCGACGACGTCGATCCCGATTTCTCCCGCGACCGCACGCCGGAACGGGTCCGGCTCGATGAGGAGCACCTGCGCGCCGCGGCCCCGGGCGACGGCGGCGATGAGAGCCCCTATCGGCCCACCCCCGACCACGACCACCAGGTCGTCGGCGGTCACCTTCCCCCGCCGTACGTCGTGCACCGCGACCGCGACCGGTTCGACGAGCGCCGCGTGGTCGAGCGGCAGTTCCTCGGGGAGCGGCAGGACCAGTTCCGCCGGCACGTTCCAGAAGGACTGCATGGCGCCTGGCGAGTCGATGCCGAGGAAATTCATCGCGTGGCAAACGTGGGAGTTCCCGTGCCGGCAGGCCGCGCACCGTCCGCACGACCGGGTTGGCATCACCGTCACGGCCTGTCCGACCGTCCAACCGGTGGCGTCCTCGCCGACGGCCGCGATCCGCCCGGACATCTCGTGCCCGATGATCGCCGAAGGGCCGACCCGGGCGTCCATGTCCCCGTGGTAGATGTGCAGGTCGGTGCCGCAGATCCCGGTGTACGCCACCGCGATCCGCACCTGGCCGCGACCCGGTGGTTCCGGTTCACGTTCCTCGATCCCGAGGTGCCGCGCACCCCGGTAGACGACTGCCTTCATCGATCCTCCGTCTCGGCGGTCGGTACGTCGGTCGTCCCGACCGGGCATGGTCGTGGGTGCACCACCGTTGGCGGCGCACCCGCGATCTCGTTGGTCTGGCGGTAGCTCGTGCTGAAACCGGCACCCCCGTACCGGAGCTGACCGGGCGGACCCGGCCGGCGCCCCGGCCCGGACGGCCCGCTGAACGCGTCCGGGTAGGCGTTGCCGTCCAGGTCAGTGGTGTGCGGTGGGCGACACCGGGCTGTGGGAATTCAGCGGCACGACGGGAACCTGATGTGCGGGCGCGATCCCGTCGACCCCGGCCAGCAGCCGTCGTCCGGCCCGCTCCGGCCGGACGTTGGGGCCCTCGGTCGCCTGCGTCTCCGGGCGGCGCCTGGCCTCCCGAATCCGGTCCTCGTCGACCAGGACGCCCAGTCCGGGCGAGTCTCCGAGGACGAAGGCGCCGTCCTCGACGTGCAGGTCGATGGAGAGGCCGACCGGTGGATGCAGGTCCTGCAGCTCGCTGGTCAGGTGGTTCGGCACCGATGTCGCGGCGTGCAGCAGTCCGACCGGACTGTTGCCGATCGGGCTGACCGGCAGGTCGTGGGCGTGCGCCAGGGCGGACGCCCGCAGGAAGTGGGTGACCCCCCAGACGGCGGCCATCTGGACGATGTCGACCGCGCCCGCGGTGATCAGCGGGCGGTACTGTTCGAGCCCGGTAAGGTTCTCTCCGGTCGCGACCGACGCGCGAATTCCTCGGCCGACCGTGGCGAGACCCTCCGCGTCCCAGCGCCGGACGGGCTCCTCGATCCAGATGAGGTCGAGGGTGCGTTCGAGTTCGCAGACGTGCCGTACGGCCTGCTTGCGGGTCCAGGCCTCGTTCACGTCGAGCATCAGGCCCGGCCGCAGTCCGTGCCCGGCCTCGGTCAGGACCTCCCTGACCAGGCAGAGGCGGTGCCGGTCGCGCTCGATGTCGAGGCCGCCCTTGAGCTTGGCGGCTCGCAGCCCGTGCCGGGCGTAGACCTCGTAGGTCGAGACGAGTTCGTCGTCGGTCAGCCCGATGTCCAGGCCGGACGCGTAGGCGGGGACCCGCCGGTCGCGTCCGCCCAGCAGCCGCCACAGCGGCTCGCCGGCGGCCTGCGCCTTGATGTCCCACAGGGCGGTGTCGAGCGCGCCGATGGTGCCGAACACCGGACCCGCGTGCCCGGCCTTGAAGGTGTGCCGCAGCATGCGGTCGTAGAGGGTCGTCACCGCGCGGGGGTCTTCGCCGTCGATGGCCGCGAAAATACGCTCGATCTCGACGTGCGGTCCGAGTCCGATCCCGGAGATACCCTCGTCGGTCTCGACGATGACGATCGGCACCGGGACCACCCCGTCGGCGAACACGCCGTTGGCGTCGCCGACGGGCCGACCCCATTCCTGGACAGTGGACAGCGTCCGATATCCGGTGATCCGCATGTCAACCCTTCGTGGAACCGGCGGCGACGCCGTCGGCGATCTGGCGCTGGAGGAAGAGGTAGACCAGCAGGACGGGAATCGCGGCGATCAGCACACCCGAGGCGAAGGTGGGAATGTCGTCGGAGTACTGCCCCCGCAACGAGGTCACACCCACCATCAGCGTCCGGTGGTCGGCCGAGGGCATCATCACCAGCGACATGAGGACGTCGTTCCAGCAGAACAGGGCGTTGAGGATGCCGACCGACAGCAGTGCCGGGGTGCCGAGGGGCAGCATGATCCGGCGGTACACGCCGTACACGCTGTTGCCGTCGATCCTGGCCGCGTCAATGATCTCCGGCGGAATGCCCCGGTAGTAGCTCGTCATCAGGAAGACGGTGAAGGGCAGGAACTGGGCCACGTAGACGAGAACAAGCCCGGGGTACGTGTCGATGAGCGCGGTGTCAGCCATGATCCGGGCGAGCGGCACCATGATCACCTGAAACGGGACGAACAGTCCCGCGAGGCAGCCCAGGAACAGCACCGACGAACCACGGAAGCGCAGCTGACTCAGGGCGAAGCCGGCCATCGACCCGAGCAGCAGCAACAGCACCACCGACGACGTCACCACGAGCAGGGAATTGGCGAAGTAGCGGCCCAGGCCGACGCTGTTCCACGCCGTGCTGATGTTCTCCCAACGCAGGGCATCGGTCAGGGAGAACCGGTCGAGGATATAGTCACGCCGCGTCTTCATCGCGACGTTGACGGTGAACAGCAGGGGGTAGATCGTCGCCAGCGCGAGCAGCGACATCGGGATGGCCACCACCCAACGGCCCAGACGAAGGCGAGACATCACTTGTCCCTTCCCGCTCGCTCGAGCAGTTTGATCTGCAGCATTCCCACGACGAGCATGATGACGAAGAGAATCGTCGACGCGGCCGACGCGAGGGCCGGTCGGTTCATCTGGCCCTGTTGGATCCAGATGTAGTACTCCGGCAGGTACGTCGATCCCTCCGGGCCACCGCTGGTCATAACGAACAGCAGCCCGAACATGGAGGTCAGCATCCCGATCATCGTGGTCACGAAGACGAACTGAATGGTGCGCGTGAGGCTCGGAATGATCACGTGCCAGACGACCTGGGGTAGTGACGCCCCGTCCACCCGGGCCGCGTCCAGAAGCGCGGAGTCCAGGGTCGCGAACCCGGCGAGGAACACCACCAGGCCCATTCCGAAGGTGGCCCAGATGTGCACGCCGACCACCATGAACATCGCAAGATCCGGGTCCCCCAGCCAGTCCACCGGACCGACCCCGACCGACCCGAGTACGGCGTTGAGGGGACCGTCGAAGGCGAGCAGCAGGTTGAAGATCGCGCCGACGATGACCGGGGAGAGCACCGCCGGAAAGAAGTAGACGCTGCGGTAGAACCGGTGGCCGGGCACCCTCAGGTAGATGAATGTCGCGAGCAGCCCGGGGATCGCCACCGCCACCGGGAGCAGCAGCACCAGCAGCCCGACGTTGCCCAGCGCGGTCTGGAACAGCGGATCGCCGAGCAGCTCACGGTAGTTGTCGAAACCAACCGCCCGCCCGTTCTGCTCGCCGTCGCCGGTGAACGAGAAGTTGACTCCGAGGAGCAGCGGGTAGAGCCGCAGCGCCACGATTGTCAGGACGGCCGGGGCGACCAGGACGTAGGGAGCAAGGCGCTCGGCGCGCGAGCCCCCACGACCGGCGCGCCGGGTGCGGGCACCGTCCCGCTCAGCGGATGACCCAGCCACCTCCCCGTCGGTCCGTCCGGTTTCAGCCGGACGGACCGACGGGTGCGCATTCCCGATCGGCACGAGTTCAGCCCGCCTGGTCGGAAGCGGCCAGTTGCTTCACCACCTCGTCGACGGTGACCGAACCACTGAGCAGCTGCTGGGAGAGCCGCCCCATCAGGTCCAGGGTCTTCGAGGACAGCGCCACATGCAGGGCGGGCTTGCCGCCCTTGAGCTCGGAGACGATCGTGGCAACAGCCGGTCCGCCCTGTGACACGTCGATCGTGGTGTCGGCGGCGATCGCGCCGGCGTCGGCGTAGAAGGCCTTCAGCGCGTCGGTCGAGGTCAGGGATCGCACAAGGTCGGCGGCCACCTTCGGGTCCTTCGTCCATTTGGCGACCCCGTAGCCGATACCACCGTCGTAGGCGAGGCTCGGGGTGGTCCCGGCGGTGACTACCGGAGCGTCCATCACGCCGAGCTTGTCGGCCGTCAGGAACTCGTTGAAGTCCTTCCAGTGCCCCACGTCCGACATCAGCCCCATGACGTGGGCCGCCTTGCCCGACTGGAAGAGCGCGAAGGAGTCGTTGAACATCGCGGTCGAGTTGGCCCCGTCGTTGTTCAGTCCCGCGTCGCCGGCCTCCTTCCAGAGTTGGAAGACCCGCTTGACGTTGGCGGAGTTCCAGTCGCGCTTCCCGGCGATCCAGTCGTCGTACTCCTGAGCGGTGAGGATGCCCGAGGCCAGGCTCGAAAGCCAGAACTGGATGCCGGCGCCCTCCTTGTTGCCGAGGGCGAAGCACTTGGCGCCGGCCTTGGCGATGGCGGCGCAGTCGGCGACGAACTCGTTCCACGTCGTGGCCGGGCTCGCCGGGTCGAGCCCGGCCTTCTCGTAGAGCGCCTTGTTGTAGTAGATGGGGTGACCCTGCAGCGTCACCGGGCCCGCGTAGATCTTGCCGTCCTCGGTGAACGCCTCCCACCCGGCCAGCCGTTGCTTGTCGCCGCCCACGTACTCGTCCAGCGGCACCAGCGCGTCCACCCGGTCGCGGATCTGGCCTCCGCCGTTGAACAGGATGACGTCCGGGCCCTTGCCGGACTGGATCGCCGCACCGAGCAGCGTGTAGTACTGGTCGAACGGCTGCGCGACGAACTCGACCTTGACATCCGGGTGCTTCTTCGCGAAGTCGGCCTTCGCCTCTTTGAGGTAGGACGCGGCGAACGCCTCGCCGGACTTCCAATCCCACACCACCAGCTTGCCGTCCGATCCGCCCGAGGACGAGCCTGAATCGGCGGCGCTCCCACAGCCGGCCAACGCCAGCCCCGCAACGAGGACTGCCGACCACATTGCTCGCTGTTTCATCGCTGTCACCTCTGAGAGTGGGGTGGCCGACGGACGCGCCGTCGCGCCATCATTGACCGGAACGTAATCCGTATGACGTGTGACGTCAATAGTCGGTCGTACACTGAGCCACGGACGTCGTGCCACGGCGATTCATTCGGAGGGGGACATGACGCCACCGCAGGACAAAGCCCTGAATGCATCGGCGACCCCGGCATGGGTACGCCGACCGGCCAACCTCGCCAGGGCGGTCACCGCCGAGTTGGTGGAGCGCATCGTGAGTGGGGTCCACCCCTCCGGGACGTCTCTGCCCCCCGAGCCGGTCCTCTGCGAGACCTTCTCCGTGAGCCGGACCGTCGTCCGGGAGGCAGTGAAGATCCTTCAGGAGAAAGGGCTGGTGCAGGTCCGCCAGGGGGCCGGCACCATGGTCAACCCGCCGTCGGACTGGGACATGCTCGACGAGCTCGTCCTCGCGGCCACCATCGTCGGGGACGACAGTCTCGCCGTACTCGACGACGTCGTCGTCACCCGGCGGGTGCTGGAATCCGACATGGCGAACGTCGCCGCCCGCCTCGCCGACCAGGAGACCCTCGACCGGCTGCGCGCGCTGGTGGACCGGATGGACGGGCTCGTTGACGACCACGTCACGTACCACGAGCACGACCGGACATTCCATGACACCGTCATGCAGGCGTCCGGGAACCGCATCGCCCGCGGTGTCGTACGGTCGCTGGAGAGTCAGGTCATGAACACCGCCCGCTACATGGGCCGGACCGAACGCGCCCTGTGCGTGGCCTCGAACCGCGGACATCGGCGCATCTACGAGTTCATCGCCGCCCACGACCCGAACGGGGCCGCCGAGGCGATGTTCACCCACATCACCGAGGCGTGGCTGGTCCGGCGCAGCGGTTCGGGCGAGCCGGTCCGCCTGCAACGCTGACCGGACGCACGACGGATCGTCGACGCGCGAAGGCGGGACGGATCCCTCGCTGGTGGTAGGTGCACGAACCCCATCGCGCCGACAGGCGCCCGCTCAGGATCTTCGTCATGCCGGACGGACGGCGGCGCCCACTCCCGGCGTACGGGAGCAGGCGCCGCCGCTCGACTTCGGCGTCGGCCACGGCGTCGACCGGCGTCACGAGAACTGGGCGAAGAACCTCCAGATCTCACCCTTGGTCCAGGTCGTGATGCCACTCTCGGCGTAGGTTCCGTCCACCGGCCCGGGCATGTGGCCGTTGTCGAACGCGGCCCACTGCACCGGGTAGCCAGCCCTGCACCCCGAGTAGCTGGTCGTGATGTGCGTACGGCTGCCCGCTCCCGGCTCCCGCGGACTCTGGACGGTGCAACCGTTGTTCCGGACGAACGTGTCGCGTAGCGACCGCCCCTGGGAGATGTTGAGGACATTGTCGGAGATGCCGTGCAGCCCGAAGTACGCGATGGGCTGCGTACCGCCGCTGCACCCGCTGATCTGCGCACCGGCGATGACCGCGACGCCCCGGAAGACGTCGGCCCGCGCACAGGCGAGGGCGTAGCTCATGCCGCCGCCCCAGCTGAAGCCGAGCGCGAATCGCTGCCTCGGGTTGACACAGAGATCGCTCTCGATTCGCCTGATCATGTCGTCGACGAAGGTGACGTCCTCACCGCCGGCATTGCCCCAGCCGTTGCCGAGGCCCTGTGGCGCGACCAGGATCGCACTGTTGTTCGACTGCTCCTGCTGCCCGTAGTAGGACCAGGCGGTCCCGCTGGTGCCACCCGAGGAGATCTCCTGCATCGTGCCGCCCCGCCAGTGGAAAGCGAAGATCAGCCGGTAGGGGTTGTTGTTGTTGTAGTTGGCGGGCACCCGCAGGATGAAGGAGCGGCTCTTGCCGTTGCTCTGAATCGTGTGCGTGCCGCTGGCCAGCGTCGGCGCCTTGCCGCACCCGGTGCCGCCCGACGGCGGGTTGCCACCGTCCACTCGGGCGAGCTGCCACTGCTGGTTGGTGCCGTTCCAGTCGGAGTACTGCACGATGTTCGCGCCGTCGGCGGTGGAGGCGCCCTGCACCTCCACGACCTTGCCGCTGTGCCGGCTGATCAACCGGACGTGACCGCCGTCCGAGTCGGCCAACCTGAACTGCTGGTTCGTCCCGTTGAGGTCGGACCACTGCGCGATCGCAGCGCCATCGGCGGTCGACCAGTTCTGCACGTCGAGGACCTTGCCCGAGTGGCGTGACTTCAGCCGGTAGTAACCGCCACCCGAGTCCACGAACTGCCACTGCTGGTTCGCACCGTCGTTCCGCGTCCACTGACTGATCCGCGCGCCGTCGTTGGTGGCTGAACCGTACAGGTCCAACGCCTTGCCGCTGTTCCGGTTCACCAGGACGTACCACGCGGTGGTGTCCACGGTTGCCGCCGCCGCGGGCGCGACGTCCACCGCGACGAACGTGCCGGCCGCCATGATCGCGGCCGCCGCAGCCGCCAACCCTGACCGCCAGCGACGTCTACCCGGAGAGGCGGGACGGGCCTCACCGATGATCTTCATGATCCACTCCTTCGATCGGGGTCACCCACGAGCAGAAACGCACGCGCGTGCCCTGCCATGTGTGCCGGCGTCCGGTGGTGGCGTCGGCATGCTGGGATGTCGCGGGGAGGAATGTGCTGCTCACGGGTCTGCGCACCAGCGGTGCCAGCGGCGCGCGAGTTCCGGCCATGACCCGAACCCACGCGATCGAGGCAGGCCCGCGCAGACCGTGGGTACATCACCAGGCTCCCGGCAGCCAGGTGAACCGCGAGCGAGAAGTCAGCGTTGCATCGTCGAACATCACATGCTCGGCGTCGACGATTCCCTCTGGTGGTCCGGGTGGGCTCGGCCTTACGCCAAGCCCACCCCGACCAGTTCCACTCGGCCCTGATCGTGAGCGGTGAACGGTCGCCCGATTCGGCATACACCGTTGTCCGCGAACGCCAGGAACACCCGAGCCGGACCTGCGTCATGCCACTAGCGCTGCAGTGTCAACAGACCCGGCCGGTAGGGCAGCAGGCCGTAGTCGCCGCCGGAGTTGGGAGAACGTCCCTGGTAGAGAAACTGCAGATTGCAGGGATTGATGGTCATGGTCTGATCGGCGCTGGTGCGAATCAGTTCGCCGTGGCTGATGTCGTTGGTCCAGGTGGCACCGCTGTTGGCCTTGCCGGCGAAGGGATTGCTCTCGGTCGCGGCCTGCGGCGTCCACGAACCACCCAGGCTGCTGGCGGTGAACGAGCGGAAGTAGCGACCCTGCGAGCCGATCGCCTCGACGATCATGAGGTATTGGTTCTGGCCCTGGATCTTGTAGACCTGAACGGCTTCGAACAGATTGTTCGTCGTGTCGCTCATGATCACCGTCGATGTCGTACCGAAGCTGCCCGGAAAGTTCCCGATGGGCATACTGGCCCGGTAGATCCTGCCGTTGTCCCCGGCGAAGAACAGGTACATGTTCGTGCCGTCACCGATGAGCGCCTGGTCAATGGGCCCCGTATTGGAGTCGGAAATGCTTCCGGAGAAGAGCACCTGCTGCGATGACCACCCGTTCGCATTAGTGGGATCGCTCGACGTCCGGTAGGAGAATGCGGTCCCACCCCACTGGTAGGCAAGCACCCAGATGTTTCTCGGGGCGAAGTAGAAGAGCGTGGGTGCAACGGTGGAGGAAGACATCGCGTTCTGGCTGGCCGACGCCATGTCGGACCAGTTCGTGAAGAGACCGAAGTTCATCGAGCCCCACGACGTTCCCGTGTCGTGTGTCGTCGCATAGACGAGGTGCCTGCCGTTGTAGGGGACGGTGGTGAAATCCTTGAGCGAGACCCACCCCGACCTCGGGTTCGCCAGCGACCCCGTCGATGTCCAGCGGTACGTCGAGGGAAGCGCGCACGTGCCGGGTGGCGTAGTCGGAGGCGTGGTGGGGTTGCCTCCGCCGCCCACGCGTACGAGTTGCCACTGCTGGTTGTTGCCGTTCCAGTCGTCGTACTGCACGATGTTCCCGCCGTCGGCGGTCGAGGCGCCCTGCACCTCCACGACCTTGTTGCTGTTTCGGTTGATCAGTCGGACGTAGCCGTCGGCCGAGTCCGCCAGCCGGAACTGCTGGTTGGACCCGTTGGCGTCGGTCCACTGCACGATGCTGGCACTGTTGGCGGTCGACCAGTTGTAGACGTCCAGCACCTTGCCCGACAGCCGTGACTTCAAGCGGTAGTAGCCGCCGCCGGAGTCGACGAACTGCCACTGCTGCTGGTTGCCGTCGTTCCGGGCCCACTGGGTGATCCGCGCACCGTCGTTCGTGGCCAGGTTGTACACGTCCAACGCCTTGCCACTGTTGCGATTGATCAACACGTACCACGCGCTCGTGTCGACCGTCGCCGCGGCCGCCGGCGTCGACACCACCGCGGCGGCGGCGCCACCGACCACCACCGCCGTGACGCCAGCGGCGACGATCCGCGGCAACCACCCACGCCGCCGCGACGGCGGCGCGATCGATCCAGACCTACCAAATGCAGACATGATCCTCCTTCAATGACCAAGGGCCGAACGGTCCACCCGGAGATGAGCACCCACGGCACATGAGCCGGGGCGCATGCGCCAGAAATGTCAGCGTTAACAAGAGCTCCGCATGCCTGCCCTTGGCGCATGCCTGATCCACGGTCCGACGAAGCAGGCTTGCCCGGTAAGCCACAGGCGTCGTCGTCCTTAGCCATCGACTGTGAGCGATAACATGCCGTTCGTCAAGTCGTAACGTCATGGGTCTATCGGCCGGCGGCGCACCGCCCCCTGGCGCAACCGCGTTCCCCACCGATCCCCCACAAGCGCCACCCACCCACGGACACGGACCAGGACAGCGCACCCAAGAAAGTGGGCATGTTGGCGACAACATAGATGCTTGCGCATAAATCGGTCGACCTGGTCCTGCTCCGTGAACCGTCGGTCAGGGCCCGGAGCCGCAGCGCCGTCGCCCACCGCGCACGGACGTATGGCGGCTGTTCGCCACCTTGGGGACGGCGAATCCAACGGCTCTGATTCACCGTGGTGACAGACAGCTCTGGTTAGCCGAGCAGGATGCGCGGTTCGCCTGGGGCAGGGACGCCCGGAGGAGCTGCACGACGCACTGCTGGTGCATGGCGTGGAGCCACACCTGCTCGATCGCGTCGGTCATGCCCCTCACGCCGTCCGAGTAGACTCCGAGACGCCCTGCACGCCCCGACCACGCAGCTCGGTGGGGTGGGCCACCCACTGCTGGCACCTTGGCCGGCCAGCGCCGGCCCAGATCCCGAGCACGTCGCGTTCCTGTCGAGGCTGATTCCCGTCCATGACGTACACGGCCCGGTGCACGACCCGGGCCCTGCCGAATCTTCATCACCTGGGCGCAGAGGTTGGGTCCGGCTCGCGGGCTACGCGGACAGTGTCGGCAATCGGAGCGGGACGTTAGGGGCGGCGAACCTGGTTGCGAAGACCCCGGGCTTCGCCCCGGTCCGCTGCCCTGCGGCCCGGAGCCAAGTGGCTCCGGGCCCTGGTTCTGGCACGTTCAGGGGCTGGTGCAGGTGATGTTGCTGGGCGGGAGGTTGCCGTTGCCAGTCGCGGTAAACCCGAAGGTGGTCGAGGCGTTCGGGCCCAATGTGCCGTTGTAGGGGGCGTTTTGGACGGTGACGTTGCCGGTGGTGCCCGTGTGGGTGCCATTCCAGAGGCTGCTGATGGTCTGACCACTGGCCAGGGTCAGGCGTACGGTCCAGCCGTTGACTGTGGTGGCGGTGCTATTGGAAACCGTGACCTCACCCTGGAAGCCGCCGGGCCAGCTGTTGACCGAGCTGTAGGTGGCGGCACAGATGCCCGGTCCACCGGTCGGCGGCGGGGTGGTCGGCGGGGTCGTGGTTGGCGGTGTGGTTGTTGGCGGTGTGGTTGTTGGCGGGGTCGTGGTTGGCGGGGTCGTGGTTGGCGGGGTCGTGGGGGGTGTGTCGGACGGGAACTGGGTGAAGAATCTCCAGATCTCCCCCGAGGTCCAGGTCCTGGCGTCGTTGGGGCTGGAGGACCCGTCGACCGGGCTGGGGGTGTGGTCTCCGTCGAACGCGGCCCACTGCACCGGGTAACCGGCTCGGCAGCCAGAATAGGTGGTGGTGATGTGGGTGAGGCTGCCTCGGCTTGGCTCGCCCGGGTTCTGCGCGGTACAGCCGTTGTTCCTGACGAACGTGTCGCGCAGCGACCGACCCTGGGAGATGTTCAGCACGCTGTCGTAGGTGCCGTGGATGCCGAAGTAGGCGACGGGTTGGCTGCCACCGTTACATCCACTGAGGTTGGCGCCGGACAGGACGGTGACCGCGCGGATGACAGTGGGCCGGGCGCAGGCAACCGCGTAGCTCATGGCCCCGCCGTAGCTCCAGCCCAGGGCGAAACGCCGGGTCGTGTCGACGCAGAGGTCGTTCTCGATCTGCCGGGAGATGTCGTCGAAGAGGGTCAGGTCCCGACCGTTGGTGTTGGCCCAGCCGGCGTTGAGGCCTTGGGGCGCGACGAAGATCGTGCTGTTGTTCGACAGCGGCGCAAGCCCGTAGTAGCCGGCCGAGGCGACGTTGTTGGCCGAGCCGTTCAGCCAGTGGAAGCCGAAGATCAGCCGGTAGGGGTTATTTCTGTCGTACCCGTCCGGAACCCGGAGGATGTAGCTGCGACTCTGTCCACTGCTCTGAATCGTGTGCGTCCCGCTGGTCAGCGTGGGGGCCTTGCCACAGCCCGCGGTCGTCGCGAAGGTGCCGTTCGTCGCGGCCACCGCAGCTCCGCGCAAGCCACCGCTCAGCATGCCGCTGGCGGTGGCCGCGAGGAGTACCGCCGCGACCGCGATGGATGAGATGAGGTGTCTCGGGTTCACCATTGCTCGCCTCCTTGCCACCGGTGGTACTGCGCGAACTCGACCCGGCCACCGCCGGCCGCGCCCCGTTGCGACAGCAGGATGCGGATAACGACCTCACCCCGTCTCCTCGCCGTCGACGATTCGGTTCCGGGCCGGTGGACCCGCCGTTCAGCGCGGCCGGGACGACGGTCCGGCCGTTCGACAATGTGTTCGCGAATGTTTCTGGCACTGCTCCGTGGAGGCATGGCGGTGGTCCTTCCGATGCGGGCCGACATGCTCCTGCAGGCCGGCGCGGCGTACACAGGGTGGTCTGCGGGCCGTCCGTCGGTGCCGGTGGTTACCTGCGACGGGGCATCGGAAGCCGGGCATGCGGCCGGACCGAAGTCGTCCGGCGACCGTGTGCGGTCGCCTGGCATCGGCAGAGCGGCCCGGACTGGTCACCGACCGGGAAGGCGGCGGGAGGGCGTGCCCTCGGGCGTGCCTTTGCCGGCTGACTGAGGTGACCGGGAGCGTGCCCTCGCTCCCGCACCGAAAGATAGCATGTTATCGATAACACGCTCAACGGGTCGAACGCGGCGAGAGACGTCGCAGCAGGCCGGCGGCCCTCCGCCCGCGCGACCGCACCGTTCACGGGCCACCCCGGATGCCCCACCCAGTGAGGTGCCCTCGGCCCTGGCAGGAGTCCCAGGCATGGAACGGCACCCACAGCCAACAGGGCAACCAGGTGACCGTCACCAACGCCAGTTACAACGACCTGCCGCGGGAACATCCCCCACCGTGGGCTACATCAGCAGCACCACCGGTGGCGCGGACGGATGCCGTCCACGCCACCGGAGTGCCGGCTCAGCGGGTGTACCCGCTGCCGGAGCCGGGTTCGATCCCTGGTACCGGACCTGCGACCGGCGGAGGCTGATGGTTACGGTCCGGTCGTTATCCGATGCGGACCAGTTGCCACTGTTGGTTGTTGCCACCCCAGTCCGTGTACTGAACGATGTTCCCCCCGTCAGCGGTGGACGCGGCCTGCACCTCGACGGCCTTGCCGCTGTTGCGGTTGATCACTCGCACGTAACCACCGGCGGATTCGGCGAGCCGGAACTGCTGGTTCGTACCGTTGCCGTCGCTCCATTGGACGATCGCCGCGGAGTCCGCGGTGGAAAAGTTGTAGACGTCCAGCACCTTGCCGGAGTGCCGGGACTTCAGCCGGTAGTAGCCACCACCTGAGTCCACGAACTGCCACTGCTGGTTCACGCCGTTGTTCCGGGCCCACTGCGTGATTCGCGCGCCGTCAGTGGTCGCCTGGTTGTACACGTCCAGCGCCTTGCCACTGTTCCGATTCAGCAACACGTACCAGGCGCTGGTGTCCACCGGGGAACCCGGCGGGGGCGTGGAGGGCGGGTTGGAGCCGGCGTTGAGGGCGTCGAGGACGGAGGTGTACGCCGCCTTCTTGTTACCCGACCGATCGAAAAGCAGGGCGTTGTCGGTGCCTCGCCAGGAGTCGCTGTCGCGCACGCCCCATACCGTGATGCCGTTACAGCGCGAGACGGCCAGGCAGGCGCGGGTGACCGAGCCGAAGATGTTGGCCTGGTTGCCACCGGTCATCACGTCCAGCTCGGTAATCTGCACGTCGACGCCCAGGTCAGCGAAACGCTGCAGATTCGCCTGGTAGTCCCCCGCCAGCGAGGTGCCCAGGTGCGACTGGAAACCCACGCAGTCGATCGGCACGCCACGGGACTTGAAGTCCCGAACCATGTTGTAGATGCCGGTCGACTTCGCGTTGATCCCGTCGGTGTTGTAGTCGTTGTAACACAACTTCGCACCCGGGTCGGCCGCCCGCGCGGCGCGGAACGCCGCCTCGATCCAGTCGTTGCCGGTACGCTGCAGATTCGAGTCACGTCGCCCGCCGCTGCCCCCGTCGGCGAACGCCTCGTTCACCACGTCCCAGGCGTAGATCTTGCCCCGGAAATGGGTCGCGACCTGGGTCACATGGTTGATCGCGGCGCTACGCAACGCACTGCCGGACATGCCCTGCGCCCAACCCGGCTGCTGCGCGTGCCAGAGCAGGGCATGACCACGCACGCTCATGCCATTCGCCTGCGCGTGACTGACCAGACGATCACCGCCGGTGTAGGTGAAACGGCCCTGCTGAGGCTCCGTGGCGTCCCATTTCATCTCGTTCTCGGCCACGACGCTGTTGAACTCGCTGTTGAGGATGCCGACGTACTGGCTGTCGGAGAGCTTGCCCGTCGCGACGGCGGCACCGAAGTATCGGCCCTTCTCGGCCGCCGCCGTCTTCAGGGTCGTGCCAGCACTGGCCGCAGAGGCCAGCGTGACCGTCATACCCGCGGTCAGCGCGACCGCGAGGGTTGCGGCCGCTAGCAGACTTTTCCTGGGTTTCATCTCGATCCTTCTCACTGGTGGCATCGATGGTGGCGGTGTGCTAATTCCGCTCAGGACCAACCGTTCGGGACGGCCGACACCGGCTTGGCCGAGGAATCCGAGACGGTCATCCTGGGCCGCACCGCACCGTCGCAGAAGTCCGGTGAGCAGTCCCCGGCAACTGCCGGGAGTCCTGAGGCAACGTCCGCATGCCCTGGGGGACGTCATGATCCGAGGCGCGACCTGTCGGGCTCGCCCGGTGAGCCACAGGTGCCGTCATCCTCTCCATCGAGAGTGAGCGATAACATGTTGTTCGTCAAGACGTAACGAACCGTCCACACCAACCCCCCCCCAAATCACATCGATGCACCCAGGATGGGCCTCGCCCACCTACTGTCGACTCCCGCAGGCCAACCAGCCGACGAGCCGCGTCGCCTCGACGCCAAGGATCTGACGGCGGTCTTGTTATCGCTCACAGCCCGTGCCGACGGCGATGCTCGGCTCATCCAGCTCACGAACACCCCGCTGCCGACGTGCTCTGAGCCGGCTCCGGGCGGCTCACGTCGGGACATCGGCGGCTGCGGGAATCGCCGGGTCTTCTCGCCGGTGTGCACGGCGGCGAGTCGCCCGGCGCCGGCGGACACGGGCGCGAGGACCTCCTCTTCCGCCTCGCCCGTCAGCCCGAACAGGCAGCCCCGTGATCAGATCGCATCCCCAAGGTCTGGGCTGGCACTGCTGACGCGACGAGAGGGGCCTGATCAACCCCAAGGATGAGTAACGCGGTGCGTCACGCCTGCCTGACCTACCTCGCCGGCGTAGGCGTACCTCAAGGTCGCCGCCGAGCATCTCGACGCAGGCCTGTTCGGATGACTTCCACAGCCTCGAAAACAGTGAGGCAAGGCCCTGACCTGCTGTTCAGCGGTGCTAATCATCCACCGCTGTCGGAAACGCTCTCGTTCGAGGCTGTGGTGCAGGACGGCTATGCTCTTTCGGAAGGATGGCGCGTCCCCGTGTCGGGGCAAGAATCGATTCGAGGGCGATGTATGAACATCGGGGAGATCGCCCGCCGGGCGGGGGTGTCCCGCAGCACCGTATCCTATGTGCTGAGCGGGAAGCGGACGGTATCGGAGGCGACCCGGCAGCGGATCCAGGCGGTCATCGACGAGCTGGACTACCGGCCGAACGCCAGCGCCCGTGCTCTGAAGGAAGGGCGCACCCGGACCCTCGGGCTGGTGATCCCTCCTGCGAGCCAGCGGTTGACCGACATGCAGTTGGGCTTCGTCGCCAGCGTCGTCGAGGCGGCCGCCCGCCATGACCTGGATGTGCTGCTTTCGCCGTCCGGTGGCGACCACGACCGGTCATTCGAGCGGATCGTCACCGGACGACGGGTGGATGGTGTGGTCCTGATGGAGATCCGGTTGGAGGACGACCGCGTAACTCAGCTGGCCAAGGCGGGCCTGCCGTTCGTCACGATTGGCCGGACCGCCGATCCGCACGGTATGAGTTGGATAGATATCGACTACGCCGGTCTGATCGCCCGCTGCGTGCACCACCTGGCCGATCTGGGGCACCGGCACGTGGCGCTCGTGAACCGTTCCGCCGAGTTGGTGGCCACGGGTTACGGCCCCGCCCATCGAGCGCTGGCCGGCTTCCGGGCGGCGACGACGGAGCGGGGCCTGATTGGCATCGATGTCTGCTGCGGCGATGAGACGGCTGCCGGTGAGGCGTGTCTGGAGCAGTTGCTCGCGACGCACCCGGACGTCACGGCGGTGGCCACCATCAACGAGGCGGCGCTGCCCGGGATGCAGCGTGCGCTGACCGGTGCCGGGCTGTCCGTGCCGGTTGACTTCTCCGTCACCGGGGTCGCCGCACAGCACTGGGCGGAGGATTTCCACCCGCCGTTGACCGCTGCGGATGTTCCGACGCGTGAGATGGGCGCCGAGGCGGTGGGGCTGCTGCTGGAGATCATCGCCGCGCCCGGGGCCGTGCCACGCCACCGTCTATACAGCCCGCCCATCTCCTTGCGCTCCAGCACCGGCCCGGTCCGGTCCCGCTGATCCGGTCCCGGCGGCTTGGATCGGCGCCCCGGTAGCCGGAGGTCGACGCTGCCCAGCGGGCCCTACCGGGCCCGCTGGCTAGGTCCGGCTACCGGCCCGTGATTCGCCGCTCCTCCTGGGCCGCGGCGAGGATGAGGTAGCTGCTGGCGGTCCACGTGTACGCGCGGTCCCGGAGCCCGGTACCGGTCTCGGCGTCGAAGTTCTCCGCGAAGCCGGACTTCTCACACAACGCGAGGAACCGTTGACTGATGTCGTCGGCGATCCGGGTGTGTCCGGCCCGCCGCAGGCCGTCCTCGACCAGCACCGTCGAGGGCGCCCAGATCGGGCCCCGCCAGTAGCCGTCGGCGAGGTAGTCGGCCGAGTCCGTCGGCTCGGTGGCCAGCCCGTGCGTGGTCAGGTGCGTCTCTATGCCCCGGGCCAGAGCGTCGGCGACCGGGGCGGGCAGGTCGGCACCGAGGGCGACGGGCATCAGGTCGAGCAGGCTGCGACTCGCCCGCCGCCGGCCGGTGTGGGGGCTGCGGGCGGTGAAGCGCTCACCGTCCCACAGGTCCCGCAGCATGGCCGTGTGGATCCGGTCGGCCTCCCGCGACCACCGGTCGGCGGGCTCGCCCAACTCGATGGCGAGATCGGCCAGGCAGCGCAGTTGCGAGACCAGGAACGCGGCGAGGTCGGCCGTCTCGAGGACCCGGTCGTCGTCGAAGGTGGTGGCGTTGTCCCAGCCGCTGTCGTTGCCGTGCTGATAGTGCGGCAGGTCGTGGCCGGGGGCTCGGCGTGCGTCGAGCCAGAAACCGGTCCAGCGGACCAGCCGGTCGTACGTCTGCGCCAGCGCCGCCCGGTCCGGCTGCTCAAGTAGGCGTCGGCGCAGGTGCCGCAGGGCCCAGCCGTGGATGGGGGGCTTGACGTAGTTGTGCAGGATCTCCGAGTGAGTGATCGAGTCGGGCAGTGCGCCGGCCTCGTCCTGGTGGTCGAAGGGAAGATGGAATTGGTGCCAGGCGAGCTCCGGATCGCCGGCCGCCAGTGCGATCGCGTTGAAGCAGTGGTCCCAGCTCCACACCTTGTCCATCCAGTGCTTGGACATCAGGACGGCCGGTCGGGTGACGAAGCCCGCCGGGGCGACGGTGGCCGACCACAGGACGTACGCGGCCAGTTCGGCGGACGGGGTGTCCGCGCCACGCCACGGCGCGACCGCGTCGACGAACGCGGTGAACTCGGTGCTCCGGTCGTGGCACAGCTGGTCGAAGGTGGCGGAGGCGGTGTACGGCCGGCGGGCGGTGGCGTACTCCTCGATCGCGATCTCCCAGGGCCGGTCAGCGGGTAGGTCCAGGAAACGGTCCGCGGTGGCGAGCGCCTGCACGCCTTCGGCCCGGTGGAGGGCGCCGGAGAGCACCGTGATCCGGTAGCGGCGCCCGGTCTCGTACGAGGTGAACACGTGTGAATCGTCGACCGGGTCGCGGTAGAGGTAGGTGCCGCCGAACGGGGTGAGGACGCGCGCCGCTGCGGCTATCCGCAGGCCGAGCCGCCGACCACGGATCCGCAGGGTGTCGGGTCCGTCGTAGACGGCCTCGATCCGGCCCGGGTCGGTTCGCCAGGTCAGCAGTGCGGGCGTGGCGACGACCGTGGTGCCGGCGGCCGCGGGGGCGAGGCGCAACACGGGGTGCAGCCCGGTCTGGTGGGAGACCAGGTGCAGGTCGTCGGCGTACGTCTTCTCGGCTACCACCGGGGATATGTTGAGCCAGGAGCCGCGGTAGCTGAACGGGATGTCCTGGATGGAGAATTCCGGACCGGACGGGGCGACGGTCATGGGTGGCGGTTGCCTTTCTGGTGCGGGTGGTCAGTCCTTGACTGCGCCGGCGGTGACGCCCATCGAGACGTACCGCTGGGCCAGGACCAGCAGCACGGTGGCGGGGATGGAGGCGACGACGGCGGTGGCCATGATGGCGTTCCACTGCTGATTGTTGTTGCCGATGTAGTGGTAGATGCCGAGGGTGATCGGCTGGTGGTCTCCCCCGCCCGCCAGGGTCGAGGCGAAGATGAAGTCCGACCAGGACCACAGGAACGCGAACAGCGACACCGTGACGATCGAGTTGCGGCTGACCGGCAGCACGACCGACCAGAAGGTCCGCAGCCGACCGGCGCCGTCGACAACGGCCGCCTGAAGCAGTTCGTCGGGAATGCCGGACATGAAGGCCGTGAAGATCAACACGGCGAACGGCACCGCCAGTGTCGAGTCGGCCAGGACCAGGCCCGGCAGCGTGTTGAGGACGCCGAGATTGAGATAGATGGCATAGAAACCCATCGCCATGATGATTCCCGGAATCATCTGCGCGATCAGCAGAACGAAGCTCAGCACCGAGCCGCCGGGCGGCCGCAGCTTCGCCAACGCGTATCCGGCGGGGGCGGCCAGCGCCACGGTCAGCGCCACCGTGCCGAGACCGACCAGGAAGCTGGTGCCGAGGTAGGGCAACTGTTGGTCGAGTACGGCCCGGTAGCCGTCCAGCGTGCCGTTGGTCGGGAACAGGTGTGGGGGGCTAACCCGCATGTCCTGGTCCCGGGTGAACGACACGTTGAGCATCCAGTAGACGGGGAAGAGCATCAGCCCGGTCAGCACCAGGCCGACGGCGGTCTTCCACCAGGCCCGGGGTGCGGAGGTGGTCATGGCAGGTTCTGCCTTCGCTGGATCCGGATGTAGACGAGCCCGGCGATCAGGGCCATCACGATGAGCAGGTTGCCGACGGCCGCACCCGGGCCGAACTCGGGCAGCAGGTTGCCGAAGCCGAGTCGGTACGACCAGGTGGCGAGCGTGGCGGAGGAGCCGGTCGGCCCGCCCCTGGTCATGATCCAGATGATGTCGAAGACCTTCAGCGTGTAGATCAGCCCCAGCAGCAGCGTGATCGCGGAGACGGGGCGCAGCAACGGGAAGGTGATCGACCAGAATCGTTTCCAGCCCGTCGCGCCGTCGAGCGCGGACGCCTCGTACACCTGGACCGGGATCGCCTGCAGGCCGCTGTACAGCACCACCAGGTTGAACGGGATGCCGATCCAGACGTTCGCGATGATGACTGAGGTGAGCGACCAGCCCGGCGAGGTGAGCCAGTTGACCTGGTCGATACCGATGACGCCCAAGGCGGCGTTGACCAGCCCCGAGTCGCTGTTGAGCAGCCACGACCAGGTCGACGCCGAGACGATCAGCGGCAGCAGCCACGGTACGAGGATCAGCGCCCGCAGCGTGCGCGACAGCGGGAAGTGCTGGTGGAAGAAGAGCGCCAGGGCCATGCCGATGGTGAACTGGAAGGCGAGCGACGCGGCGGTGAAGACCAGGGTGTGTACCAGCGTAGGCCAGAAGGCCGGGTCCGCCAGGATCGTATGGTAGTTGTCCAGGCCGGCGAAGGGTGCGCCGCCCTGCACGAACGAGCGGACGGTGTACTCGCGCAGGCTCAGCTCGACGTTGCGGTAGAGCGGGTAGGCGTAGAAGGCCGCCAGGTAGACGGTCACCGGTGCCAGGAAGCCCCACGCCAACCATCGGTGGGGCTGGCGGACGCGGGACGGGGGCGGCCAGGGTGGGGCGGCCGTCGCCGCCCCACCCTGGTCTCGTGCGGTGGTGGAGGTTCGTGTAGTGCGCATGGTGTGGGTTCGGCGCTTACCTGGTCGAGGCCGCGGCCTGCGCGGTGGTCAACGCCTCCTGCGGTGACTTCCCGCCGCTGAGGGCTGCCTGCACCGCAGTCCAGAGGGATTCGGAGATCTTCGGGTACTTCGTGCCGAGGTTGTCACCGGTGCGGCCCTTGGCCGCCCGGACCGCCTCCACCCAGACCTTGAGCTTCGGGTCCGTGGCCGCCTGCCGATCCTGAACGGCGGCGACGGGTGCGACGTAGGAGAGTGTGGTGTCGGTGGTGAGGAGATTGTCGGCGTTGGTCAGACAGGCGACGAGTTTCTGCGATGTCGCGTACCGGTCCGTCTTCTTCTGCACCGGGATGGAGACGAACTCACCGCCGGTCGGCGCCGGCGCCGGGCCGCCCGTGCTGGCCGGGATCGGGATGATGCCGTACGTGAAGCCGAGTTTCTCTGCGTTGGCCATCTGCCAGGTGCCGTTCTCGGCGAACGCGTAGTCGCCGGCGGCGAACTCCTGCCAACTCGTGGTCTGGGTGTTGTTGATGACGGAGTTCGGGGCGTGGCCTTGCTTGAGCCAGTCGCTCCACAGCGTCAGCGCGGACACCGCCTGCGGTGAGTCCAGACTGGTCAGCTGTGCTCCGGACCCCCAGAACCAGGGCAGGAACTGGAAGCTGCCCTCCTCGGTGCCGATCGCCGAGAAGGTGATGCCCTTCTTCCCTCCGGCTTTGACCTTGGTCAGCGCCGCGGTCAACGACGTCCAGTCCTTGATCGTGGCCGGGTCGACGCCGGCGGCGGTCAGCAGGTCCTTGTTGTAGTAGAGGGCGAGGGTGTTCGCCCCGATCGGCACCCCGTACGTCTTGCCGTCGCTCTGGCCGGCACCGAGCAGGTTCGTCTCCGTGGCCGAGACGTCCAGCTTGTTCTCCTCGGTGGTGGTGAGCGCGCCGGCCTCGGCCAGTGTCGAGACCACCGGGTTGTCCACGATCAGCACGTCCGGCGAGTTTCCCTGCTGGGCGGCGAGGAGTGTCTTGTTGGTCAGGTCGGTGGTGTCGTAGCCGGTCCGCTCGACGGTCACTCCCGCCGAGGTGCCGCACCTGTTGAGCAGGGCGACCCACTCGGAGTCATCGGCGAACTGGGGATACGGGTCCCAGACGAGATAGGCACCGCCGTCGGAGGGGCCGTCGGCGGCCGACGAACAGGCGGCCCCCGCCACCGTGGAGAGTGCTATCACGGCGACGGCGGCGAGGCGTCGTCGACGGCTGAGTCCGGTCATCTGTTGCCTCACTTCAAGTCGATCGTCAGGTGGGGTGTGTGGGGTGGTGGTGACCGTCGCGGGGCCGAACGTGGTCCGACCATGAGGCGAATCGGTTCGACGAATCGGTTCGCCCGAAGATAGGACCGCCCGTGCTCACCGGTCAAGAGGTGCCCAAGTGCGTCGAGGCAACACTTGGAAACGCCACCTTCACCACGCCGTCACTTCATTGACACAGTTCAGTGTCCGGTCCTACGATCCATTCGAATCGATTCGCAAGCGCAGCCTCCGGAGAGCGTCCACCACGCCCAGCAAGGAGCCGCCCGTGAAAACCCCGTCCCGCGGCAGGCCAGGACGAGCCCGCGGGCTCGTCGCCCGACTCGTGGTCGGCCTGCTCGCCGCCGCCACCGCCGTAACCGTCGCCGCGCCTACCGCCCAGGCTGCCGACGAGTCGATCAGCGTCAACTTCTCCACGACCACCGGCACGCCGACCTACCGCGCGTCCGGATGGATCTACGGCATGACCGAGAACGCCAGCGGTCCGGCCGACCACTTCTATCGAGACGTCAAGTTCCAGTACATGCGCGCCGGTGGCGCGCAACTGCCGGGCAGTGGCTGGGTCGGTGGGACCTACGACCGCCGCTGGAACTCCACCCTCGCCCAGGCGCGTCGGACCGTCGCCCTGGGCGGTCAGTTCATTCTCCTGCCGCACGACCTCTGGGGCGCGGACGGCGCCGGCATCTCCCGCTTCCCCGGCGACAACGGAAACTGGACCGACTACGACAACTTCCTGACCCGGCTCATCGACGACGTCCGGGCGTCCGGGCTGTCCGTCCAGTGGGACATCTGGAACGAGCCCAACATCACCCTGTTCTGGAACCGCCCGATCTCCCAGTACCTCGAACTGTGGCGGCGCACCCACCAGCGCATCCGGGCGGAGTTCCCCAACCAGCTCATCGTCGGCCCGAGCTGCGCCTGCGTACCGTCGACCACGCACACCTTCTGGAACCAGTACCTGGACTTCGTCCGCTCGACCAACACGGTGCCGGACATCATCAGCTGGCACTCGCTGCCGGGTGACCCGGTCGCCAACGTCGCCGCCGCCAACGCCACCCTCGACCCGCGCGGCATCGCCCACCCGCGTCCGTACCAGATCAACGAGTACGGCGCGCCCGAGGAGCAGAACCCGGCCGACGGCGCCTGGTACATCTCGCGGCTGGAGCGCGCTCGGGCGGACGGCCTACGGGCCAACTGGGCCGGCGGCGGCAACCTGCACAACGACCTCGGCAACCTGTTGGTCCGCAACTCGGCCGGGCAGCACCAGCCCAAGGGCGAGTGGTGGGTCTACCGCTACTACGCCTCCCAGACCGGGCAGATCGCCTCGGTGACCGCCAGCCCGTCGTACGACGCGTTCGCCACGAAGGCGACCGGCACGGCGAAGGTCCTGGTCGGCGGTGGTCGTACGACCGGGAACCTGACCGTCAACCTGCAACGCCTGGACACCACCAGCGGCGTCGTGCAGAACAACCAGGTGCGGGTGCTCACACAGCGCATCCCGCACAACGGCGGCGGTGCGGTGCAGGGCCCGGTCACGGTCTCGAACAGCGTGGTCAACGTATCCAACAACAACGCCACCGTGACCCTGCCGTACACCAACCAGAGCGACACCTACACCGTCACCCTGCTGCCGCCCTCCGACGGAGGCTTCCAGTCGGTGGCGGTGGCCCAGCACTCCCAGCAGTGTCTGGACAACCCCGGTCTGAGCGGCAGCGACGGCAACGTCCAACAGCAGTACTACTGCGACGGTGGCGACCAGCAGCTCTGGAACTTCCGTCCGGTCGCCGGGGTGGCCAACACGTACACGGTGGTCAACCAGCAGAGCGGCAAATGCCTCGACGTCAGCGGCGTATCCACCGCCGACGGTGCGGCCGTGCACCAGTGGACCTGCCTGAACGGCCTCAACCAGCAGTTCAGCCTCCGCAAGGTGACCTACGCGGGCAACGACTCGCACGACTACCAACTCGTGGCGCGGCACAGCGGCAAGTGCGTCGATGTCAGCGGCGTCTCCACGGCGGTTCGTGCACCGGTCCACCAGTGGACCTGCAACGCGGCCGGCCAGGGCAGCCCCCTGAACCAGACTTGGCGGATCTGGGGGCGGTAGCCCTCGCGAAGAGAGTCAGGGACGGCCGTCCGGCCGGCGGGCGGCGCCTGGCTCTCCGCCGGGCGGCCGTGGAACCTTGCTTTCCCCGCCGGCCTCGCCCGGTCGACCTTCGGTGGGCGAGGACACGAACCAGTCGCTCGAAGCAGATCGGCATCCGTGCCCGGCGCCGCTGTCGAGCCGAACGGTGGGCGCCGCTTCCTCGCCGGCCCACGAATCGATCGATCCCATATCCGTCGGTGAGCCCTCACGCTGCTACGACCCCAAGGAGTCACTCGTGCGAACCCCGTCTCGCAGCGGATCAGGACAAGCGCGCGACCCCGTGCCGGGACGCCGTCGCGTCCGACGTCTGGCCGTCCTGGCCAGCGCATTGATTGGCGTCGTCATCGTCAGTGGCACCACCCTCGGTGCCCCACCGCCGGCCGCCGAGGCCACCGCCGTGGCACCGACGCCGCTGGCCACCATCGAACCGGGGCAGAGCACCCGAATCGTGGGCACGGCGTCCGGTCGCTGCCTCGAAGTTTCCAACTCCAGCACCGTCAACGGCGCCCAGACCCAGCTGTGGGACTGCCATGGCAGTGCCAACCAGACCTGGACCTGGACGTCGAGCAAACAGCTCATGGTGTACGGCAACAAGTGCCTGGACGCGTACGGCCTGGGCTCCACCGACGGCACAGCGGCAGTGATCTGGGACTGCAACGGCCAGACCAACCAGCAGTGGAACGTCAACGCCAACGGCACCATCACCGGGGTCCACTCCGGGCTGTGCCTCGACGCCAGCGGCTACGGCACCGCGAACGGCACCAGAGTCCACCTCTGGACCTGCCATGGCGGCGCCAACCAGCAATGGACCTCACCAACCGCTCCCCCACCGACCGGCACGCGTCCGTGTGACATCTACGCCTCCAGCGGCACCCCATGCGTAGCGGCGCACAGCACGACGCGGGCGCTCTATGCCACGTACACCGGCTACCTGTACCAGGTCCGGCGCTCCTCGGACAACACCACCCGGAACATCGGCCTGTCGAGCGCGGGCGGCACCGCCAACGCCGCGACGCAGGACTCGTTCTGCGCCGGCACGACGTGCGTGGTGACGGTGGTCTTCGACCAGTCCGGGCGGGGTAACGACCTCTGGTACCAGGGATCGACCGTGGTTCCGGGCTCGCCACAGAGCAAGCCGGCGATTGCCACCTCGGAGTCGCTGACGGTGGGGGGTGTCAAGGCGTACTCGCTGTACATCAACCCCGGCAACAGCTACTGGCGGGACGGGCACCTGACCGGGGTGCCGACGGGTGCCGCCCCCGAGGGCATGTACATGGTGACCAGCGGCACGCACGTGAACAACGGCTGCTGCTTCGACTACGGCAACAGCGAGACGACGAGGAAGGCCGACGCCGCCGGGGCGATGGATGCCATCAACTTCGGTACGCAGTGTTGGTTCGGCGGCTGCTCCGGCACCGGCCCATGGGTGCAGGCGGACCTGGAATGGGGCCTGTTCCCCGGCGGAAGCAGCTCCTGGAACCCGAACCAGCGTGCCTTCAACAGCAAGTTCGTCACCGCGACCCTGAAGAACAACGGCACCACGCGCTTCGCGATCAAGGGCAGCAACGCCCAGTCCGGCAGCCTCTACACGCTCTGGGACGGTGCGCTACCGCCGGGATACAGCCCGATGAAGAAGCAGGGTGCCATCGTCCTGGGCAGCGGTGGGGACTGCTGCAAACCCGACGGCGGCGCGAACCTGAGCGCCGGGACCTTCTACGAAGGGGCCATGGTCGCCGGCTATCCGTCCGACGCGACCGAGAACGCGGTGCAGGCCAACGTGGTATCCGCCGGCTATCGCTGACCGGTATCCGGACCGGGCAGCTCGCACCGCGCGGGCCTCGCCACGGAGATCACCGGCCCCGGGGCGGGACGCGGCACCACCGGCCGCGACCCGCCACCGTCACATCACAGCGCCACCGCACGCAGGAGAGGATTCGATGATCGTGAAGAGAAGGCTGAGTCGCCTCATGGCCGCCGCGGGTACCGCGTTGGTCCTCGTCGTCGGCGCTGGCGTCTATGTGGTCTCGGACGCGCCGGGCGTCGCCCACGCCGCCGGCACGGGACCGTGTGACATCTACGCCTCGGGTGGCACTCCGTGCGTGGCCGCGCACAGCACCACCCGCGCGCTCTACGGCGCGTACAACGGCCCGCTCTACCAGGTGCGACGCTCGTCGGACAACACCACCCGCGACGTCGGGGTGCTGAGCGCGGGCGGTTACGCCAACGCCGCCACGCAGGACTCGTTCTGCGCAAACACCAGCTGCGTGATCACCATCATCTACGACCAGTCCGGCCGCAACAACCGCCTGACCCAGGCGCCTCCCGGATACTGGCCCGGTCCGGGTCCGGGAGGATGGGACAACCTCGCCGACGCGAAGGCGGCCCCGATCACCATCGGCGGTCAGAAGGCGTACGGCGTCTACATCGCGCCAGGCACCGGCTACCGCAACAACAACACCAACGGCGTCGCCACCGGCGACCAGCCCGAGGGTATCTACGCCGTCGTCGACGGCACGCACTACAACCAGTGGTGCTGTTTCGACTACGGCAACGCGCAGACAGACGGCCAAGCCGACTCCCCCGCCATCATGGAAACCGTCTACTTCGGTGCCAACAAGCAGTGGGGCTACGGGGCCGGCGCCGGCCCCTGGATCATGGCCGATCTGGAGTGGGGGCTGTTCTCCGGGGTGAACGCGGGATACAACAACATCGCGTCCATCAACCACCGCTTCGTGACCGCGATGGTCAAGGGCGAGCCGAACCACTGGGCGATCCGGGGCGGAAACGGGCAGTCGGGTGGTCTGACGACCTACTTCGACGGGCCGCGCCCCAACGGCTACCACCCGATGAAGAAGGAAGGGGCCATCCTCCTCGGGATCGGCGGCGACAACAGCGTCTCCGGCCGGGGCACCTTCTACGAGGGCGTGTTGACGTCCGGCTACCCGTCAGCGGCCACCGAGAACGCCGTACAGGCCAACATCGCCGCCGCCGCGTACGCGCCCGCCGGCAGCGGCAACCCGCAACAGAACGTCCAGATCGTCGGCGGCCAGTCCGGACGCTGCATCGACGTACCCAACGGCACCACCACCAACGGCACCCAGGTCCAACTCTGGGACTGCCTCGGCAACACCGCGCAGCGCTGGACCTACACCGCAAACAAACAACTTCAGGTGTACGGCAACAAATGCCTCGACGCCAACGGCGCCGGCACCACCAACGGCACCCAAGCCATCATCTGGGACTGCAACGGCCAGACCAACCAGCAATGGAACCTCAACGCCAACGGCACCATCACCGGCATCCAATCCGGACTCTGCCTCGACGCCAACGCCGCCGCCACCGCCAACGGCACCAAACTCATCCTCTGGTCCTGCAACGGACAACAAAACCAGCAATGGTCCACACGTAGCTGACCACAGCCCACAACCGGCGACTTCCTGCGCGCACATCTCCCTGACAGGGAGTTCCATGGCTCCGCCGCCGGAGATGACCGCCTACCAGTCAGCCGACCAGCGCGACAAAGGACAGGTCATCATCAGCGTCGGCGCGCACAGTATTTCCACCGTCGCGTTCATCCTCTGAAAGTCCATGTGAGGACTGCTCCTGATTGGTGCTCCTGGTTCCTGCCTGAGGGGTCCGTCGCGTTGGGGCTGCCCGGGCGGCGGGCGCAGCAGTCAGGAGGACGTCGGGGTGCCGCTTCCCGCGCGAGGGCTCAGAGCCCCGGGGTATACCGGGTCGAGGCGCGGGGCGGTTGGTGATGCGGGCGTCCTGGCGGCAGACCGATGGGCGGCTGCAGTTGGTCGACCTGCAGGGCCGGGATCACGCGTTGGTGGACGGGTTGGACCACGGCTCGGTGGCGATGGGTTACGACGGTTCGTGCGGGACTGATGGTCGTCGTTGCTGGTGGTGCACCTGCCGTAGCTTCGGCGGGGGGGGGGGGGGGGGGGGGGGGGGGGGGGGGGGGCGAGGGGGGGGGGGGGGGGGGGGGGGGGGGGGGGGGGGAGGGGGGGGGAAGGGGGGGGGGGGGGGGGGGGGGGGGGGGGGGGGGGGGGGGGGGGT
>NZ_JBVJHT010000016.1:140117-193836 GCF_055586685.1 Micromonospora sp. NPDC049529
GCAGGTCTCCTGGTTTTCGTTGTCGCCCCTCCCCCCCCCCCCCCCCCCCCCCCCCCCCCCCCCCCCCCCCCCCCCCCCCCCCCCCCCCCCCCGCCGCCGAAGCTACGATCCTTACGCCCAGTCGTCGCAGGCGTACCAGTCGCCGTTTGAGTAGCCGATACAGGCTTGCGCCTGTAGGTTCCGGGTGGGATACCGTGATCGTTGAATATTGTCGTAGACGCCGCCGTTGCCGTCGGTGCAGTCGACGGTGTTCACACGCTCGTGCCAATGGCCGGCCCATCCACCACCGCTGTTGATCTCGTAGCGGATCCGTGTGATTGCGCACCAACCGTCGCGGGCAATGTCCCGTGCGTACCCGCGGACCTCGACGCTGCCGCTGTTGTTCCAGGAGATGACCACCTGCGAGTCCACATGACCCGGATAAACGGGATAGGCTATCCGGCTGCTCGGATAGTTCGACCAGCCGCTGACGACGTACCAGTCGTCGGTGCTGTGCGCCTGCGCCGGCACGCCGAGGCCCAATACCAGGGCGAAGCCCGCGACGATCGCGAGCACCACCCGTCCCGTGCACTGGATCGGCCGATCGGGCCGCCTGCGTGGCCTCCCCGCCGGAATACCTGCTCGAACTCCCATTGATTCACGCCTTTCTTTGAAGGCCTTCCGAGGCAATTCGCCGCGCTTCGATCTATTGACGTAGACCAACCTATTCCGCCACCGTGCACGTTCCGTTGAGGATGCGTGCAGGCCGGGTTGAGGTCGACGCGGGCGGGCCCGGCGATCAGGTGTGCCGGAGCCGGTCGCGGATCTGTTCCGCCGCCGGGTGGTCCAGCGCGTCGAGGATCTCCAGGGCGTGCTTCCAGGCGTCGCGGGCCGCCTCGCGGTTGTCCGCGCGCTGATGGAGTTCGCCGAGTGCGATCCAGATCCGGGCCTGGTAGTAGCGGTCGCCGAGGCTCTGGTAAAGCTCGATTGCGTGTCGGTAGCACCGCACGGCCTGCTGCTGCCGCCCGAGGTGCTGGTGGGCTGCGCCGAGGCTTCCCCAGGTGCTGGCCTGGCCCCGCCGGTCCCCGATGCGCCGCTGGATCGCCAGGGCCCGCTCGCAGTCGTCAACCGCCTCGCGATGCTGCCCGAGGTGGTCGCGGTACCAGCCGATCGCGGCGATCGCCATCGCCGCCGCGCTCGGATCGCCGACCACCTCGATTAGTTCCAGCCCCCGCTGGGCGACGTCCAGCGCCGCCTGGTAACGGCCCTGCAGTTCGAGCACCGCCCCGAGGCTGTGACAGGTGTACGCCTGCTGCCGCAGGTCACCGGCCTGCTCGTAACGATCCAGCGCGGTCCGGAGCTGCGTCTCGGCGTCGGCGGTACGACGCAGTTGGGCGTAGGCGCGGCCGAGGTCACGGTGGGTGTGCGCCTGGGCAATCGGATCGGGCAGCTGGCTCGCGGCCCGGAGCGCGACGCGCTGTACGCGGGCCCAGTCGTGCCAGTGCCCCTGCCGGTCGAAGAACTCGGTAAGGGTCCAGGCCAATTGCCAAGCGTGGGCGTGGGCTCCCGTACTGGCGGCCAACTCCACCATCGCGATCAGCCCGGCGTGTTCGGCGCGGAACCACAACAGGGCCCGTTCCTCGTTGACGGCCTGCTCCCGGACGGCACCCGGCTCGGCTGGCGGGAGCGCGATCGGTTCCTGCAGCGGTCGTAACAGCCGCGCGGCGGCGTACGCGGTGTGCAGGTAGTGGTCGAATAACCGGTGCAGCGAGGCAGCTCGGTCGTCGTCGGTTTCCGACCCGAGAAGTTCGACGGCGTACGCGCGAAGCAGGTCGTGGCAGGTGTATCGGCCCGGGACGTGCTCGAACACCAGGTGCGCCCGGGACAGTTCGGCCAACAGCGGTCGTACCTCCCGTACCGGTACGCCGAGCAGGCTGGCTGCCGCCGGCGCCGCGAAGTCAGGGCCCAGGTGGAGCCCGAGTAGCCGGAACAGCCGTCCGGCCCTGCGGCCGATCGAGGCGTACGACCAGGAGAACAGGGCGCGTAGGTCGTGTCCTTCGTCGCAGGCGAAGGCGTCGAGTGGGCCGTCGGCGCTACGCAGCTCGTCGGTGACGGCCGCTAGGGCTACCTGGGGGTGGGCCGCCGCGCGGGCGGCCACCAGGGCGAGCGCCATCGGCAGCCCGACGCATCGCCGGACGATGTCGTCCACGGCGTCCGGCTCGGCGGCCACCCGGCTTGCTCCGAGGCGACCGGCGAGCAGCTCGCGGGCGTCCCGGTCGGCCAACAGGCCGAGTGGCAGCGCGTGCGCGCCCTCGGCGGTGATCAGGCCCGACAGCCGGTTGCGGCTGGTCACCAGCACCAGGCACCCCGCCGCGCCCGGCAGCAGTGGCCGGACCTGCTCTGTGTCGCGGGCGTTGTCCAGCAGAACCAGCACCCGCCGTCCAGCGAGCGCACTGCGATACAGGGCGGACTGACCCGCCAGGTCGGCCGGTATCCGGTCCGGCGGCACGGCGAGGGCGTGCAGGATTCCCCGGAGGGCGTCGGCGGGATCTAGCTTCGCCTCGGCGTCGAAGCCCCGCAGATTCAGGTAGAGCTGCCCGTCGGGGAACCGGTCGGCGACCCGGCGGGCCCAATGCACGGCGAGGCTCGTCTTGCCGATCCCGGCGGTGCCGGACAGGACGCAGACGGTGACCGCCTGGGGCGGAGTGCCGGCCGCCGACAGTGCGGCGTCCAGTTGAGCGAGTTCCTCGCCACGCCCGCTGAAGCCGCGTACCCCGAGCGGCAGTTGGGCCGGCACCCTGACCGGTGGTGGCGGGGGTGGCGGGTCCGTGTCCCCGCTGGGTGCCGAGGGCCGCCCGCCGGGCTGTTCGGTGCTGACCGGCAGCGCCCGACGCAGAATCGTCCGGTGCAGGTCCTGTAGGGCAGGTGAGTCGAGTCCACGCTGCCGGAGCAGGCCGATGCCGTCCCGGCAGACCGTGGCTGCCTCGTTGACCCGCTGCTCCCGGTAGAGCGCCGTTGCGAGCAGCCGGCGTACGGCCTCGTCGTACGGGTCCGCCGTGATCGCGCTAGTCAACTCGCCGATCACCTCCGCATGCCGGCCCAGCGCGGTGAGCGCCTCCGCATAGGTGCGGCGGGCGGCCCGCCGCAATCCGTCGAGCCGGGCCACCTCGGCGAGCGCGAACGGCCGGTCGGACACGTCGGCGTAGGCGGGGCCTTGCCACAGAGCCAGGGCCGTATCGATCGTCGCAACGGCAGCTGCCGCCTCGCCAGCGAGGACCAACTCGCGGGCGGTCCGGTAACTGTCCTCGAAGCGATGTGCGTCGACGCACTCCGGCGGCATCCGAAGCTGATAACCGGCTCCGCCGCCGGTACCTGTGGTAACCAGCACCGAGCTGCCGCTTTCGTCCGGCGGTGCCAGCGCGCGACGGAGGTTCGAGATGTGGCTGCGCAGCGTCGCCGGGGCCCCAGCAGGGGCGGACGGGCCCCAGAGCCGATCCACCAACCGGTCCGCCGACACCGCGCGGCCCTGCTCGATCAGCAGGATCGACATCAGCACGGTCTGCCGTGGACTGAGCCGGATCGGGCAGTCGGCCCGCTCGGCCCGCAGCGGTCCGAGTACGCGGACATCCAGCTCTCCCGTCACCCGCGCCCTCCATTACACGAACGGCCCCGCCGCGTGATGAAGCTTTCCACCATCCCGGGCCACTCCAATAAGAATAGATGGCCGTTGATGCCCATGCCTGCTCCCGCAGCTTCGCGACCAACGCCCGGACGTGTCGTGATCAGACTCCCGCCGAGGGGACGGTGCCAAGACGTAAGGCAGGTCCACCGAACCCGCCATCAGCGCGGCAACGACCGGCCGTGGCCTCTACATTCAGATCGGGGCCTACCCCAGGGCCCCGGTAAAGTCGTCCGGCGATTCCGACACCTGCACGGTCGCCGACTGACAGCCCACTAGTACTCCAGCCGCGTTTGGTGAATTGAGCGATCTCGCAGCTCAGTACCGGTTCTAGCTCAGCGGGCGAAGATGAAGCTACCAGATGAGCGTCAATGTTCCCGGCGGGGAGGTTGGGTGCTGTCGCACGGCGTGTCTGCTGCCTCTGTTCGGTGATCAGTCATCTTCTCTGCTTGTGTTGAGCGACGAGAAAGCCGGTTGGCCGTCGGGTCTGGATGACCTGGTGGGACGGTTCGCGCACCGGTTCGGGCGGGCTGAGCCTCGGCGGCAGGCCCGCAATTACCTGCTCGGACTGCTGTCGCCCCCTGGCGGACAAGAACGGCTGGACCCTCGCGGAGGCCGCTGGGGACAAGACCCCGGACCGGATGCAACGGTTGCTGAACAAGGCCGAGTGGGATGCGGACGCAGTCCGCGACGACCTGCGTGGCTATGTCAGCGACCGGTTGGGTGCCTCGGACGGTGTGCTGATCATCGATGAGACGGGGTTTCTGAAGAAGGGTGTGAAGTCGGCCGGGGTGCAACGCCAGTACTCGGGCACCGCCGGACGGACCGAGAACTGCCAGCTCGGGGTGTTCCTGGCCTACGCCACCACCCATGGCCGCACGCTGGTCGGCCGAGAGCTGTACCTGCCACGCGGCTGGTGCGACGACGAGGCCCGCCGCGAAGAGGCAGCGATCGGCACGTCGGTCGGGTTCGCCACGAAACCCGCCCTCGGGCTGCGGATGATCGGCCGCGCCCTCGACGCGGGCATGCCCGCCCGGTGGGTGACCGCCGACGAGGCGTACGGGCAGGACTCGAAGTTCCGCCGCTGGCTGCAGGAACGCAGGGTCGGTTACGTCCTGGCCGTGCCGCGCAGCCAGAGGGTTCCCACCGACACGGGCAGTGCCCGCGCGGACTTCCTCGCCGCCCAGGCCCTGGCCCTGACGTGGAAGCGACGCAGCTGCGGCGACGGCGTCAAAGGCCCACGCCTGTACGACTGGGCGGTCGCGTCCCTGCCCGACACCGGCACCGCCGATCACGGGTTCACCCGATGGCTACTGATCCGCCGCAGCATCACCAGACCAGACGACCTGGCGTACTACCTGTGCCACGGCCCGGCCGGCACCGGGGACGAGGAACTGATCCGGTCGCGGGAACCCGATGGGCGATCGAGGAATGCTTCCAGACCGCGAAGAACGAAGTCGGACTCGACCACCACCAGGTCCGTCGTTACGACGCCTGGTACCGGCACATAACGTTGGTTATGGTGGCGCACGCCTACCTCGCCGTCACCACCGCCCGCGCCGAAAAGGGGGCTCCGAAGCCATGCGGGACGGCCTTATCCCACTCACCCTCGACGAGGTCCGCCGACTCCTGGCACACCTGATCACCCGGACCCGACCACTCGACCACATCCATCGATGGTCACGATGGCGTCGCCGCCACCAATACCGGGCCAAAGTGAGCCACTACCAGCGAAGACTCCAAATCCAACAGGTACGGCTGGAGTACTAAGAGGGTGTGTGAGATCGCTGTCGGACGGTGTGTCCGTCGGGACGGCGGGGCTGAGTCGGTGATCAGGCTGGAACGCACCCCTCGTTACCCATCAGACCTGACCGACGCGCAGTGGACCATCATCGAGCCGATGTTGCCGCTGCCCAAGTGGCTCGGCCGGCCGGTCCAGGCGTTGAACACCCGCCGAAGACAAGACCAGCCGGCTGCGGACAACGAGGTGAGACACGACACGATGCGACACCGCCCAGGACGAGGCGACACGTACGTTTCCACGGTCAAACGACGGTCAAACGCTCAAGAGCCGGTCCCCTGGAATCCAGGAAACCGGCTCTGACCTGCTGAAATACTGTCGGGACGGCCGGATTCGAACCGACGACCCCTTGACCCCCAGGACCTTTCGCTACACGTTCCCGCACGTCAGGCACGCTATACCCACGATCAAGCCGTGCACCTAACAGCGCTTTGTTCACCATCGGGTACTACGTGCGGTCCCTATGTGGTCCCCAGAGTTGGACACGCTTCAGGAACTTTTTTGCCAGACTGGCTTAGCAACTCGCCCATCTGGCCTCGTCCGTACATCTACAGCGGGGAGCCACAATCCGGGCAGTTTCCGCGGACTTGCTGAGAGAACGGTATGCCGTTCTGGCGAGTCCGGGCCATGGCGCTCTTCACTTCAAGGACATGGGGTGGAAATTCTTCTTCCCGAAGGATTCGCGACGTACCGTCCTCTTCAATAACCGCATAGTCGAAATCGACTCCATCAGCCCAAGTTATTTCCATAAAGCGAGCTTCCGTTGTGTGGTGGACACACCGACACAGATCTCTAACTGCCGCCGCGACACCTAGGATTCTGGCACTACGCGAGCGCGCCGTGAGAACAACATCTTCCCGCTCGATTACAATCTTGAACACTTCTCCAGGCTCAATCCGCGCCGAACTATTAATCCTACCGGCACCGACGACGTACTCATCTAAGTGCTCTGAGATATTGCGTAGATCTGTTACGTGAGAGGTGTTTTGCCGAAATGTTTGCAGAGCCGCCATCATATGGGGATTATTACCTAGTCGCCTCTGTAGATCCCGAGCAATTCTCTCCATTCTTCGTGCGCAATTTATTATCGCGAGCGCGTCAATTCGCGCCACAAACTGAACTTGTTGACGCTTGTTCCACGCTTTCGGTCCGGTGGCCTTATTAAAGTCCTTCAAATCTGTCAATAGCCGACGCTCATGCACCGAGAGTTCCGTCAGTAGGGCCTCCATCGAGGCTTCGCCTCTTATCCGCTGAGACCCCTCACGTGATGCTCGGGTCGGAAGGAAGACGATCTCGCCGGGCTCACTTACAATTTTCTGATCGCGAAGCTGATTGCCCGCATCGACAGCAATCGCCATCAAATCCGAGTCCCGAGGTGCGATATCCATCACGATTTGGATGGCAATCTTGGCGAGATCATCCGTCAATGCAGTCAGAAAGCCGCTATTGCCATCAATGGTGATGTCGCAGAAGAATCTGCCGTCCTCAGCCCGGCGCTCGACCGAGGTGGCAGCCTCGCACCACCTTGCGTAGGCAGTGAACTCGCGGATCCATGACAATACTGTGCGACTCGGCGGAGCCGCTGTTTCAAACTGGACTGTCCGCCAACCCATACATGCCCCCCCGCTCAACACAACTTGCAGCTATTGGCCCAACTCCGCCTCGGTCGCAGTTTGTTTCACCCCTACCAAATTTGCCTCCCGAAGGCAGATTCAATACTGGTCCGCATCTTGTCCCAAAAATCCAAACCATGAGTGTCAGGCGGCAAATAGTCTTTACGAATCGCATTCGCACTAGAGACAAGGTCATGAAGGGCCATGTAGTAAGCGGCCGACACCGCGTATCTGATCGCCGTAGCGGACCCAAGCAAGGGGGAGTACGCAAACGTCCCGCGGTCGGTCCACTGGAATGGTGCACGAAACCACCCATCCCCCTCTTCGCCGATCAGATACTGCGCCGCCTTATCAACCTGAGACATGTTGTTCGTCCCATAGAAAGCAATTAGCGTTGGATGAGCAAGGCGCAGGTTCCACAACTTTCGCTGGGCCCATCCAAGATAGGTAACGTAGTCATTCTCCAGCAGACCAAGGGAGTTGCCGCTGAACTTGAACTGCTCCGCCGGACTAAAGTATGGAGTATTCCCGAAAAAGACACCTTGGTAGTCGATCGGGTTAGGTAACCCCGTCAATTGACTTAGTCGCTCAATGTACGAAGCGTACTCGACATCAGACAACAAGGAGTCAATGGGACCAAGCTCTTTTACAGCAAGGCAGGCGCGCGCAAACCGAAATGGCGGATAGATATCCGACCAGGAAAGTCGACCCAAGTGGCTTGGACTAACGAACGGGGGTACTGCGGGATTAAGCGCGAAGTCACAAAGCGCCGCCACGGTAAGCAGGGACCCCACGAAGTCCCTATGCCCAAACCCAGTGATCGCCTCATACATACGTAGCGGTGCGCCATAACTCGTCTTCAGTGCCGCGACAGCCTCCCCGCGCAGATACCCACCCATTGGAGACGCTGAAGTCCCGCCAAACCGATCAAGTCCCCAGGCAAGGAATTGATCTATAGTTGCCGCACACTCGAATAGCAGTCGGGTAGTCAGCCTCTCGCCACTGCCCTGCACGTAGATCATTTGTCTTGGATTCTTCAATTCAATTCGCGTCACAGATTCCGTGCCGTCGAATAATTTATGACCCCAGAAAGTAACATCAGTGAACGCCGAGCCGACAGCCTCAGTTGTGGGCCACTCCAATCTCTCAATGCCCTCCGAGTCAAGCAGCATCCTGTGACCAACCCGCAAATCCAGCCAGAACTGCCGAACAAGCTGAAAAGAATCCGAAGCCGAGGGATGCATTCTCTCCAGGTCAAAAATTGTTTTTCCAGACCGCCTAGCCGAAATGATATCGGCGGCTTCACTTCGAGCAAGCCCGGGCAGGTGGTCGATAACCAAACGCTCTGACGCATATTTCATGAGCGTTAGGCAAATTCCCACTGTTGAACCATGGAACCGCACCCAGTGGCTATTTTCATGGGTGTAGGTCATGTGATACTGGTAAGTATCACTTCCTGGAATGAAGAGTAAGTAGGTCGAGAGATCCATACGACCCTGGCCATGGCAGCCCCCCAGAATGCCATTGTTGTTAAGATCCATGATTCACTGTGCATCGGCGTCGTCATGCTGCTCTTTCTGAACCTTGAGTCGCTTCCACCCCTTAATCCGTTCATAAACGACCTTGACGGCTGCCGCAGTCGCAGTCACCGAGACTCCCGCAGCAACTTGAATGAAGAATTCCGCCATAGGCGAAGCGCCGAGTTCGCCGTTGTCGAACAGACCAGGCCGCGTCTCAGATATCGCACCGACAACAAACCCGGCAGCCTCCAATTCATTGACAATCTCCTGGCGGAAATCCTGAAGGTCCAAAATTGGGCCTTCAATCACCATGACCTGAGACAATTCACACTCCCTAAGATTAATTGCCCAAAGGGCATTGCACGAAACTGAACGCGCGGCACTTTACATCGTTGCCGATACCATTTGGTACGGGACGCGTTGCCTCTTGGCACCGACGAACGGCATACGCATACTCCACTCTGAACTCGTGGCACCACGACGCAGTGTAGCTACGCAAGCACGCGCTTCAAAGCTGTCCTTCCCCCTCCATGTCGGTCCGTTGCCCTAGAGTGCGGCCATGGCTTCGCGAACCTACGGCGAGATACCTGGCTTCCCACCCGGCTCAGCTTTCGCTAGCCGAGCCGACTTGGCAGCAGCCAAGCTCCATCGGCCCACCCAGGGCGGTATTTGCGGCGGGACGGACGGAGCCGAGTCCATCGTAGTTTCCGGTGGCTATGTGGACGATGTGGACCATGGCGGCGAAATCGTATACACCGGACAGGGCGGCAACGATCCTTCGACTAAGCGACAAATAGCGGACCAGGAACTCACGCGCGGCAATGCCGGACTGGCCCGCAGCAGGCTCGACGGGAACCCGGTACGTGTCGTGCGAGGCTCGGGCGGTGCCCCCGCCTACTCCCCTACAACCGGCTACCGCTACGACGGTTTGTTTCGCGTAGTCGATCACTGGCACGACACTGGCAAGGATGGCTTCCGAATTTGGCGCTTCCGGCTAGTTACGCTCGAAAGCAGCGATCCCCCGCCACCCCTAGCGCAGGATGCCCCAAGCAAGCCAGCCATGCGCGCGCAGAGCGTGATCCAGCGCATCGTCAGAAGTACCGCGGTGGCGGTTCGCGTTAAGCGACTCCACGGGTACCGCTGTCAGATATGTGACATCCAGCTTCCAACACCGGCCGGCCCCTATGCCGAAGCCGCACACATCAGGGGCCTGGGGGAACCTCACGGCGGGCCCGACGTGGACGGCAATGTGCTATGCCTCTGCCCCAACCACCACGTGCTGTTCGACACCGGCTCTATCTACATTGACTCCGCCGGGATTGTATGGCAGACCGATACAAGCGACCAGGTCGGCACGCTTCGCGTCGTCCCGGGACACAGCGTCGACTGGGCACAGGTGTCGTACCACCGAGAGCACTACAAGCCATAGCTCGAAGTCCCATTCAGAGCCTTCATACTCTGACTTCCGGGCTAGTTATGCGAATTTGTACGCCATGCCATCATGGCCCGCGCCCGGGCCTCGATTATCGCTGCCCGCACTAACCGCTCCGCTCCCGCATTGTGAGCTGGTTGGGCGGTGCTCTGGGAGGGCCATTTCCGGTAGAGTAAGCCCGGCACTCCAATAAAGTACCCGGCTTTCACGACGCTTGCGGCGATCAGCAGCCCAGTATCTTCGGACGCCGGCAGGGCCATCCAGCCCCCGAGCGCGATGATTAGGTCACGTCGGATACACATCGTCCCTGGCACTACTGACGGCTGGTAATCGTGCTTTAACCAGTAGTCGAACAGTGCCCCTACCGGTATCACACCCTCGGGCGGATCAGCCTGTTCCCAACTAACCACCGTTCCGTCGACCAGCAAATCGAGGGCGCTAGACGTCGTCCACCCAATCTCATCGTGGTTCGTTAGGACGTCGAGGTCTCTCAACAACGTCCCATGCCTGAGTAAATCGTCAGCATCGAGAGATTTGATGAGGCTACCGACACTACGAGTAAGAGCGATGTTGCGAGCCATGGCCGGGCCACCGCGCCGCCCCGTGCCGAAACTAATGCGGGAATCATTGGGCAGCAGGTCAGCAACGTTCCCGCTCTCGCCATCCTCCTGAACGACCCACTCCCACTCCCACCCATCGGGCATCTCTTGCTGATTCAGAGAGTCGTAGGCATCGGCCAAGAACGACGCATTGGGCGGGTAAACAGGGGTGATGACGGAGACAACCTTGTTGCTCACGCCGACCACCTGTCAAGCTTGATCGTGTAGGTGAGCTGAGTACGGTCGCCAGCCAGAACCATGTCAACCACCTCCACCACACGGTCGGTGGTGTCGATAGAGATCTTCCTCACGGCGAACACTGAGACTCCCGTGTCGATCCCGAGATCTTCAGCTTCGTTCGCGGACGGCGGACGTGCAATCACCTCTTCTTTGATCCGGGCCAGTTCGATCCCAAGCGTTGCAAGCTGAGCCTGCGTACCGCCCGGCCAGGGCTCGTTGGACACGTCCAGGAGCTTCGGGTTCGCCGCCACCACGTCGTGTAGGACGAAGGACCGACCTAGGCCAATGGGCGCATCCTCGCTCCGGGGACGTGTGCGGTAGACCCGCTCAAGAAGCTTGGTCCCGACAGGTACGCCAAACGCTTCGGCCAAGTCTTCGTCGGCCTCACACAGCGTGTACTCGGCGCGGAAGTCGAGATCCTCCATCTCAAGGCCGGTGTCGCGCTCTGCCGAGCCGGTCCCGTATCGCTTCTCCGTTGGCAGCAAGACGCGGTTCTTCTCCCACTGGTGACGGTCCGAGTCTCGCATGATCCGTTGGCGTGGGTGGCGCACGAACGTCCCACGCCCGTGCTGCTTCTCGATCAAGCCTTCTGCGGCCAGCAGGTCGAGCGCCCGGCGCATCGTCACGAGGCTTACCCCGTACTCGTCCTTGAGGACCGTCTCGGGCTGGAGTTGGTCGCCCGGCTGCATCACGCCAGATTTCACCTTCCGCCGCAGGTCAGCAGCGATCCTGTCGTACTTGGTTGCCATGTCCTCGCCCTCAGTCGTCGTGAACCTCTTGAGCTTAAGTCCTCTAGAGGTCTTGACATCGTGCCTTTGGTCACTACTCTCTAGGCCATAAGTCCTCTAGAGGACCAGAGGACGATAGGTCTAGTGATAGGGGGTGCCCCGTGGGGCACATGTCAAATGCCCTGGGCAGCAGCGAACCAAGCCTCACGGAGCTGGCTGAGATCGAACGTGAGTTGCCGCTGATCGAGGCTGAGGTGGCGTTGCTGGACGCCGAAATCACCGTGTTGTCGGCGGAGCCGTTGCCGACCGAGTTGGACTGGCGCCGGGTACGACGGGCCGTACGGCGGGTGGAGCGTGAAGCGGCGGCGCTCTACAGCGGGTCGACGCCGGCAGTGTTTCTCGTTCGGCGTGCGGCGTAGGTGGCTGACAATGAGCCGGATTCGTGCTGCGTTCTACGACCCGGAAGGCGCCCGGTGGGGTCTGCCTACCTGGTGGTGGAGAGGTGCCCCCGCCGGCTACGCCACCGTGCGTCAGTTGCGTGCCCGTGGCTTACGGCCCGGTGGGCAGCCGGTCGCCGCACAAATTCTCTGGTCCGGTGTCGGCGGTACCCGCACCGCCTATCTCTACCGGGTGAATCTGGCTAAGCCGAAGCGGACCGCTACCCCTGGTCAGCGGGCCGCGATCGACCGGGCGTTGACGGCCCGACGTACCTGTCCTACCTGCCGCGTTGTGCGCCCCTACTACATCCCGCGCTCCCTCGGGGAGTGCCTTGACTGTGTTGGAGGTTCCCTGTCATGACCAGCCAGCGTCCGAGCACCGGGGCAGAAATCGCCGCTGCTTTGCGGGCCGTCGCGGACAAGGTCGCCGCCCTGGGCGACACTTCGCTGACGGACATGTACGTGACCGTCTCGGTTCAGCCGTTCGGTGGGGAAGAGGCGGAGGTCGCCGCAATCAATCTGCTCGGCGGTGCGCTCTACGGCACGCCGGGTGCGACCAAGGAGCTGTCGGGTGGGGTGTACCACCACGGCGTGTACGGGCGGATCGCCGGTATCTCTGTGAAGGCGTTCACGGGGGTCACGTCGCCGGCTGAGCGAGAGTTGCGGGCTGAGATCGCCCGGCTTCGCGCTGAGGTTGCCGGGGCGGTGGCCCGGTGACGACTCCGACGATGAACAGTGCCTATCCGCGGCAGGTGGCGGAGTTGCTGCCGGCCGCGCGGGACCTGGCCGCGCGACTGGACACGATGCCGTCGCAGAACCGGATCAAGCGTGAGCTTCGGGTGGGTCCGGATAAGGCGAAGGCGTTGCTGGAGGCGTTGAGGAACGACCCTGCCGCACCGGTCATCATGCCCACCACGGACCCGGTCGACGGCGCCGAGAACACCACCCCGGTCCCGGACACGACCCCGGACTCGACGCAGAGCATCCCCCCGGTGGAGCCCGTCACGACCGCTGCTGGAGCGAAGGAATTGATGCAGGCCATCCCGCTCGAATCACCGGTCACCAACATCACGGCCGAACCCGCTTCGGCGCGGTGGTGGCGCCGCCAGCGGCGTGGTGCGACCGCTCGCACGGCCGTTCCGGAGGCACCGGAGCAGGCTAAGCGGGACGGAGACCCGGATTCCGAAATCGGCGCCCCCGCCGCCCCAGTGCGGAAGCCGGTGCGGTCATGGGTGCTGCTGTTCCTCGCGGCCCCGGCCTTCGTCGCTATCTGGTCTGGGTGGGTCGGACTCGGGGAACTCACCGGGTTCGGTGTAGTTCACCCGCTGCCCGGCATCTGGGACTCGTTCTCCCTGAACACCGCGATCACGCTTCCGATCGGAGTGGAGGCGTACGCCGCGTACGCGTTGCGGGCCTGGCTGTCCCCGCACGTCCCGCCCCGCGCCCGGCGGTTCGCGAAGTGGTCCGCGATCGGGTCACTCGTGCTCGGCGCGCTCGGCCAGGTGGCTTACCACCTGATGGAAGCCGCCGGCATCACCTCCGCACCATGGCAGATCACCACCCTGGTCGCCTGCCTGCCGGTGGTGGTGTTCGGCCTCGGCGCTGCCCTCGCTCACCTGCTCCACGCCGACGATACCCACACCAACTGATCCTCAGCAGGAAGGAACGTCTCTGATGCTGCGCAACTACACCCGCTGGAGGCAAGGCGAGTCCGGCCGGCTTCACGCGGACATTCTCGGCGCGAAGGTCGACATCGACGTGGACACCACCTCGAACGCGGTCTTGCTCGGTGGCGTGGAACTGAGCCCGGATGAGGCTCGGATGCTCGGCGTCCGGCTGATCGACGCGGCGGTTTTCGCCGATGGTGACCGGGCGGTTCGGAAGCTCCCGTCCGACACCTGATTTCGCCCGGCGGCACGGCCCCTGGCCTCGACAACCGTGCCGTGCCGCCGGTCACTACTCCCGAAGGAGAGCACCTCTGATGATGTCAGAACACCTCCGACTCACCGACGCTCTGACCACCACCCGTGCGGAACTGACGCGGGTCGACAGCAAAGCGTCGACGCTACTCGCGGTCGCTGGTGCCGCGTTGACGGTCGGACTGGCCGTCCTGAGCCGCGCTGACCTGCCGATCCTGGCGCAAGTCACCGGCTGGTTGACTCTTGCTTTGATCGGTGTGGCTCTTGCCTGCCTCGCGCTGGCGGTTCGCCCGACCCTGCGCGGCACGCACGGTCTGGTGCGCTACGCCGCGTTGGCGCCGGGTGACCTGCTCACCGAGGTCACCACCGAATCCGACCTCACCACCGCCGTCGCGAAGGCGCGGGAACTGGTGTGGCTGTCGCGTGCCGCACTCGCCAAGTACCGGCGGGTCCGTGTCGCTGTGGATGTGTTGCTGGCCGGTCTGGCTACAGCCGCGGTCACCGCTGCTCTCACCGTCGCCCTCTGAGCTGGAAAGGAGCCTCGCTGATGCGAGTTGTCGAAGCCCTGATCGCGGGTCTGATCGTCGCCGCGGTGGTACTCGTCGTCGCGGTGCGGGTCGACGCCGACCCGGTGCTGTTGCCCGCGTTCGCGTTCCTGATCACGTTCTTCGCCGTCGTCATCCGGCCGACCCGTCACCATCGCCGTTCGTACTCGACCCGCCACCGTTCCTGATTTCGGAAGGACATTCCTGACATGGCTGCTCGTCTTCCTGACCCGGAGTTCCCCGACAACATCGCCATCCGGAACTGGTGCAACGAGGTCCGTAAGCAGATCCACACCGAGTCGATGATGATCGGCATGGCCGCGGTCGAGTTGCAGGCCGCACTGGGCCAGGTCTCCGGCCGACCGGGCCTGCTCGGCGTTGACTCCAAGGTCCGCGCCCGCATCGTCGCCTCCCACATCGACCACGCTGCGGAAGCGCAGAAGCAGGCCGCTGCCGCGATCGTCCGGGCGTACATGAGCTTCAGGAAGCATTTCGGCGACGAGATCGACGCCGCTAGCGGCCGAAAGCCCCGCAAGCCCACGTTCGTGTTCAAGCCGGAATGAGGTCCCCCATGCGACGCAGCACCAAGGCTCCGGCCCACTTCGACCTGACCGGCCCAATGACCTCGCGCTATGGTGCCGCCCACCTGCTGCCCTACCTGCCGCCGTGGGGCATCAGCGTGGCAACCCTCCCGGCGGCAGCTGCGGCACACCACTGGTGGGGCACCGACCCGTCCGTAGCCCCGTGGGCGACCGCCGGTCTCACCCTCGCTGGGGCCGGACTGACCGGCATGGCATGGGCTGCCGGACGGGCACGCGGACCACTGACCCGTTTCCACGCCACCCTGACCACCGCCGCGGCGTGCGGGTGGTTCACCGCCGCCGAAGTCGTCGGCGTGTTCACCCGCCCCATCATCGACCTCTGGCTCATCGGCGCACCCACCCTGGCCATCGCGTGGAACATCCGTCGCCTGCTCCGCGGCAACGGCGACGACACCAACAGCGGATGGGGTGACCTCGGGGAAAAGGTGAAGCTCGCCGGTTCCCGCATCACCACCGCCCGCGTCGACGGCCCCCGCGTCGTCGGCACACTGCAACTGGATCCGGGTGAGCAGACCCTGACCGACGCGCAGGGTGCGGTGGGCAGGATCGCGTCGGCATTGCAGGTCCCAGCCAACGGGGTCCGGATCACTCCCGACCCGGACCGAGCCGACCGGGCAGAGATCAGCGTGACGACCAGGGACATGCTCCGTGCGCCGATCGCCTGGCCCGGCCTGGTCTCCCCTGGTGGGTCGATCGCCGAGCCGATCGAACTCGGCGTCTACGAAGACGGCCAACCCCTCACCCTGCACCTCACCGGCGACGAGAAGGCCGGGCGGGTATCGCAGCACATACTGGTCTGCGGGACGAACGGGTCCGGGAAGACCGCCGGCGGGCAGATCATCGCCGCCGAAGTCGCCTCCAGGGTCGACGCCGACCTGTACTACATCGACACCGTGAAGGGCGCCCAGTCGTCCGGGCCGATCGCCCCCGGCGTCGACAAACTCATCACCGACACCGCCGAGGCGAAGACCCTCGTTCGGTCGCTGCCGGGGCTGATCCAGTCCCGGACGAACTGGCTCGGCCAGCGCGGGCACGACCAGTGGAAGCCCGGTTGCGGTCTGCGGTACCTGGTCGTGATCGTGGAAGAGTTCGCCGCAGTATTCGCGAACTCGACCACGTTCGTCCGGGTCGCCCAGCAGGCACGCTCCGCCGGCATCAGCCTGGTCGTGTCCCTGCAACGCCCCACCTACCAAAACCTGCCCGTGGACGTGCGTCAGCAACTCAACACCGTCCTGTGCTTCGGGCTCCGCGAGGGCGACGAGACCTATGCCCTTTCCTCGGCCACCCTCGAAGCCGGGGCCGACCCCGGACGGTGGGGCAACAGCCGCCCCGGATACCTCTACGCCGAACTACCCGGCGTGGACGAACGCCGCTGGCCGGTCCCCGCCCGCACCTACCGCGCCACCCCCACCCAACTCACCAACGCCGTCACCAGCCGACCCGCACCAGCCGCCCGCCCGGCGCCCGGAACGGTCGCGTCGGCGGGTGTGCCGGTGCTGGAGGAGGTACCGCCGCCGCGGGTGTTCGTCGCCTCCACCGCCGGGGAGCTTGACCAAATGGACCTTGACGACTTTGACGACGACGACGTTCCCACCCTCCCCGGCAGCCCGGAGCCGGACCTCGGCAGCGACATCGACCCGTCACGAGACATCCCCGACGACGAAGACGGCGTACTCGACCTGACCCCGCCAGAACCGGCAGGGCGGAAGCTGAGCACCGCTGAGGCGCGAGAGCAACTCACCGCCTACCTCCGGCGGCTCGCCGACGCCGGACACACCACCATCACCCCCGCGCAGCTCGTGGAGTTCCGGATCGCCGCCGGCCGCACCCCCGGATGGCTCACCGGAGAGCTACAACGCCGAGTCACGGAGGGCGAGTTGGGCACCCACCCCGGACGCGGCGTCTACGCCCTCCCCGCCCTCGTACCCGCCTAACCACCCCGCGCGGGCGGTCACACAGCGTACGCAGGTGGCCGCCCGCGCCCATTCCGCGTAATTGAATTCAGTTCAGGCGCACACCGCGCCTGAGTCGCCCTCTACGCGCAGACACGCGCAGGCGCCAACCTGAATTCAGACCCCCATTGAATTCAGATCCCGACAACGGGAGCCACCTCCGCACACCCAAGATCAACTACTCAGCGTAACCAAACTCTTGACCGACTTCGGAGGACTCTGATGCGAACCACACTCGCCGCGACCGCCCTCGGAATCGCCGCCGTCGCCGGCTACCTCACCGCCCGCCACACCTTCCGCAACCAACTGGCCGACGCGGACCACCGCGCCACCCACGACCTGCTCACGGGTGCTTACAACCGGCGCGGGCTGACCGACGCTGCCGACCGGTCCATCGCCACCGCCCACACCGCCCGGCGCCCCATCGTCGTCGCCCTGGTCGACCTGGTCGGCTTCAAGGCCATCAACGACAACCACACCCACGACGCAGGCGACCACATCCTCACCGTCATCGCCGGCCGCCTCGGTGGCATCGCCGGACCCGCCGGCATCGCCGCTCGCCTCGGTGGAGACGAATTCGCCCTGCTCACCACCGGCCCGGCACCTCGCTACGGCGACGCACCCGCATGGCTGACCGGCTGGCTTCCCCACATCCACGCCCGGCTCACCACCCCGGTGACTTATCAGGGCAACAGCCTCGCGGTCGGCGCAACGATCGGCGCCACCCTCGCCGACCCCGGCCAGGGCATCAGCGCGTGGCTCACCGCGGCTGACAGAGCGATGTACGAGGCACGCGCCAAGCGCACCACCACCGCCATCGCCACCACCCCACCTCCGGCGACCCACCGCGACCACACCCGGCCGCGTGACCTCGCCCGACCCACGAGCCACCTCGCCATCACTACGAGCGCTTTCGCCGCCTGATGGCCCGCCCCCGGTGTCAGCACTGGATCGGGACCGAGGCCCGTTACTGCCACTTCCCGCACCGCGTGCGGCTGTTCCTGCCCGGTCACCGCTGCCCCTTGCATACCCCGGCAGCGCTGGCCGGGCGCCCGGAAGCTCCCCGCCCCTCTCCGCTGATCCGATCGGAGGACACCATGTCTGCCCTACTCACCGCCGCACTCGGCCACGCCGAACGCGGATGGCACGTCTTCCCGCTCCGCCCCGACGACAAGCGACCCGCATTCCCCGACCACCCCGAAGACCGATGCACTCGTAACGACCCGCGATGCCGCCGAACGGGTGAGCACGTTGGGTGGGAACCGCGGGCGACCACCGATCCCGACCGCATCCGCCGGGCCTGGACCCACGCCCCGTACAACATCGGCATTGCTTGCGGCCCTTCTGGGCTCATCGTGGTCGACCTGGACATGCCCAAACCGGGCCAGGTACCACCGGCGGAGTACGACCTGTCCGGCAACGGCCTCAGCGTGTTCGCCACTCTGGTCCACCAGCACGGCCAGCGCATCGAGACCACCTACACCGTCGCCACCGGCCGCGGTGGCACCCACCTCTACTACCAGCACCCGGCTACCGGGCAGCAGCTACGGAGCACAGCCGGGACGCTTGGTTGGCTGGTCGACACCCGCGCACATGGCGGCTATGTCGTCGCCACCGGCAGCACCGTCAACGGCAACCCGTACACGGTCGACTTGGACACCGAGCCCGCACCGCTCCCCGAATGGCTCTCCAACCTGCTCGCACCCGCACCGCTACCTGTGCAGGAGCCCGTGAGTGTGACGCTGCCCGGTGGGCGAACCGGTGCCTACGTGCAGGCCGCGGTCGACCGGGAAACGGCCCGCGTGACCAATGCGCCGGAAGGGCAGCGGAATCACAGCCTCTACATCGCGGCTGTCGCTCTCGGGCAACTCGTCGCCGGAGGATCGCTCACCGAGGCTGACGCCACAAGCGTGCTGGAACAGGCGGGGACGGCTGCTGGTCTCGGCCAGTTCGAAGTCATCCGGACGATGCGGTCCGGTCTCGCCGCCGGACGGAATCGGCCCCGGCAGGTAGCGGCATGAGTCGCGCGCACCCGCAGCTGCGGATCGAGCCCGTGTCACTGCGCGATGCTCGTGCGTTCGTGGCACAACACCACCGCCACAACCCCGCCCCGATTGGACACAAGTTCTCCCTCGGGCTGCTGGACACCTCCGGCCTGCGTCGAGGTGTGGCGATCGTTGGACGGCCGGTGGCTCGGATGCTCGATGACGGACAGAGCTTAGAAGTCACCCGCGTCTGTACCGATGGCACCGCGAACGCCTGCTCAGCCCTACTCGGCGCCGCCTGGCGCGCCACCCGCGAACTCGGCTACCACCGGCTCATCACCTACACCCAAGCCGCTGAAACCGGTGCCAGTCTTCGCGGAGCGGGCTGGAAACAAGCCGCGGAGATTCGGCCCCGTAGCGGCTGGTCCAGTACCGGCCGTCCGCGGCAGGACAAGCACCCTCTGCGCGTTCGCCGCCTGCGGTGGGAAGTCACCACCGCCAGCTACAACCCACCCGAGTTACGTCACACCGCCCCACCCAACCGTGACGAAACCCCAACGCTCATTGCCTGCTGCTACTGCGCCGCCGCCGTGCCGCGGGCCGCGACCGGCAGGCCGCCCCGCTACTGCTCCCGCGCGTGCCGACAGGCCGCCTACCGCACCCGCGCCAACTCGCGACCCAACACGCGCAACGGAGAGGCCGCATGAACACCGCGCCCCACCTCCAACTGGTCAGCCCGCCTGCCAACCACGCCGAACGGCCGGACGCGACCGGGCCACTCTGGGATGTTCCAGTGCCCTTGAACGGGCCAACCACTGTGCCGCCACCATTCCCGGTCGACGTGTTCCCGACCTGGCTGGAGGACATGGTCACCGGGGTTGCCCGGTTCACCCAGACCGACCCGGCCATGGCCGGCACCCTCGCCGTCGCCGTGCTGTCCGCCTGCGCTGGAGGCCGCCTGGAGGTGGAGCCCATCGGCGGGTGGCGCGAGCCGGTCAACGTGTTCGCCGCCGTCATCGCCGGCCCCGGCGAACGCAAATCCCCGGTGCACCGGGCAATGACTCTGCCCCTGTTCACCGCACAGACCACCCTCAGCGACGCGATGCGACCCAGAATCGCCGAAGCGGCAGCTCTGAGAGACATCGCCGACCGGCAAGCCGAGCAGGCCAAAGCCATCGCGGCGAAAGCCACCGACCCCGACAAACGCGACCAGGCCGCCGCCGACGCGGTCACCGCCGCGATCACCGCCGAAGCCATCACCGTGCCGACCCTGCCCCGCCTGATCGTGGACGACGCCACCCCCGAAGCCCTCATCGGACTCATGGCCGCCAACGGCGGTCGAATGGCCATCATCAGCGACGAAGGAGGAATCTTCGATACCCTCGCCGGCCGCTACTCCGGCATCCCCAACCTCGACCCCTACCTCAAAGGCCACGCCGGACAACCCATGTCCAACGAACGCCAAACCCGCGAAGGCGTCTCCGTCGACAAGCCCGCCCTGACCGTCTGCGTCATGGCCCAACCATCCGTCCTACGCAAATTCGGCGGAAACACCGATCTCGCCGGCCGCGGCCTACCCGCCCGATTCCTGTTCGCCCTACCCCGCTCCCTCGCCGGCTACCGCCTAGTCGAAACCGAACCCGTCGCCGAACACATCACCACGACCTACAGCCAACACGTACACGACCTGGCCGCCACCCTCGCCGAATGGGAAGACCCCGCCGTCGTCACCCTCACCCCCGAAGCCACCCGCGTCCGACTCGCAGCTGCGACGGAGGTAGAGGCACAGCTACGCCCCGGCGGCACCCTCTACGACTTCCGGGAATGGGGCAACAAGCTCTCCGGCGCGACCCTCCGACTCGCCGGCCTGCTCCACGTCGCCCACCACCCCACCGACGCCTGGCGCCGACCCATCCACGCCGACCGCATGACCGACGCTGTACGACTCGCCGAATTCTTCGCCGCCCACTACCGCACCGCCATTACCACCATCAGCAGCGACGCCAGCATCGAAACCGCCCGCTATGTTCTCGGCGTCCTCACCACCAAACAGATGACCACCTTCACCCGCCGAGAACTCCACCGCCGGGTATCCCGGCAGCTACCCAGAGCCGAGCAGGTCACCACCGTCCTCACCGAACTGACCGCCCTCGGATGGGTCCGCTCCGGCGTCGATGGCCGATACGAACTACACCCCCGCGCGATAGACCAACCCGGAAGCGTTGACACGTTGACAACTGCCACCCCGAGCGACGTTTCCACAGGTCACAGTACCCGCACACCTGTCAACACCGCCCGTTGACACCCGTTGACAGGCGTCGACAGCGCCAGCCAGGTGTCAACGCTGTCAACGCCTGTCAACGGGCCCCGTTGACACCCAAAACCCCGACCCGACCTGCACAAAGGCTCCCAGGAACCACCGCTGTCAACGCGTCAACGCTTCCGGGCTGCTCATCAGTCCGGCTACATAGCCCCAAAGAGACCGGCTACACCCCTGCCGACCCGAAAGGCGCCCATCGTGCGACTCGTGCCCCGAACCGGCAACGCCGCAACACCTCTCCCGCAAGAAGACGAAGCGCTCATCCTCTTGGCGAAACCCTTCCTGTCGACCGAGGAACTCGCCGAGCTGCTCGACGTGGACCCGTCCACCATCCGCCGCTGGCGCACAGCGCCACCGGTCCAGGGACCACCCTTCATCCAGATCTCAGAGCGAGTCGTGAAGTACGCGACCGCGGACGTACACCGGTGGCTGTCTGCGCGTCGAGTGAATCCGGAGGCAGCGTGATGGCAAGTCCCCAGCAACCGCCAATCGGTGTGGCGCTCTCGCCCGATGTGGAACACCGCCCGGATCGGACGCTGGCGTACCGGGCACGCGTCCGGTGGACCGATCCGGTCACCAACAAACGCCGGTCCAAGTCGACATCCACGGAAACGCCCGAGGAGGCACAGCAGTGGATCGACGGCATGATGAACGCTGCCCGCAGCGGGCTCGACCCGCTTGCGGCAACCATGCGCCTCACGGACTACGGCGAGAGCATCATGACGTTGGCGCTGCGCGGCCTGGAGCGCAAAACACTCGACCCGTACCTTGCCGGATGGCGAAAGCGGGTCATACCGACACTGGGACACATCCCCGTCCGAATGATTTCCAACGGCTCGGTCGACCGGGCCGTACATGGCTGGATCGCGGACGGCTGTAGTCGGTCCACAGTGAAGAACACCATCGCCGTGCTCGTACGGGTCATGGAGCAGGCCGTACGCGACGGCATCCGGGACCGAAACCCGGCCATCGTTACCGGGTGGCAGCACGAATTCAAGCTGGCAGAAGATGAGTTGGACGACCCACGTTCGCTCGCACTCGCGGACTGGGAAGCGCTCACCACGCTTGCCGCCGCTCTCGTGGCCGCATCGGCAAACGAGTACACCGGGTGGTCCGACGTAGTTCTCTTCGCCGCCTGCACCGCAGCCCGCATCGGTGAGGTATCCGGGGTCCGCGCCGAGGACATCGACCGGGAAACGTGGATGTGGACGGTACGCCGACAGACCACCGCCGGACCGGGTGGGCTGATCGACAAGGGGACCAAGGGAAAGCGGGCTCGACTCGTGCCGCTGATCGAAGAGATACAGCCGATCGTAGCCCGGCGCCTGGATGCCGCTACCAAGCCGGACTCACGGCTGTTCGTCGGCCCGCGCGGCGGACGAATCAGCACTGCGGTACTGCGGGACGCGACGCACTGGGATGACGTGGTGGTCCACCTGGGCTACGAACACCTACGCCGGCACGATTTACGGCACACAGGGCTGACGTGGATGGCTGACGCTGGCGTACCTGTGCACGTGCTCCAGCGGATCGCAGGACACGGCCAGCTCACCACAACCCAGCGGTACCTACACCCCGACCGGCGAGCATTCAGGGACGCAGGTACGGCGCTGAGCGCCCATTTGAAAGCCCGTAGTACGCACAAGGATGTCATCCTGCACGCGATCTGAACTTCCCGGTGGCAATGCCGTAGCCGCTGATGCAACCTTCATCGGCGGCTACGGCATCTAGCCGACCTATCTCTCGACCTTCGCTTGCTCGATCCAACGAGCAAGGACACTGAACGCTGCCAGATAGTGAAGAGCCTCCTCTTCAGGCGGCTCAGCTAGCTCACCATACTCGTGCGCAAGTACGTTCCGGATAGCTTTGAAACACCCCTGCCCGAAGGAGAGCGCTCCTGTTTGGAGGCTCTTATAGGTGTCGCTTCCATCATCGCCGATCAGGCGGAGGCGCGGCGCTCCTGGCTTCGGAGGTTCGAGGCTGAAGCACTCACTTATGAGCTTCGTTTCCGAAATATCTTTCCGTCCGACCTTTGCCTGGAGGGCGGCGTTAACGCTACGAGAGGCCGCTACGACCGCCTCACCAAAATGTTGGCTACGCCATAGACTCTTCGACGCCTCCCATACATCACGATGCATCGTTGAGGCCGAGAGCGATGGGCCAGAGTCCCCAAGATTCTCCTCAAGCTCCTCCTTGCGTCTCAACAGAACAAGAAGCTGCAAGGCGATTCGGGCAAGAGGATCGTACTCATGCCCATAGCTTGCCCCCTTGCGCAGGTGGCTCCGCCAGTCGCTCCAGGCACGGTCCGCTATCTGCTCGACGATCGGCATTCGTCCGATGACATCATCGCGCTTCGCCTTGATGGCCGGATGCCGGTACGCCTGATCCCCAGCCCGCTCGTACGCCTGCCGGTGCTCCGTGCATCGCGCGACGAACTCTTCCAGTTCGTTGATCGCCCACGAGGTCTTCATAGCCATATGGCTCCCGGTGCTCCCTTCGCCCAGGTGGTCTCCGGCACGCTCTTGGTCCCCGAGTGGTCCCCAGCTTCGCGACCTCCAGATCGCTCTTACCGAGCGTGCCTCCTATGCGTGAGAGGCCGCCCAGCAGGGCATATGCCCTACCGAACGGCCTCTCACCACACTGTCGGGACGGCCGGATTCGAACCGACGACCCCTTGACCCCCAGTCAAGTGCGCTACCAAACTGCGCCACGTCCCGTTGCTGCCGCTTAATTCTCGGTGCGACAGCCGCTACAGCGTAGCGCAGCCTGATCGGTTACCGCGCACGGCCCCTCACCGCCCTGCCGTCTGGTACGACCCACCCCACACCTCCTACACCTTCCTAGGAAGATAGGTGGTTTGCTGGGGCTGGGGTGAGTCGCCGGTACGGAGTGACGCGCTCGATTTACCGGCGCGTGGCGGCGTACGGGATCAGCCGTGGGCCTTGCCTCGGCCACCCGGGCCGAGCTTCTTGCGCGGCCGGACCGACACCTCGACCGGGCTGCCCTCGAAGCCGAACTCCTCGCGCAGCTTGCGCTCGACGAACCGCTGGTATCCGGCGTCCAACGGGCCGGTCGTGAACAGCACGAACCGCGGCGGCTTGGTCCCCGCCTGGGTGGCGAAGAGCACCCGTGGTGCCCGCCCGCCCCGCACCGGGTGCGGGGTGGCCTGCACCAGCGCGGTCAGCCACTGGTTGAGCTGGCCGGTCGGCACCCGCGTCTCCCAGCTCGCCAGTGCGGTCCGTAGCGCCGGCGCGAGCCGGTCCACGGCACGTCCGGTCTTCGCCGAGACGTTGACCCGGATCGCCCACGGGATGCGTCGCAGCTCCCGCTCGATCTCCTTGTCCAGGTAGTACCGTCGGTCGGCGTCGACCAGGTCCCACTTGTTGAACGCGATCACCACCGCCCGCCCGGACTCGGTGACCATCGCCAGCACCCGCTGGTCCTGCTCGCTGATCGGCTCGGCGGAGTCCAGCAGGACAACGGCGACCTCGGCCGCCTCGATCGCCCCGGCGGTACGGAGACTGGCGTAGTACTCGGTGCCGCTGGCCTTGCCCACCCGCTTGCGCAGGCCGGCGGTGTCGACCAGTTGCCAGGTCTCGCCACCGATCTCGACCAGGCTGTCCACCGGGTCGACGGTGGTGCCGGCCACCGAGTCGACCACCGCGCGGTCTTCCTTGGCAAGTCGGTTGAGCAGGCTGGACTTGCCCACGTTCGGCCGGCCCACCAACGCGACCCGGCGCGGGCCACGGGGGGCGTTCTCGTTGATCGGCGGCGGGTCCGGCAACGCCTCGAGGATCGCGTCGAGCAGGTCACCGGCGCCCCGGCCGTGCAGCGCCGACACCGGGAACGGTTCGCCGAGGCCGAGCGACCAGAGCGAGGTCGCCTCGATCTCGGTGGCGGCGTTGTCCACCTTGTTGGCGATCAGGATCACCGGCTTCGCGCTGCGGCGGAGCATGCGCACCGCCGCCTCGTCGACGTCGGTGGCACCGACCACCGCGTCGACCACGAACAGCACCACGTCGGCCGTCGCGACCGCGATCTCCGCCTGGGCGGCGATGGCCGCGGCGCGGTCCCGCGCGTCCGGTTCCCAGCCGCCGGTGTCGACCACGGTGAACTGCCGGCCGGACCACTGGGCGTCGTACGGCACCCGGTCGCGGGTCACGCCCGGTACGTCCTCCACGACCGCCTGCCGACGGCCGATGATCCGGTTGACCAGGGTGGACTTGCCGACGTTGGGACGCCCCACGACCGCTACCACCGGTACCGGCCCGGTCTCCTCGACCTCGAGATCGGGCTCTCGCAGCTCGATCCAGCCATCGTCCGGGCTCATGCCACTGCCTCGTTCCGCTCGTTCACACTGTTGAAGTGCCGCTCGTTGACACTGTTGGACACGGCCCAGGGCCGGTTGATCAGGGCGCTCACGCGTCCACCTTGCCGTCGAGCAGGTCACGCAGCCTGGTGACGACCTCGTCGATGTTCATCTCGGTGGTGTCGAGCACCACCGCGTCGCCTGCCTGCCGGAGTGGATCGGCCGTCCGGGTGGAGTCGAGCCGGTCCCGACGGGCCAGGTCGGCCGCGGTGGCGGTGACATCGGTGGCGTGTTCGGCGCTGCGGCGCTGTGCTCGGGCGTCGGCGGACGCGGTGAGGTAGACCTTCAGGTCGGCGTCGGGTGCGACCACCGAACCGATGTCCCGACCCTCGACGACGATCCGCTCGGCGGCCGAGATGATGCCGCGCTGCATGGCCACCAGCAGCTCGCGGACGGCGGGTACGGCGGACACGGCGGACACGGCCGCGGTCACCGCCGGGCCACGGATCTCCCGGTCGATGGCGATCCCGTCGGCGCTCACCCAGGGTGCGTCGGGCTCGACGCCGATCCCCAGATCGACCTCACGGGCGATCTTGATTACGGCCTCGGCGTCGTTCGGATCCACCTCGGCGCGCAGCACCGCCCAGGTGATGGCCCGGTACATCGCGCCGGTGTCGAGGTAACGGGCGTCGAGCGCGCTCGCCAGCCGCCGGGAAACGGTGGACTTGCCTGAACCGGACGGGCCGTCCACGGCGACCACACATCGCCCGGTCCGCACCTTTTCCGCCACCGTTCCTCCTTCGCCAGTTTGGGGACGTACACGCCATCGTGCCGGCCGCTCCAGCCGGCCAGCCGCGCGGATTTCCGTCCACTCGTCGTCGTCCATCATGCCCCGTCGGTCGGACCGCCCCGCGTGCGCCTCAGGAGGCGCGACGCAGAGCACGCCGGGGAACCCGACGCGACTCCCCCGCCGCGCATCAACGATCTTTCTCGCCCCGGTCGCCGTGGGTCGCCGGGCCGCAACGACCGCCGTGGTCGGTCTTCCCCCACAACCGATCCGTACGGATCAGCCACTGTTGCGCCCCGAACCGGAGTCCCGGACGGAATCAGCCCCATCGTGACGACGGGACCGTACGGATGGAGAGCTTCGGACCGTACCCGGGGGAGGCCGATCGTCCCGGGCGGCGCGGCACCGGCGCGATCGGGGCCCGGTGGGCGCCGCTGCCGTGGTCAGGCGTCGACGTCGACCGCCTTGAACAGCGCGGCCACCTCGGCATTGGTCAGCCGACGGGTACGCCCGGCGCGCAGGTCCCCCAGCCGGATCGGCCCGATCTCGGTCCGGATCAGCCGTGACACCGGGTGCCCCACCTCGTCGAGCAACCGGCGCACGATGTGCTTTCGCCCCTCGTGCAGGCTGATCTCGATCTGGGCGGTTTTTCCGAGCGTGTCGATCAACTTGAACGAGTCGACCCGCGCCGGGCCGTCCTCCAGTTCCACGCCGGCCTGGAGTCGCCGGCCGACGGACCGGGGCAGGGGCCCGGCCACCTCACACAGGTAGGTCTTCGACACCCCGTACGAGGGGTGCATCAGCCGGTGGGCGAGGGTGCCGTCGTTGGTGAGCAGGAGCAGGCCCTCGCTGTCGGCGTCGAGCCGCCCGACGTGGTAGACGCGTTCCTCCACCCGGTCCAGGAAGTCGGCGAGCGCCGTGCGCCCCTTCTCGTCGGCCATGGTCGAGACCACCCCACGGGGCTTGTTCATCGCCAGGTAGACCAGCCGGGTGTCGGTCACCAGCCGCTGGCCGTCGACGTGGATCACCGCCGTGGCGGGGTCGACCTTGTCACCGAGCTGGGCGACCTTCCCGTCGACGGTGACCCGGCGGCGGAAGATCAGGTCTTCGCAGGCCCGGCGGGAGCCGACTCCCGCCGCGGCGAGCACCTTCTGGAGCCGCTCGGCGCCCTCCCGCGCGTCCGGTTCCCCCCGTTGGGCACCGCCGCCGCTCGATGGACCGGTCGCCCTCACTGCGGCGCGGGTCACACGGGTACGGCTGTCATCGCGGGGCATCGGCTATCTCTTCCAGATCGTCGGGGAGGAACGGGGCCAGCGGGGGAAGCTCGTTGGCCGTGTTCAGCCCGAGCTTCTCCAGGAACAGAGTCGTCGTACGGTAGAGGAAGGCACCGCTGTCCGGTTCGCTGCCGCACTCCTCGACCAGGCCACGCGCGACCAGGGTACGGATCACCCCGTCGCAGTTGACACCGCGGATGGCCGAGATCCGTGACCGGGTGACCGGTTGCTTGTAGGCCACCACCGCCAGGGTCTCCAGCGCAGCCTGGGTGAGTCGTACCGCCTGCCCGTTGAGTACGAACCGCTCGACGTACGTGGCGTATTCCGGACGGGTGTAGAGCCGCCAACCGCCGGCCGCCCGCCGAAGGTCGAACCCGTGTCCGGCCTCGGTGTAGTCGGCGGACAACTGTTCGAGCATAGCGGCGACCCGATCGGTCGGCTGCTCCAGTACCTGGGCGAGCACAATCTCGGTGACCGGTTCGTCGACCACCAACAGGATGGCTTCCAGGGCCGGTCGCAGTTCGTCGTCGTCACCCAGCGCCGAAGCCTCCGGTACGCCCTGCGCCGCCACACTCGCCGTCACCTCGGGCGCGGGCGAGTCCACGGGACCGGGCGCGGCCCCCGGTGACAACTCGTCGGCAGGATCGGAGCGGACCGAAGTGGTGTCGACCTCGTCCGGCGCGTCCTCGACATCGTCGACCGGATCGACGCCGGCCGCCACGGATCCGGCCGGGTCGGCGGTCCCGCCCGCCGGGTCGACCGGACCGGCCAGCGGCTCGGCCGATCCAACCGGCTCGGCAGCCGCCCCCGCCTCGTCAACCGGGTCGGCGGCTACCTCCACGGACTCGACCCGGGCCTCCGTCGGTTCGGCGGAGGCGACCCCGGCCTCCCCCGGTTCGGCGGACTCGACCCGGACCTCCGCCGGTTCGTGGGCACCGGAGTCGGGCGGATTCGCGGCCCCGCCGGACGGCACCGCCTGACGGGCCCATGGTGGCACCCAGGCGGCGGCCTGGTCGGCCAGGGAGTCCGGGGCGTCCCGACGCTCGTCGCTCGTCATAACGGTGTGTCCTCCTCCGCCGTCGGGGTGCTGCTTTCCGCCCCGCGCGGCTGCGCCGTACCCGGTCGCGGTGCCTCGGCGGCTTCCGCCAACCGCGCCGCCGCTACCGCCGTCGACCCGGTGCGGTCCTCGACGGCGGCAACCACCACCGCTTCCTCCACCGAATCGTCCGACGCCGCTGAATCGTCCGGAGCCGACGAATCCTCCGGAGCCGACGAATCGTTCGGAGCCGACGAATCGTTCGGAGCCGACCGCTCCGGTGATCCGGAGTACTCGTCGATCTCAAGTTCGGCGCCGCCGTCGGCGGGGCCGGTCCACCGTACGGTCAGCTCACCCAGGGCCTGCACCTGGGTGAATCCGACCAGGCCCTCCCGGTACAGCTCCAACAGGGCCAGGAAACGGGCCACCACCTCAAGCGTCGTCTCGCAGTCGGCGCAGAGCAGCCCGAACGTCGCGGTGCCCATCCGGCGCAGCCGGTCGCGCAGGATCGCGGCGTGCTCCCGGACGCTGACCCGTACCTCGTGGATGTGCGCGACGGAGACCACCGGCACCGGTTTCGGGGTCATCACCCTGATGGCGATCTTCAGCAGCCGCTGGGGGCCGATGCCGAGCACCAGGTCGGGCAGTGCCTGGGCGTACCGGTCCTCCAGGCTGACCGCCCGTGGGTAGCGGCGGGACCCGACCGCCTCCAGGCCGGCGATGTGACTCGCCGCCTCCTTGAACGCCTTGTACTGGAGCAACCGGGCGAAGAGCAGGTCACGCGCCTCCAGCAGGGCGAGGTCCTCCTCGTCCTCGACCTCGGCGGCGGGCAGCAGCCGGGCCGCCTTGAGGTCGAGCAGGGTCGCGGCGATGAGCAGGAACTCGCTGGCCTCGTCGAGGTCCCAGTCGTCGCCCATGGCTCGGATGTACGCGATGAACTCGTCGGTGACCTGGTGCAGGGCGACCTCGGTCACGTCCAGCTTGTGCTTGCCGATGAGCTGCAACAGCAGGTCGAACGGGCCGGTGAAGTTCGCCAGCCGTACGGTGAATCCGGTTGTCGGCTCCTCGCCCGGCGCGGCGGGCTCCGGCTGCCGCACGAGCCCGGGCTGGTCGACCGGGTCCGACTGCTCGGCGGGTGGGATGACCGGGTCCGGCTGCGTGGCGGCATCGGTCGCATCGACCGGTGGCGGCTCGGCGGGCTGGACGGTCACCCGACGACCGTAGTCTACGGGTTGGGTGGGCAATGGCCGGCTACCGCTCGGCCTGCTGCGCGATCACCTCGCGGGCCAGTTGCCGGTAGTTGCGCGCCCCCGACGAGGCCGGGTCCAGCGTGGTGATCGGGGCACCGGCGACGGTGGACTCGGGGAACTTCACGGTCTTGGTGATCACCGTCTGGTAGACCTTGTCGCCGAACGCCTCCACCACACGTTGCAGCACCTGCCGGCAGTGCGTGGTACGGCTGTCGTACATGGTGGCGAGGATGCCTTCCAGCTCCAGGTCGAAGTTGAGCCGTTCGCGCACCTTGTCGATGGTGTCGAGCAGCAGGGCCACCCCGCGCAGGCTGAAGAACTCGCACTCCAGCGGGATGAGGACCCCGTGGGCCACGGTCAGCGCGTTGATCGCGAGCAGGCCCAACGACGGCTGGCAGTCGATCAGGATGTAGTCGTATTCCTTGCGGACCGTGCGCAGCACCCGGGCCAGGGCCATCTCCCGGGCGACCTCGTTGACGAGCTGGATCTCGGCCGCGGAGAGGTCGATGTTCGCCGGCAGCAGGTGCAGGCCGGCCACGTCGGTCTTGATCAGGACGTCCTCGGCGGTGACGTCGTCCTGCATCAGCAGGTTGTAGACCGACAGGTCGAGGTTGTGCGGGTTGACGCCCAGCCCGACCGAGAGCGCGCCCTGCGGGTCGAAGTCGACCAGCAGGACCTTGCGGCCGTACTCGGCCAGCGCGGCGCCCAGGTTGATGGTCGTGGTGGTCTTGCCCACACCACCCTTCTGGTTGGCCAGCGCCAGGATCCGGGCCGGCCCGTGCCGGTCGGTCGGCATCGGCTCCGGGATGGGCTTGCGCATGGTGTACGCGGTCGGGTCCGCGGGGGCGAGGTCGTTGCCGAAGTCCAGGGCGGACTGCTGTTCACGGAGTGTGGAGGTCCACGCCTCGGCCCGGTCACCGTTGCCAGCCATGTGCTTGTCCGCCCCCTTACCGACGACTGCGCGTCGGAGCCGTTTGGCGTCCTGCGCGGCGCCGCTACGAACCTCGATTGCCGCCCCAGGAGGCCCGCGCCGATCCCGACTGTACGCCACGTCCCGTCGCCCCTGCGGGCACCGTGCCGGCGTGTCGACGCTGCGGGATGCCAGGGGTAGATCCGCCGGTCAGGCTCGGGCCCGCGGGTGCGCAGTAGCGTACACCTCACGCAGCCGCTCCACAGTCACCAACGTGTACACCTGGGTCGTGGTCACCGAGGCGTGGCCGAGCAGTTCCTGCACCACCCGTACGTCGGCGCCGCCGTCGAGCAGGTGGGTGGCGTACGAGTGCCGCAGGGTGTGCGGGGAGACCGCGTGCGGCCCGTCGACCGGCAGGCCGGCGCGCTGCGCCGCCCGGCGCAGGATGCTCCAGGCACTCTGCCGCGACAGCGCCCCGCCACGGGCGTTGAGGAAGACCGCGGGGGTGCCCCGGCCGGCGGCGACCAGCAGCGGCCGGGCCCGGACCAGGTAGGCGCGCAGCGCTTCGGTGGCGTAGCCGCCGATCGGCACGGTCCGGGTGCGTCCGCCCTTGCCGTGCAGCACCGCGGTCCCCTCCACCAGGGTTTCGTCCGAACCGGCCGTCGCGACGTCGGGGCGGTCGAGGCCGAGGTCCAGGTCGTCGACCGCCGCGCCGACCGCCTCGGAGATCCGGGCGCCGGTGCCGTAGAGAAATTCCAGCAGGGCCCGGTCCCGCAACGCCAGCGGTCCGTCGGCGCCGCCCGTAGCGTCGGCCGCCGAGGTCTCCAGCAGCCGGATCACCTCGGTCACGTCCAGGGCGCGGGGTAACCGGCGGGTCGGCACGGCCGGGCGCACGTCCCGGCTGGCGTCCTCGCCGACCAGCCCCTCCCGCAGCGCGAACCGGTGCAGGCCCCGGACGGCACTGGCCGCGCGGGCGGCCGAGGCCGCCGCGAGCGGCGGGTGCCGGTCGTCGCCGTCGCGCAGCCGGGCGACGTAGCCGGTGATGTCGGCCGGTGCGACCGAGGCGAGGTCGACCACCCCGCCGCCGGCGAGTTCGACCAGGTAGCGGTTCAGGTCCCGGCGGTACGCCGAGAGCGTGTTCGTCGACAGCCCACGTTCGACGGTGAGGTGGTCGAGGTAGCCGCGTACGGCACGACGCAGGGCCGGAGAGGGTTCCGCTGCCCCTTCTCCGGTCTCCTGCGCTCGTCCGGTCAGGCTGCGTTCCCTTCGCGGTGTGGGCGGGGTCGGCCGGCTCAGGCCAGCACGTCCGCCAGGGCGACACTGGCCATGCCGTGCGCCTCGGCGACCGGGCCGTAGGTGACCTGGCCGTCGTGGGTGTTGAGGCCCAGGGCCAGGGCTGGGTCCCGACGCAGCGCCTCGCGCCAGCCGTGGTTGGCCAGTTCCAGGGCGTACGGCAGGGTGACGTTGGTCAGCGCGTAGGTGCTGGTGTGCGGGACCGCGCCGGGCATGTTCGCCACGCAGTAGAACAGCGAGTTGTGCACCGGGTAGACCGGGTTGTCGTGGGTGGTCGGCCGGGAGTCCTCGAAGCAGCCGCCCTGGTCGATCGAGATGTCCACGAGCACGCTGCCGGGCTTCATCCGGGAGACCAGTTCGTTGGAGATCAGTGTCGGGGCCTTCGCGCCCGGCACCAGCACCGCGCCGATGACCAGGTCCGCGTCGAGCACGGCCCGCTCGATCTCGTACGCGTTCGACGCCACGGTCTGCAGGTGGCCCCGGTAGATGGCGTCGGCCTGGCGCAGCCGGTTGACGTTGCGGTCCAGCAGCAGCACCTCGGCCTGTAGGCCGAGCGCGATCGCGGCGGCGTTCATGCCGGACACACCGGCGCCGATCACCACGGTCTTGGCCGCGTAGACGCCGGAGACGCCACCCATCAGCACCCCGCGCCCGCCACCGGAGCGCATCAGGTGGTACGCGCCGACCTGCGGGGCGAGCCGGCCGGCGACCTCGGACATCGGGGCGAGCAGGGGCAGCGCCCGGTCGGCGGTCTCCACCGTCTCGTACGCGATGCCGGTGACGCCCCGGTCGAGCAGCGCGTCGGTGGTCTCCTTCGACGCCGCCAGGTGCAGGTAGGTGAAGAGCACCTGCCCCGGACGCATCCGGTGGTACTCCTGCGCGATCGGCTCCTTGACCTTGAGGACCAGTTCGGCGGTGCCCCAGACCTCGTCCGCGCTGCCCAGGATCGTCGCGCCGGCCGCGGTGAACTCGTCGTCGGTGATCGACGAGCCGATCCCGGCTCCGGCCTCGACGTACACCTCGTGGCCGCCGCGGATGAACTCGTGCACCCCCGCCGGGGTGATCGCCACGCGGTACTCGTGGTTCTTGACCTCGCGTGGGATTCCGACCTTCACGATGAGACACCTTCCTTCCGGGGTCGACGTCCCCCGGCCGTTCGGCGCGCGCCGGCTCCGTTGCCGTCGCGGTCCGCCAGTACCGCCGGCGGCAGTCTAGGACGGCCGGGCGGGTCGGGCAGCCGCCAGTGTGACAGCCAGTGACGGTGGATCTTGACGATGTGTCAGCCGTACCGACGCCGGCACGCCCACCACATCGACGCGGACACCGGAAAGCCGGTCCCCGCCATCTCGTCCAACGACGGCGGGAACCGGCTTACTCCAGATCAAGCATTCGGATCACGCGTCCGGATCACGCGTCCGCAACGGGCTCCGGGTGGGGCTTGCCGGACCGGGGTCCTGACCGGGCGGTCAGCCGGGTAGTGGGGCGTCGGCCGGGCGCAACGGGGCCCAGCCGGCGTCGCGGGCCCGAGCCGCGGCGAGCACACCGGCGACGCAGGCCGCGTTGGTGATCTCGCCGGCCAGCACCATCGCGACGGCCCGGTCGAGGTCGACCCGGACCGCCCGCATGTCCGCCTCCTCGTTGTGGCGTTCGTGCCGCCGCTCCGCCGGCACCTCGGCGAGCTGCCGGGCCAGGAAGATCCGGATCAGCTCGGTCGAGGCACCCGGTGAGGTGTGCAGGTCGACCAGGAGGTCGATCTGGCCGGCGGCGAGGTCGACCTCCTCGGCCAGCTCGCGCAGGGCCGCCGCCGGCAGCGCCTCCCCCGCCACGTCGACCAGGCCGGCGGGCAACTCCCAGAGCCGCCGGCCGACGGGGTGCCGGTACTGCTGGATCAGCACCACCCGGTCCTCGTCGTCGAGCGCGACCACCCCGACCGCGCCCACGTGCCGTACGTAGTCACGGGCGGCCACCTCGCCGCCGGGCATGGTGACCTCGTCGGTGACGACGGAGAAGATCGGCCCGGTGAAGCGTTCGGTACGGGACCGCACCTCGTAGTGGTGCTCGCCGGCCGTCGGGGCGGTCACGAGGTCGACCGTGCCTTCGCCGAGCGCCCCGTGCCGTTCTGGGCGGCGCGCGGAGCCTGCGTCGCCGGCTCGCCGGTCTCCCCGGCGACCGTGGCCGGCTCGGCCACCGCGACGACGGCCGGTCCGCCCAACTCCACCGGGAGCTGGTCGGCGGCGGAGTACGCGACGACCGCACCGACGAACGCGGCGAACAGCGGATGCGGCCGGGTCGGCCGGCTCTTCAGCTCCGGATGCGCCTGGGTCGCCACGAAGAACGGGTGCAGCGTCCGGTCGAGTTCGACGAACTCGACCAGCCGGCCGTCCGGCGAGGTGCCGGAGATCTGCAGACCGGCCCTGGTGAGCGCGTCCCGGTAGGCGTTGTTCACCTCGTACCGGTGCCGGTGCCGCTCGCTGACCTCGGTGTCGCCGTACGCCTGGGCCACGATCGACCCCTCGGCGAGCCGGGCCGGGTACGCGCCCAGCCGCATGGTGCCGCCCAGGTCCCCCTTGCCGGCGACGATGTCCTCCTGGTCGGCCATGGTGGCGATCACCGGGTGGCGGGCCTGCTCGTCGAACTCCAACGAGTTCGCCCCCTCCAACCCGCCGAGGTGGCGGGCCACCTCGATGGTCATGCACTGCAGGCCGAGGCAGAGCCCGAGGATCGGGATCCCGTTCTCGCGGGCGTACCGGGAGGCGCCGATCTTGCCCTCGATGCCGCGTACGCCGAAGCCGCCGGGAATGACGATCCCGTCCACGCCGGCCAGTGCCGCGGCGGCACCGGACGGGCTGACGCACTCGTCACTGGGCACCCAGCGCAGCTCCACCCGCGCCCGGTGACCGAATCCGGCGGCCCGGATCGCCTCGCTCACCGACAGGTACGCGTCCGGCAGGTCGACGTACTTGCCGACCAGGGCGACCTTGACGGTGTGGTGCGGGTGGTGCACCCGCTCCAGCAGGTCGTCCCAGCCGTGCCAGGCCACGTCCCGGAAGGAGAGCCCGAGCCGGCGGACGACGTACGCGTCGAGGCCCTCGTTGTGCAGCACCTTCGGGATGTCGTAGATGCTCGGCGCGTCCGGGGCGGCGATGACCGCCTCCCGGTCGACGTCGCAGTAGAGCGACAGCTTGTGCTTGAGCGTGTCCGGGATCTCCCGGTCCGAGCGGCAGACGATGGCGTCCGGCTGGATGCCGATGTTGCGCAGCGCCGCCACCGAGTGCTGGGTCGGCTTGGTCTTCAGCTCGCCCGACGGCGCCAGGTACGGCACCAGCGAGACGTGCAGGTAGAAGCAGTTGTCCCGACCGATGTCGTGGCGTACCTGACGGATCGCCTCCAGGAACGGCAGCGACTCGATGTCGCCGACCGTGCCGCCGACCTCGGTGATCACCACGTCCGGCGTACGGCCGTCCTCGTCGGCGTCGGCCATCGACCGGATCCGGGCCTTGATCTCGTTGGTGATGTGCGGGATCACCTGGACGGTGTCGCCGAGGTACTCCCCGCGCCGCTCCTTGGCGATCACCGCCGAGTAGATCTGCCCGGTGGTGACGTTCGCCTTGCCGGACAGCGCCCGGTCGAGGAACCGCTCGTAGTGGCCGACGTCGAGATCCGTCTCGGCACCGTCGTCGGTGACGAACACCTCACCGTGCTGGAACGGGTTCATCGTGCCCGGGTCGACGTTGAGGTACGGGTCCAGCTTCTGCATCACCACCCGCAGACCGCGCGCGGTGAGCAGATTGCCGAGGCTGGAGGCGGTCAGGCCCTTGCCGAGCGAGGAGGCGACGCCCCCGGTGACGAAAATGTGCTTGGTCGTCCGTGCTGATGGGGCCAACGCCTGCTCCCGTGGTCGTCCGTTGCGGTCGTGCAGACCGTCGTGTTGATCAGGAAAATGATCACGCGATCCACGGGATTCCACGGTAACACCATTGCGGCCGGGTCCGCCGGTCGCACCCACCCACCGCCGCGACCGGGACCAATCCGCCCGGAGCGGACCGGCGTGCCTAGGACCGGCTCGCCTCGGCCGAGCCCGGCGGCAGGACGTCGGCGGCGCCCGTCGGCGGTGTCCGGGGCGCCTGGGCCGTGGCCTTTCCGGCCGGGGCCGGCGGTGGCGGCTCGACCGGGGTCCGACCGAACTCGGCCGACCCGTCGAACGTCGGCTGGGTACGGTCGGCCGCGTGGTCGAGCACCCGCAGCGCGGCCAGCGCCGCCAGCGGTACGGCCAGCGCGGCGGCGGCCCCGGCGACGTTCAGTGCCGAACCGCCGAGCAGCCCGCCGATCAGCGCGGCGACGGCGATCCCGGCCATCCCGGCGCGGATCGCCGGATAGATCCCGAACAGGCGCTTGAGCCCGCCCCAGGGCCGCAGCAGGGCGAACCACACCAGCACCGCCCCGACCAGCGCGAGTACGGTCAACGGGCTGCCGAACAGCGCGTCCAGGTTCGCCGTGCCGGAGCGGTGCACGGTCAGGCCGCTCGTACCGTCCGCGACCGCACCCAGGAACCGGCCCAGGCTCCCCTGCTGGCCGTCCGGCCGGCGCATGTCGAGTACGGCGAAACCGATCGTCACCGCGAGCCCGGCCAGGGTCGCCCAGGCCAGCCGGCCCAGGGTCAGCCAGCCGCCGGTGCTCATCGCCGCGGCGATGCAGACCCCGGCGGTGAGCGCGACCGCGCCGACCGAGTCCGCACCGAGGTACGGGCTGCCGATCACGACCAACCCGATCCCGCCGACCAGCACCACGATCGCCGGCCGCCAGCTGCGGCGTACCTGCTGCGCCAGGCAACCGGCGGTGAGCAGGATGCCGGCGACGAACACCCCGAGCCCGACGGTGCCGAGCCCGGCGTACCGGCCGCCGGCCAGGGCGGAGTAGCCGGCCACCCCGTTGAGCTGCAACCGGGCGCCGGTCACCACGTCCACCCCGACGACCAGCGCGGCCAACCCGGCGACGCTGCCCATCGGACCCAGCGTGCGCCCGTAGATCCCGGCCAGCCGGACCGCGGCGGTGCCGATCCCGAGGACCACGACCGTGACCAGCCCGAAGTACAGGCCGCCGTGGTCCGCCCGCCACCAGGGCACCGCGTCGGCGACCAGCGCCGCCGGGATCGCCAGCGCGGCGGCGATGAGCAGCACCTCGACCACCGCGACGACCCGGCGGGAGACCGGGGTGGGACCGACCGGACCGGCCCGGCGACGGGCCCGCCGCAGCAGCGGCAGCACCGCGATGGCGAGCAGGGTCTGGAAGCCGGCCAGCAGGGCGAAGAACCAGCTCGCCACCCGCCGCTGCGCGCCGGCCTCCCGGTCCGCGTCGGCCGGTCGGGCGATCGCCGTGGCCAGGTCCGACGGGCGACCGGGTGAGGTGGTCGCCGCCTGGCCGAGGAAGAGCCGCTCCGGCATCGGCCGGCCGACGGCCGCCAACGCCGTCGGCGCCAGGTCGATGAGCTGCACGTAGCCGTCCCGGCCGGTGCCGGAGGAGGTGAGCCAGCCGCCGGACCAGCCGGGGCCGTCGGCGACCGCGACGTGCAGCCGGGACGTCTGGTCGGTGTCGGAGATGCCCGCCACCAGGACCAGCGAGCGGGCGGGTCGGGCCGCCAGCACCCGGGCCAGCGCGGTGTCGGCGCGGCGGGCGGCGGCGGCGCGTACGACCGGGTCGTCGCCGGTGACGGCACCCAGGTCGACGATGCTGAGCACGCACGAGGCGAGCAGTTCGGCGGGGTTCGCCGGCAGCGTCGGGGCGTACCGGTCGACCCGGCCGAACGGACGGGCGGCGGCGACCGCGGCGCCGGGACCGACCGCGACGGTGCACCGGACCGACTCGGCCAACGCGCCGGGGATCGCCCCCCAGGGTTGCCGTTCCTTGTTGTAACGCACGGCGGCCTGCTGACCGGGCAGGTTGGCGCCGATGCCGTCCGGCTGCTCGACGGTCACCTGCGGCGCCGTACAGTCGCCGGTGACCGGCGTGCCGTCCCAGGCGGCGTAGTTGCCGGCGCCGAGGGTCAGCCAGCCGTCCACCGGGCAGGTCGGCTGCCGCCCGGACCGCACCGACAGCGAGCCGATCGATCCCCGCTCGGCCATCCGCCACAGGGTCGGCGTGGTCTGCGGGCTGACGTCCTCCCAGCGCAGTCCCGCCACCCCGGCCACCACCACGTAGTCGGCGGTGCGCTGCGGGGCGCCACCGGCCGGCCGGACCACCAGCGCCGCCACGGCCGACACGACGACGACCACGGTCAGCAGCACCGGCACGAGTCGACGCAGCATCAGCCGCGCCCGTGGTCGCCGGCGGCCGACGTGTCCGACGGCCTCGCCGAGGCGGGTGCCAGTTCGGCGTAGAGGGCGGCGACCTCGGCGACGGTCTGCTCCTCGGTGGGCCAGGTCGCGGCCCGGGTCCTCCCCCGCCGGCTCAGGTCGGCCCGGCGTCCGTCGTCGGCGAGCAGGTCGCGCACGGCCCGGTCGAGGGCGTCGATGTCACCGGCGGGCACCAGTACGGCCGCGTCCCCGACCAGTTCGGGGATGCCGCCGACGGAGGTCGCCACCAGCGGTACGCCGTTGTGCAGCGCCTCCTGGGTGAACAGTTGCCGCGCCTCCCAGTCACTGGTCACCAGGGCGAGATCGGCCCCGGCCAGCAGGTCGGCGACGTCGGTACGGTGCCCGAGCAGGGTGATCGGGGCGCGCACCTCGGAGATGTGGGCGGCCAGCGGGAGGTAGGACGGGCCACTGCCGGCGATCAGCACCACCGGGGGTGGGTCGAGGTCACGCCACCGCGCTGCGGCCTCCGCCAGTACGTCGTACCGCTTCTGCGGGTGCAGCCGACCGACCGACAGCAGCAGCGGTTGGTCGGCCGCCACCCCGAACTCGGCCCGTACGGCCGCCCGGCTGCGGGCCGGGGCCGGCAGGGTCGGCGCGGCGACCGGGGCCAGCCGGGCGTCCGGGGCGCCAAGCGCGGCGGCCCGCTCGACCAGGTCGGCGGAGGCGCCGAGGGCGACCCGGGCCCGCCGGGCGACGATCCGTTCCACCCAGCGGGAGACACGTCCGCGCAGCCCACCGGCGAGGACCGCGTTGTGCCAGGTGACCACGAGCGGCGGGGTCGGCCGGGCGAGCACCGCGACCAGGCCGGCGCGCAGGCCGTGGGCGTGCACCACGTCGACCGGGCCGGCGAGCACCCGGCGCAGTGCGGCGACCGCGCGGGCGTCGGCCGGGGTCGGGTTGGCGGGGATCTCGACCGGGACGAACCGGGCCCCGGTGGCGGTGAAGGCGAACTGCGCCTCGGTCGCTGCGGGCCCGCAGACGATGACCGTGGCACCGCCCGCGACCAGTCCACGGGCGAGCGAGGTGACGTGCTGGCCGACGCCTCCGGTGCTGGAGGCGAGGACCAGGACCACGCAACCGCCCCAGCCCGCGTCGGCCGCCCCGGAACGCTCGCTCCTCGCGCTCACCCCGACACCGTCTCCTTTGCGTCTCCCCGGCCGGGCCGGGGGCCGTTGGGGCCGTCACCGGATCGTCGGCGGCGGGCCAGCCGGCCCAGCCGGCGTCCCACCGAACCGATCATCGGTCGTACGTCGTGCCGGTCCAGCGGGTAGGCCACGGCGACGAACACCACCCCCACGACAACTCCGGACAGCATGCCCTGCAGCAGCGCGTCCACCTTCGCCGGGGTGCCGGCGAACAGTCCGGGCAGCCATCGGAGCACCGCGATACCGGCCAGGGTCGCGGCGGCACCGGCGGCGAGGCCGACCAGGCCCGACCGGGCCAGCCCGTCCAGCATCGACCGACCGGCCCGGCGGGCCACCACCACGACCAGCAGGGCACCGAGGACGAGCATGCCGACGGAGTTGGCGGAGGTGACCGCGACCAGCCGGTCGGCGTCCGGCAGGAGCCAGGACAGCAGCACCGCGGCGACCGGTACGACCAACCAGCCGGCGGCGGTGCCGGCCGCCGCCGCCCGGTTGTCGCCTCGGGCGTACAGGGCGCGGGACAGGACGGCGAAGACGCCGTAGCCGAGCAGGCCCGGCCCGAATCCGGCGATCGCGGCGGCGGAGGAGGTGCCGAAGTCGAAGAACCGGGCGACCGGTTCGGCGGTGGCGACCAGTGCTGCCGCGCCGAGGCAGCTCAGCAGCAGCACCCCGCGGGTGGTCGGGGCGAGGGTACGCCGGAACGTCTCCTCATCCCGCTCGGCGTACGCGGCGACCAGGGTCGGGTACGCCGCCACCGCCAGCGGCACCGCCAGCACCGCCCAGGGCAGCAGGTACATGGTCTGGGCGAGGTTGAGCACCACCGGGTTGTCGACCTGTGCGTCGGCGGCGAGCCGGAGCATGACCAGCAGGGCGATCTGCTGTCCGGTGACGGTCACCGCCCCGGCGAGGGCGAGCCCGCCGATCCGGCGCCGGTTCTCGGCGCTGAAGCCGTAGCCGGGTCGCGGCCGCAGGCGCAGCCGGCTCACCGGGATGATCAGGCAGCCGGAGAGGACGACGACGCCGAGGGTGGTGCCGACCGACAGGATGAGCTGCCCGCTCACGTCCACCTCGGCGATCGAGCCGTGCCGGCCCTCGACGCCGCCGAAGAGCAGGTAGACGCCGATCACGGTGAGGCTGGACAGCAGCGGGGCGAGCACCGGCCAGGCGAACCGCCGGTGCGCCTGGAGCACACCGGTGAGCACGATGCCGATCCCGTACAGCGGCAGTTGTGGGGCGAAGACCTGGAGCATCCGGGCCCCGGCGACGCGTTGCTCCGGAGTCGGGTCGCCGATGATCAGCGACACGATCGGCCCGGCGAAGACCGCCACCAGCACCGCGAGCGGCACCAGCAGGGTCACCGTCCAGGTCAGCAGCGCCCCGGTGGTCTGCGCGACCGCGCGCCGGTCACCGGCCGCGACCGCGCCGGCCAGCAGCGGTACGACGAGGCTGGCCAGCGCCCCACCGGCGACGATCTCGAAGACGATGTTCGGCACGGTGTTCGCGACGACGTAGACGCCGCCGAGGTCCGTCCTGCCGACCACCCAGGTGAAGATTCCGGTACGACCGAAGCCCGCCAGCCGGCTGGCCACGGTGAGTACGGCGATGAGCGCGGCGGCCCCGGCGACCCGGCCGGCGCCGGCGAGGGGTGCCGGTGCCGCCACGTCAGGAGGGTCGCCGGCCCAGGGCGTCCAGCTCGCGCAGCCCTCGGGTGTTCTGGATCACCTGGGTGAAGCTGACCTTCTCGCTGGCGGCGGTCAGCGCGACCAGGGCGGCCAGGATGCCGGCCCGCCCCACCGGCCCGGTACGGGCGGCCAGTGCCACCCCGAGCAGGGCGCCCAGGGCGTTGGCCCCGCTGTCGCCGAGCATGATCTCCTCGTTCAGGTCGGCCGGCAGCAGTCCGGCGGCGGCGCCGACCGCACCGGCGGCGAGCCCACCGGTCGGGCCGGGCAGCAGCGGGGTGCCGAGCAGGAGCCCGGACTTGAGGGCCCGGCCGGGGCGCAGGTCGAGCAGGTTGAGCAGGTTCGCCGTGCCGGCGATCACCCCGGCGCCGAGCAGCACGTCGGCGGCGACACCGAACCGGCCGCGTCGGGACCGCCGGGCCCGTACGGTCGGGTCGGCGGCGAGCAGGGCGGCGGCGGCCAGGCCGGCGGCGCCGACACCGGCGACCTTGACCAGGCCGCTGGTGACCCGCCCCTCGCGCAGGGCGCCGACGTGTCCGGCGAAGCCCTTGGCGGCTTTCTGTTCGGGCCGGTTGCCGACGACGTCGTCGTAGAGCCCGACGGCGCCGGAGCCGAGACCGGCGACCAGGGCGGCGGCCGCGGCCGGGGCACTGGGCGCTCCCACTGCGGCGGCCGTGGACGCGGCGGCGGCGAGCGCCGGCCCACCGGCGAGGGTGACCGTGCGGCCACGGAAGTTGGTCCGTTCCAGGGTCGGTGCCACCGGTAGGCCGGTGACGCCGCGCAGGGCGATCCGGGCGGCCAACGCCGCACCGCCGGCCACCCAGCGGCGGCCGGCCCTCCGCTGGCCGCTCACTTGGGCAGTTGGGGCAGGAGGGAGGTGGCGCCGGCGCCGAGGCCGTACTGGCCGGACTTCTTGCTGACGATCTGCTCGATCGCCGCCAGCGCGGTGACCACCTGTCCCTGGAGGGTGTTGGCGTGGTCGACGGTGGAGATCGTCTTGGCGAGTGCCGGGTCGTCGCGGACGGCCGCGACGACGTTTCCGGCGCTGGTGCCGCTGCCGGCGACGATCAGCGGGACCGTTTTGTCGAACTGTTCGGTCATGGTCACCACGGCCTGGTCCTTCTGTGCGGAGTCGCGGTCGACGTACGGCTGCCCGCTGACCAGCACGACCGCCTCGGCCGGCCCGGTGACCTTGTCACCGACGGTCAGGTACCCGGCGTTGCTGTACGCGTCGAGCACGGCCCGACGGTCGGCGTCGGTGACCGTGATCCCGTCGGGGCGGTCGAGCACGGCACCGGCGAGGAAGGCGCTGGAGGTCTCGACGCCGTTGCTGTTGCCTGGCAGGCCGTTGGCCGGCACCGTGGGCTTGGCGGAGCGTTCGGCGAGCCCGAGCAGGTCGACGCTGTTGTCGGGGTTGACGAACTTGTCCTGGAGGTCGATCCGGCCGGTGATGGTGGCTCCGGTCTGCCGGAGCATCTCGATCACCCCGTCGACGTGTTTCTCCCCGCTGGGCAGGGTGAGGATGAGCAGCCGGCGGTCGGTGAGGGTGCCGCCGAGCAGGCGCGGCGCCGACTCTCGGGCGAAGTCCTCCTCCCGGGTGACCTCCTCCTGGAGGCTGCCGACGGTCTCCCGCAACTGCTGGTTGTCCTTGCGCAGCTCGTTGACGTTGGCGCTGAGCGAGTCGGCGACCGGACCGTTGAGTGCCGCCGTACCGACCACCAGTCCGATCGCCAGGGCGAGGAACACCGCGGTGAGGGAGACCACGTGGTACCGAAAATTGATCACGCTTACAGCCCCTTGATCGTGGACGGCCTAGAACAGCTGCCCGAGCTGGAAGACCAGATTGTCCCACCACTCGGAGACCACCCCGAGATAGGCCTTGCCGACGGTCGAGACCGCCACCGCGGAGGCCATCGCGGCCACCGCGGAGAGGACCAGCAGCAGCAGCGACGAGCCGGAGATGTTCTGCCGGTAGAGCCGGCTCACCCCCTTGGCATCGACCATCTTGCCACCGACCTTGAGCCGGGTGAGGAACGTCGAGGCCATGCCGCCCCGGCCCTTGTCCAGGAACTCGACCAGGGTGGCGTGGGTGCCGACCGCGACGATCAGCGAGGCGCCCTTGCCGTCGGCGAGCAGCATCGCGAGGTCCTCGCTGGTGGCGGCGGCCGGGAAGGTGGTCGCGGCGACCCCGAGCTGCTGCACCCGGGCCAGGCCGGGTGCGCGCCCGTCCGGGTACGCGTGCACGATGACCTCGGCGCCGCAGCGCAGTACGTCGTCGGTCACCGAGTCCATGTCACCGATGATCATGTCCGGCGTGTATCCGGCCTCGACCAGCGCGTCCGCGCCCCCGTCGACGCCGATCAGCACCGGCTTGAACTCCCGGATGTACGGCCGCAGCACGTCGAGGTCGGCCTTGTAGTCGTAGCCGCGTACGACGATCAGGCAGTGCCGACCCCGCATGGAGGTCTCGATGTCGGGCAGCCCGACCCCGTCGAGCAGCAGGTCGCGTTCCTGCTTGAGGTAGTCCATGGTGTTCGCGGCGAAGGCCTCCAACTGCACGGAGAGTCCCTCCCGCGCGTCGGCCATCGCCTTGGCGACGGTTTCCGGGTCCTGCCGGCCACCGTGCGCGATCGGCTCGTCGCCGATGAACACGGTGTTGCCGTCGATCCGGACCGTGTCGCCCTCCCGGACCAGTTGGAAGACGTCCTCCCCCAGGTCGTCGAGGAGCGGGATGCCGGCCTTGACCAGCACCTCGGGGCCGAGGTTGGGGTAGCGGCCGGAGACCGACGGCTTCGCGTTGAGCACGGCGGCGACACCGACCGCGACCAGCGAGTCGGCCGCGACCCGGTCAAGGTCGACGTGGTCGATCACCGCGATCTCGCCTGGGCGCAGACGACCGACCAGGCGCTTGGTCCGGCGATCGAGGCGGGCGGTGCCCACGACGATGCCGGGTTCCGCGCTCCGGGTTCGGCGCAAGATGGGTAGACGCATCGGGACCATCCTGGCATGCGCGAGCACGACTTATTGGTCGCGACATGCTTGAGCAGGGCCGCAAGCAGGTCGTTAGCTCCGGGAAGCACACCCGTTGCCGAAACGATGTGCCAGATGTCACATATTTCCCCGCTACGGGCGGCGGTCCCTGGCCGCCACGGCCAACAGTTCCTCGGCGTGGGCGATACCCAGATCCGAGTCCGGCAAACCCGCGAGCATCCGGGCCAGCTCCCGGGCCCGGTCGGTGTCCTCCACCACGCGGACCCCACTGGTCGTCACCGCGCCGCCGGTGTCCTTCTGGACCACCAGATGCCGGTCGGCGAACGCCGCGACCTGCGGCAGGTGGGTCACCACCAGCACCTGGTGGCTGCGCGCCAACCGGGCCAGCCGACGCCCGATCTCCACCGCCGCCTGCCCGCCGACGCCCGCGTCGACCTCGTCGAAGACCAGCGTGGGCGGTCCACCGGAGCCGGCGAACACCACCTCGATCGCCAGCATGACCCGGGACAGCTCACCGCCGGAGGCTCCGCGCTGCAACGGCAGCGAGGGCGCTCCCGGATGGGCCAGCAGCCGCAGTTCGACCTCGTCGGCGCCGTCCGGCCCGACACCGACCTCGACCCCGTTGACCGTCAGCGCCGGTTCCGTGCGCCCGACCGGCCGGGGCAGCACCGCCACCTCGATCCGGGCGTGCGGCATGGCCAGGCCGGCCAGCTCGACACTGACCTGCTCGGCGAAGCGGACCGCCGCCTCGCGCCGGGCCGCCGACAGCCGGGCGGCCAGCTCGGCCACCTCACCGGCCAGGCGCAGCCGCTCCCGGTCCAACTCCTCCAGCAGGTCGTCCGAGCTGTCCAACTCGGACAGGCGGGTGCGGGCCCGTTCCGCCCAGGCGACCACCCCGTCGACGTCGTCGGCGTACTTGCGGGTCAGCCCGCGCAGCGCGGCCCGCCGCTCGTAGATCACTTCCAGTCGGGCCGGGTCGGCGTCCAGGCTGGCGAGGTAACCGGACAGCTCGGCGGAGACGTCCCCGACCAGGGTCGCCACCTCGGCCAGCCGGCCGGCCAGCTCCCCGAGCGTACGGTCGACGCCGGCCTGTGCCTCCAGCGTGCGGCGGGCGGTGCCCAACAGCGCGGTCACGTCCGGGGTCTCGTCCGCCGGCTCGGTGCCACCGGCGACGCACTGGTGCGCGAGCTGGGCGGCGGTCCGCAGCCCCTCGGCGTGCTCCAGCCGCTGCGCCTCGGCCTTGAGGTCGTCGTCCTCGCCGACCTGCGGGTCCACCCGGGTGATCTCGTCCAACCCGAGCCGGAGCAGGTCCGCCTCCTGGTTGCGCTCGCGGGCGTTGCGCCGCCGGTCGGCCAGGTCGTCGGCGACCCGGCGCCACTGGGTGTAGGTCTCCCGCAGGGCGTCGAGCAGCTTCTCGTGCTCGGGGCCGCCGAACCGGTCCAGTGAGGCGCGCTGTTCGGCCGGTCGGAGCAGGCGCAGCTGGTCGGACTGCCCGTGTACGGCCACCACCTGCTCGCCGATCTCGGTCAGCATCGCCACCGGCATGCTCCGACCGCCGACGTGGGCCCGCGACCGCCCCTCGACAGTGACCGTACGACTGAGCAGGACCGCCCCGTCGTCGTCCGGTTCACCACCGGCGTCGATGATCCGGGTGTGCACTGCGGTCGCGGTCGGCTCGGTCAGCCGCAGCCGCCCCTCGACCAGCGCCCGTCCGGGGTCGGCCCGGACCCGCCCCGCGTCGGCCCGGCCGCCGAACAGCAGCCCGAGACCGGTCACCACCATCGTCTTGCCCGCGCCCGTCTCGCCCGTGATGACATTCATGCCACTGGTCAGTGGCAGTGTGGTGTCCTCGATGACGCCCAACCCGGTGATGCGAAGCTCTTCCAGCACAGCACCCGACAGTAGTGGCGGGGCCCGACACTTGACCACCCGACGGGCGGCATCGACCCGCGCGGTCGCCGACGGGACCGGGTCCGAGCGCGACGAAACGTCGGCGCGTCGCGCGCCGACACCCGGCGGCGACCCGATCGGGCAGCGCTGTGTCAGGTCAGCACGCCACTGCGTGACCCCCACGGCCGGACGAAGTCCGGAAGATGACAAGTGCCTGTTTCATCAGGCTGTTGAGAACACGCCCCGAGGTTGGTGGAAACCGGAGCGGTCGGCTCCGTCAGCGGCGACCGCCGCGCCAACCCTGCACCGGCAGGCCGAACTTGGCGACCAGCCGGTCGGTGAACGGCCGTGGCCGCAGCCGGACGATCCGTACCGGCAGGACGCCGCGCTGCACCGTCACCCGCGCCCCCGGCGGCAGGTCGTAGACCCGCCGTCCGTCGCAGCAGAGCACGGCCAGGGTGGTGAACGGGTCCACAGTGATCACGAAGGTGGACGTCGGCGCGGTCACCAGCGGCCGGCTGAACAGCGCGTGTGCGCTGATCGGCACCAGCAGCAGCGCCTCCACCTCCGGCCACACCACCGGTCCACCGGCCGAGAAGGCGTACGCGGTCGAGCCGGTCGGGGTGGCACAGACCACCCCGTCGCAGCCGTACCGAGACAGCGGTCGACCGTCGACGTCGACCAGCAGTTCCAGCATCTGGGCCCGCTCGCCCTTCTCCACACTCGCCTCGTTGAGCGCCCAGGACTCGATCGTCGGGCCGCCCTCGAACTCGGCCCGTACGTCCAGGGTGAGCCGCTCGTCCACTGTGTAGTCCCGGCTGACCACGTCCCGGACGGCCAGGTCGAGGTCGTGGATCTCCGCCTCGGCCAGGAAGCCCACCTTGCCGAGGTTGATCCCGAGCAGCGGCGCCTTGGCCGGTCGGGCCAGGTCGGCGGCGCGCAGGAAGGTCCCGTCACCGCCGAGCGCGAAGACGATCTCGGCGCCCTCGGCGGCGGTCGCACCGCTCACCGGCACCACACCGGGCAGGTCGAGGTCGTCCGCCTCCTCGGCGATCACCCGTACCTCGAAGCCGGCGGCGATGAGGTCGGCGGCGACCGTACGGGCGTGCTCCGTGCTGCGCCGCCGTCCGGTGTGCGTGACGAGCAGTGCCGTACGGCTCATCGGACCTCCTCCTGGGGCGCCTGCCCGTCGCCGGCCAGCCCGGCCGTCACCACCGCGCGTACCCGCTGTTCGTCGGCGGGTGGTGCACCCCGGCGCAGCCAGACGAAGAACTCCACATTGCCACTCGGCCCCGGCAACGGGCTCACCGCCACGCCAGCCAGGCCGAGGCCGAGCTCGGCGGCGGTGGTGGCGACGTGGAAGACGGCCTCGGCGCGCAGCTCCGGATCCCGCACCACCCCTCCCGGACCGACCCGGGTCCGGCCGACCTCGAACTGCGGCTTCACCATCAGCGCCAGGTCGCCGTCGGGGCTGGTGCAGCCGGCCAGTGCGGGCAGCACCAGCCGCAGTGAGATGAACGACAGGTCGGCCACGGTGAGGTCGACCGGACCATCGATGATCTCGGGCGTCAGGGTACGGACGTTGGTGCGCTCGAACAGCCGTACCCGCTCGTCACTCCGCAGCGACCAGGCGATCTGCCCGTAGCCGACGTCGACCGCGACCACCTCGGCCGCGCCGTTGCGCAGCAGCACGTCGGTGAATCCGCCGGTGGAGGCGCCCGCGTCCAGGCAACGTCGACCGGTCACCGCCAGCCCCTCCGGTCCGAACGCGGCCAGCGCGCCGGCGAGCTTGTGACCGCCCCTGGAGACGTACTCCTGGGTTGGATCGTCACCGATCACCCGGACCGCGTCCGCGGGGTCGACCATGGCCGCCACCTTGCGGGCGGCCATCCCCCGGACCTGGACCCGTCCGGCCTCGACGAGCGAGGCGGCCTGCTCGCGGGAACGGGCCAGACCGCGGCGGACGAGTTCGGCATCAAGCCGGGTGCGACGTGCCATGCGAGGGCTCTCCGGTGGGAAGGGGGTCTCCGTCAGGCCTGGTCAATGGTGGCCAGGGTTTCCTGAAGCGTATGGTGCGCGGCTTCGTACTGGGCGATCTGGTCGGCCGGGGGCAGGTCGGCGGCGTTCGCGATGGCCTGGAGGGCCGCGTCGACCGCCGGGTGCCCGGAGCCGTCGGCGGGACCCGGCCCACCCCGGTCGGCCGGGCCGGCGACCGGGGGCGGTGCCGGCCGGAAGGCCCCGGGTACGCCGGGACGCGGCGGTCCGGGTACGGGGCCGGCGCTCACGACGCAGCCGAGCCGCTGGCCGGCGGCAGCTTCTCCGCCGTGACCTTCTTCGCCGGCTTCGGCAGCCGCTTCGCCGCGATCTTCTTGGCGGTCGCCGGCGGGGGCTGTTCGGCCGCGGCCTTCTTCGCCAGGCTCGCGGCCTTGTTCGCGACCGCCGTCTTCGCCACGGCCTTCTTGGCCACCGCTTTCTTCGCCACCGCCTGCTTCGCCAGGGGTGCGGGGGCGCTCTCGGGCGCCGCCGGAGCCGCGCCGCCGGGCGCTGCCGCGCTCGGGGCTGCTGCCGCCGTCCGCGCCGCGCGCAGGTCCCGTTCCAGCTCGGTGACCCGTTCGTTCAGGCTCGCGACCTCGTCCGCCGTCGCCAGTCCGACCGCACCGAGCGCGCGCTCCACCTCGAACCGGACAAGTTTGGTCATCGCCTCCCGGTTGGCGAGCCCGGTCGACCTCAGTTCCTCGGCCAGGGCCTGCAACTGGGCGGCGGTGGCACCACCCTGGCCGACCAGCTTCCGGGCGACCGTCTGGGCCCGCTTCCTGGACGACTCGGTCACGCCCATGGCCAGTTCCAGGTAGGCCCGCCACGCGTCCTGCATACCCGAATCCTTTCGCTGTCGGACTATCGGCTCTCACGCTACCGGGCGCTGGTCACCCCCTGGTGCGGTACGGTGCCGGGGAACGTGCGTGGCGTGCGACAGGGAGGCTGAACATTGGCCAGCGTTGACGAGTGCCGACAGGCGTTGCACGACCTGGCAGCGCGGATGGATGCGAACGCGGCCCAGGTCCGGGACCACGCGAACCTGGAGCGGACCCTGGCCTGCCGAGTCAGCGACCTGGACTACGCCTTCCACGGCCGGATCAGCGACGGACGGCTGCTGGACCTGGCCGACGGCGACGATCCGGACGCGAAGATCGCCCTGACCACCACCAGCGAGGACCTGGTCGCCCTGGTCGCGGGGCAGCTCGACATCCCGAAGGCGCTCGCGGCCCGCCGGGTGTCGGTCGACGCCAACCCGTTCGACCTACTCAAACTCCGCAAACTGCTCTAGGCAGTGCGATACACCTCGCGGCCGGTATCGACCGCGAGGTGCATCGGAGCATCGCCACGTCCTCGGCCGCTCGGCGCCCCGCCGGGGTCAGCCGGTCAGGCCGAGTTCACCGAGCGCGGCACCGGCGGCGTCCGAGCCGGATCGGACCGAGGCGGTCGGGTGGCCGGCCCAGGCACCGGCGCAGAGCAGCCGCAACGCGTCCAGGGCACGACCGGATCCGGTGAGCGTGGGCACCCCGTCGAGGGTGACCTCCCAGCCGTCGCCGGTGACGGCGGCCGGGTTCCCCTGCGGGGTCGGCAGGTCGTCCAGCCGGACCACCCCGTCGGCGTCGAACAACCCCCGCAGGTCGTGGGCCACGTACGTCGGCCGCGCCGATGGTGGCGCGACGAGCAGGTCGGCGGCCTTGCTGACACCGGTCAGCACGAGCAGGCTGTCCATGCCGGCCCGACCGGCCCCTTCGATGTCGGTGTCCAGCCGGTCCCCCACGGTCAGCGGGCGGTGCGCCCCGTGCTGACGCGCGGCAGTACCGAACAGAGCGGATTCCGGCTTACCTACGACAAGATCCGGTTCCCGGTCCAGCGCCGTACGGAGCACCGCCACCAACGAGCCGTTGCCGGGAAGCGGACCCCGGGGACTCGGCAGGGTGCGGTCGGTGTTGGTGGCGATCCAGAGCGCACCGGCCCGGATCGCCACCGCCGCCTCGGCCAGTTGAGCCCAACCGACCTGTGGGCCGTAGCCCTGGACCACCGCAGCCGGCGACTCGTCGGCCCGCTCGACCGGCACCAGCCCGACGGCACGAACCTCGGCCCGCAGCGCCTCGGCGCCGACCACGAGCACGGGTGCACCCGCCGGGAGACGATCGGCGAGCGCCGCCGCCGACGCGACCGCGGAGGTGAGCACCTCGCCGGGCTGGGCGTTGACGCCCAGCCCGACAAGCAACTCGGCCACCTCCGCCGGACGACGGGACGCGTTGTTGGTCGCGTACGCCAACGGCTTGCCCTCGCCGTGCAACCGGGCCACCGCCTCGACCGCACCCGGAATCGGCCGGTCGATCAGGTAGATCACGCCGTCCAGGTCGAAGATGACCAGATCGTACGCATCGACCAGCCGTTCGCCCTGGACGACGCTCATGACGCGGCCGGTCCCGTACGCTCCGCCGACTTGTCCTCGTCGTCGTCACGCCGTGCCGACGCGCCCGACTCCGAATCGGTCTCGGTCTCGGTCACCGCCCCGCCCTCAACCCCGTCATCGTCATCGCTGTCGTCGTCGTCTTCGTCATCGTCGTCGTCATCGCTGTCGTCGTCTTCGTCGTCGTCATCGCTGTCGTCGTCGTCATCGCTGTCGTCGTCGTCATCGCTGTCGTCGTCGTCATCGTCGTCATCGCTGTCGTCGTCGTCATCGGCTTCGGCGTGTGCGGGGTCCTCGTCAGTCTCGTCCTCGTCGTCGACCTCTTCGTCGCCTTCCAGGACAACGCCGTCAAGTTCGAGCAAACGCTCGGCGGCGTCGGTCTCCGCGTCCTCGTCCGCGTCGGCCGCACGGGCAAACCACTCACGCGCTTCCTCACGTCGTCCGACGGCGAGCAGCGCATCGGCGTACGCGTACCGCAACCGCGCCGCCCAGGGCTCGTCAACGGCACCGGTGAGCTCGCGGACCTGCAGCATCGCCACCGCCGCATCGCCCTGTCCCAGGTCACCCCGAGCACCAGCGGCCACGATCAGCAGCTCGATCGCCTGTGCCGGGTCCATCGACTCGCGATCAGCCCCACGGAACAGGTCGATGGCCCGCTCCGGCCGCCCCAGAGCCCGCTCGCAGTCGGCGAGTACGGGCAGGTGGGTCTGCTGCCCACTCATCCGGTGGTACGTGCGCAGCTCCGCGATCGCGGTCTGCCACTCCCCCGCGTGGTACGCGGCGAGGCCCACTGCCTCTCGTACCGCAGAGATACGCGACGCGAGTCGCCGAGCAGCGAGGGCGTGCGCCAGCGCAAGTGCCGGCTCCTCGTCGATCAGTTGCCCGGTGGCCACCAGGTGTCGAGCCACGGTGTCCGCTACCGCCTTGGTCAGCGACAGCAGTTCCGCCCGTACGCTGTTGTCCAGGTCGGTCGCGACGATGTCGTCAGGCAGTGCCGGTGCGTCGCCGCCGCCGGGCTGGTCGCCATCCCGCGACGTGCCCCGGTCGAACCGGTTTGGACCACTCTCGCCACGGCCCCGGTCGCCGCCTTCGCGGCCACGGTAGCCACCGTCCCCAGCCGGACCCGACGATCCCCGCCGGTCATCCTGACGCGGCCGGTCGTCCCTGGCCGGACGCGGCCCATTCTGGTCCCGACGGAAACCGCCACGGGAGTCGCCGCCGGCAGCACCATCGCGCGGCGGACCGGAGCGGTAGCCACCGTCACGGGAGCCACCGCCATCACGCGGGCCGCTACGGAAACCACCGTCGCGGGAACCACCACGGGAGTCCCGGTCACCACCGAAACCACCCTCACGCGGCGGACCAGACCGGTAGCCACCCTCACGCGGGGGCCCCGACCGGAAACCACCCTCACGGGGACCGGAGCGGTAGCCGCCGTCACGGGAACCGCCGGCACTGTCACGGGGGCCGCTACGGAAACCACCGTCGCGGGAACCACCACGCGAATCGCGGTCGCCACCGAAACCACCCTCACGCGGCGGACCAGACCGGTAGCCACCCTCACGCGGCCCGGATCGGAAACCACCGTCACGGGAACCACCACCATCACGCGGACCGCTACGGAAACCACCGTCACGGGAACCACCACGCGAATCGCGGTCGCCACCGAAACCACCCTCACGCGGCGGACCGGAGCGGTAGCCACCGTCACGGGAGCCACCGCCATCACGCGGGCCGCTACGGAAGCCACCGTCGCGGGAACCGCCACGGGAGTCCCGGTCACCGCCGAAACCACCCTCACGCGGCGGACCAGACCGGTAGCCACCCTCACGGAAACCGCCACCATCACGCGGGCCGCCGCGGAAGCCACCCTCACGGGAGCCACCGGCGCCATCGCGAGATCCACCTCGGAAGCCACCCTCACGGGAACCACCACGGGAGTCCCGGTCACCACCGAAACCACCCTCACGCGGCGGACCAGACCGGTAGCCACCCTCACGCGGGGGGCCGGAACGGAAACCACCGTCACGGGAACCGCCACCATCACGGGGGCCAGAACGGAAACCACCCTCACGAGAGCCACCGCCGGCACCGTCTCGCGGGCCGCCACGGTAGCCGCCCTCACGCGGGGGGCCGGAACGGAAACCACCGCCGCCGGAACCGCCACCATCACGCGGGCCGCCACGGAAACCACCCTCACGGGAACCACCACGGGAGTCCCGGTCACCACCGAAACCACCCTCACGCGGCGGACCAGACCGGTAGCCACCGCCGCCGGAACCGCCACCATCACGCGGACCGCTACGGAAACCACCCTCACGGGAACCACCACGCGAATCGCGGTCGCCACCGAAACCACCCTCACGCGGCGGACCAGACCGGAAGCCGCCCTCACGCGGGGGGCCGGAACGGAAACCACCGCCGCCGGAACCGCCACCATCACGCGGGCCGCCACGGTAGCCACCCTCACGGGAGCCACCGGCGCCATCGCGAGATCCACCTCGGAAGCCACCCTCACGGGAACCACCACGGGAGTCCCGGTCACCACCGAAACCACCCTCACGCGGCGGACCAGACCGGAAACCACCGTCGCTACGGCCGCTACCACCTCGGTAGCCGCCGGCGCCTGCGCCTCCTGATCCGGAGCCGCCACGTTGTCCGCCACCGGCGGAGCCGCCACGCTCACCTGACCCACCACGGGAGTCCCGATCGCCCCGGTAGGGCGGGCGGTCATCCCGGCGCGGGGATCCGCCGCGACCACCGTCGCGGTAGGGGCGATCGTCGTTTCGGCGCTGACGGTCGTCGCCCTGCGGTCCTGAACTCACGGGTACATCCTTCCTCATGGCACTCATGCCGGAACAACGCAGTCAAGGGCCGACCCGGATGGGGCGGCCCTCGACTGGAAGATTGTCCGGCGGCGTCCTACTCTCCCACACCCTCCCGAGTGCAGTACCATCGGCGCTGGAGGGCTTAGCTTCCGGGTTCGGAATGTAACCGGGCG
>NZ_JBVJHT010000017.1:0-93133 GCF_055586685.1 Micromonospora sp. NPDC049529
AGGACCCACGCCACCCCGTCCCCGTACAGCCCCCACGACCACACAACCCCCCCCCCCCCCCCCCCCCCCCCCCTCCTCCCCCCCCCCACCCCCCCCCCAACCCCCCCCCCCCCCCCCCCCCCCCCCCCCCCCCCCCCGGCCGGTTTCCCGGGGTGCCCGTTCGCTGACCAGGCCCGCGGCGGTCAGCTCGGCGGTCAGCGCGCCGATCGTGCTGCGGTTGAGCCCCAGCGCCGTGGTGAGTTCCGCCCGTGACGTCGCGCCGTGCACGTGCACGTAGCGGAGCAGCGCGCCCAGATTCTGGCGGCGGACTTCCTCCTGGCTCGGCCCGGCGCGCATCGGTTGTTCACATCACTTTCGGGAGACAGCGTCATCTATGTCCGGTGGCGGCGGCACGTCTTCTGGAGAGTGCGTCGACCCCGGCCGCGGCCAGCAGTACCAGGCCGGTGACCACGAACTTGACGCCGGAGCTGTAGCCCAGCAGGCCCATTCCGTTGTCGATCACCGCGACCACAGCACCACCGAGGACCGCGTCGAACACCCGGCCCTTGCCGCCGAAGAGGCTGGTACCGCCGATGACCGCCGCGCCGACCGCGTAGAGCAGCACGTTACTGCCGCCGGTGTTCGGGTCGACCGACCGGCCACGGCTGGCCGCCACGATGCCGCCGATCGCGGCCAGCAGCGAGCAGATCACGAAGACCGAGATCCGGATCCGGTCCACGTTGATACCGGCCCGCCGGGCGGCCTCGGCGTTGCCGCCGACCGCGTAGACGTGCCGGCCGTAGACCGTGCGCTGGAGCACGAAGGTGAGCACGACCAGCAGGATCGCGATCACCGGTACGACGATCGGCATGCCCTTGTTCGACGTGATCAGCGTGTTGATGCTGCGTTCCTGGTTCAGGATGTACGTCGCGACGCCGACGAGCAGGGCGACGGCGGCGATCCGGGCCAGCACCACCAGGAACGGGTCGACGATCAGGCCCCGCGCGACCCGCCCGCGATAACGGATGAGCTGTACGGCGGCGTAGCCGGCCACCGCGATCGCGGCGAGCAGCCAGCCGATCAACGGCTTCACGTTGCTGTTCTCGATCGAGACGATGACCTTGTCCTGGACCGAGATGTTGGTGCCGCCCTTGATCAGCAGCAGCACCACGCCCTGGAAGGCGAGGAACGCGGCCAGGGTGACCACGAAGGACGGGATCCCGACCTTCGCCACCAGCACGCCGAGCACCAGCCCGATCACCACACCGGTGACCAGGGACGCGGCGAGCGCGCCGTACCAGGGCCAGCCGTGCAGGGTGAGCAGCACCGCGAGTACGGAGGCACAGACACCGCTGGCGAACCCGGCGGAGAGGTCGATCTCGCCCAGCAGCAGGACGAAGACGAGTCCCATCGCGATCAGGATGACCGCGGCGCCCTGGGTGAAGAGGTTGGCGAAGTTGATGGCGGAGAAGAACTCCGGGCGGGCGATCGAGAAGCCGATGCAGAGCACCACCAGGCCCAGTACGGCCGGCAGCGCGCCGATGTCGCCGCCACGTACGCGGCCGATGTAGTCGCGCACGTGGTCGTTGACCGTGCGCGTCGGTACGGGCACCGGCTCCTCGCGTACCGCGGTAGGGGTGGAGGTGCTCATTGCTCGGCTCCAGGGGTGATGAGTTCCGCGTGACCGGCGCCGTTGGTGTCGCCGTTCTCGGACCGCAGACCGAGATCACCGCTGCGTCCCGCGGTGATCAGCTCGACGATCTGGGAGTGGGTGATGTCGGTGGTCTTGACCTGGGCCACCGACCGCCCGAGGTAGAGCGCGGCGATCCGGTCCGACACGGCGAAGACGTCGTTCATGTTGTGCGAGATGAGGACGACCGAGAGGCCGTTGTCGGCCAGCCGGCGGACCAGTTCCAGCACCTGGGCGGTCTGCGCGACGCCGAGCGCGGCGGTCGGCTCGTCGAGGATGACCAGCTTGCTGTTCCAGAGCACGGCCTTGGCGATCGCGACCGTCTGCCGCTGCCCGCCGGAGAGGCTGGCGACGAGCTGACGCAGCGACTTGACCGTACGGACGGAGAGGCCGGCGAGGGTTTCGGCGGCCATCCGCTCCATCGTGACCTCGTCCAGGACCAGCCCGCTGGTCTTCTCCCGGCCGAGGAACATGTTCTGCACGATGTCGAGGTTGTCGCAGAGGGCGAGGTCCTGGTAGACGACCTCGATGCCGAGCGCGGCGGCGTCGCGCGGGTTGTTCACGGTCACCGGCTTGCCATCGAAGATGAACTCGCCACCGTCGATGGGGTAGATGCCGCTGATGCACTTGACCAGCGTCGATTTGCCGGCGCCGTTGTCGCCGACGAGCGCGGTCACCTCGCCCGGGTAGGCGGCGAAGGCGACGTCGCGCAGGACCTGTACGGGACCGAAGTTCTTGTCGATCCCGCGCAGCTCCAGCAAGGGTGTCGCGGACACGGTGGGTCTCCTTTACACGGGTGTCCGATCGCGGGGGGTGTTCCGGTCGCGGGGTGTCCGTTCGCGGGGCTCCGGTCGCGAAGGTCCGAACAGGCATCCGGTCGGGTCAACCCGGTGTGCCCGTCCGCCGACCTACGGTCGACGGACGGGCACGGTGACTCCGAACGGGGTCAGAGCAGGGTCAGCTGATGCCGGCAGCGGCGCAGGCCGCGGCGTACGCCGGGGTGCACAGCTCTTCCTTGGTCACGAAGCCGTCGTCGACGACGTCCTTGACGTTGGTCTTGTCGATCGCCTTCGGGGTGAGCAGGACCGACGGGACCTCGCGCCCGCCCTCCGGGTCCTTGACCGTCTGGCCGACGTCCTTCTTCTCGCCCTTGGCCAGGGCGATGGCCAGCTCGGCACCCGCCTGGGCCTCCTGCTTGATCGCCTTGTAGACGGTCATGCACTGGTCACCGGCGAGGATGTTCTGCAGGCCCTGGACGGTCGCGTCCTGGCCGGTCACCGGGACCTTGCCGTTGAGGCTGTTCTTCTTCAGCACGGAGATGACCGCGTTGCCGAGGCCGTCGTTCGCGGCCAGCACGCCGTCGATCTTGCCGCCCTGCGAGGTCAGGTTCTGCTCGAAGATGGTGCCCGCCTGGGCGTTGTCCCAACCCGGAACGGAGGTGTCGGGGCCCTTGACGTACTCCTTGGAGTCGTACTTGGGCTGGAGCACCGAGTCGTAGCCGTTCTTGAACAGGGTGGCGTTGTTGTCGGTCGGCGAGCCGTTCAGCTCGGCCACGACCGGGTTCTTGACGCCCTTCTCGGTCAGGCACTTGACCAGGCCCTCGCCCTGGAGCTTGCCAACCGCGACGTTGTCGAAGCTGACGTAGTACTGGGCCGAGCCGCCGAGGGTGAGGCGGTCGTAGTCGATGGTGGCGACGCCCTGGGACTTCGCCTTGTCGAGCACGGCCTTACCGGTGCCGGAGTCCAGGTTCACGATCATCAGGGCGGTCGCGCCACCGGTGATCATCTGGTCGGCGATGGTCTGGAACTGCGACTTGTCACCCTGGGCGTTCTGGATGACGTACTCGACGCCCGCGGTCTTGAAGGCCTCTTCGAGGTACTTCCGGTCCGCGGTCTCCCAGCGGTCGGAAGAGGCGCTGTCCGGCAGGATCACGCCGATCTTCGGGGTCTTGGCGCCGCTGCCACCGGCGGCGTCGTCGGAGTTGTCGCCGCAGGCCGTCAGGGCACCGGTGGCCAGCAGGCCCACGGCGGCGAGGGTGAGGATCCCTTTGCGCATTGCTCGGGTCCTTTCGAGGGGGTGGGGTTCGGTCCGCTGAGTCGTTGCGTGGGGCGGCCTGGTCGGTGCGGTAGCCGCCACTGCAGGGGTGGTCAGAGTGGGCCGTACTTACTTTTGTTGTGTCCGGCAACGTATTGCGCTCACGGGGTGGGACACAAGAGTGCCGAGGCCACGAGTTTTGTTGCCTGCGATAACAATTCAGCAACGCGGGTGACACCCGCCCGTCATCGGGCCGGGCAGGCTGGGCGGATCATGCCCATTTGCCGCCTGGTTCAACCCTCGCCGAGCCAAATGACCGAACCGTCGCCCCGACGGGCGCTCTGTCGGCTCACGCCGCCCGCCCGAGTGCCATCAATTCTGTGTGGGAAAAAGCACAGAGCGCAACGACGGTGATCGGCCGACCGGGCGGCGGCGAGCGGTCGCGATTGGTCGACAGTGGGCGGTTCGCCGCTCAGCCGGTGGCGATCTCCGCGGTGACCGCGCTGGTCAGCCGGATCAGGTCGGCCGGTGCGAGCTGGAGTTGGAGGCCCCGCCGGCCGGCGGAGACGTACACAGTAGAGAAACTCTCCGCTGAAGAATCAACTACGGTGGGTAACCGTTTTCGTTGGCCGAGCGGGCTGATCCCGCCCCGGACGTACCCGGTGGTCCGCTCGGCCACGACCCGATCGGCCAACGCCGCCCGTTTGCCGCCCACCGCCGCCGCCAACGCCTTCAGGTCCAGCTCACCGGTGACCGGCACGACCGCCACCGTCAACACCCCGTCGACCTCGGTGACCAGCGACTTGAACACCCGCGCCGGATCCACCCCGAGGGCGGCGGCCACCTCGGCGCCGTACCGGGGCGAGTCCGCCGGCACGTCGTACGGGTGGGTGGTGTGCGCGACCTTCTGCCTCACCAGCAGCGCCGTTGCCGGGGTCCCCTGACCTGCCACGGCCGGGACCCTACCGGGTCGGGGTCACCGGCCGGCAGACCAGCACCGTGGGAGCGCCGGCCACCCGGGTCAGCACCAGACTCGCCGGCTCGTCACCGGCAAGCCGCAGGTCGCGCCGGAACCGCTCCGGCTCCACCGCCGAACCCCGCTTCAGGATCTCCACCCGGCCGACCCGACGCTCGCGCAGCAGGCCGCGCAGCCGCTTCAGCGAGAACGGCAGCACGTCGGTGACCTCCAGACAGCGGGCGAACGGGGTCGGCGCCGCCGTGTCCGCGTACACGTAGGCGATGTCCGGGTCGGCCAGCGTGCCGGCCACCCCGGCGGCGAACTCGGCGACCAGGTGGGCCCGGACCACCGCGCCGTCCGGGTCGTAGACGTAGCGCCGGACCGGGCCGACCGGCGCCTGCACGGCACCGGTCCCGGTGAGCTGGGCCACGGCGACCCCGGCGGTGTCCGTACCGCCGGCCGGCTGGACCGGGATCGGGCCCGCGCCCTCCCGCGCGGTCCGCAGCACGGTGGCGCGGCGGGCCGACCCGGCGAACGGGCCGCACCAGAGGGTGGCCTCGACCAGCTCCCGGTCGACGCTGACCCACTCCGCCTCCGCACCGGGCGGGATCAGCGCGTGGTCCAGGCCGGGCGCGACCTTCACCACCGTGTACGGCACCCGCCGGGCCAGACCGAGCACGAAGTCCCACGGCGGGGAGTAGGCGGCCGGGTCGAAGATCCGCCGGCCGCCGGTCGCCCGCCGGGCCGGATCGCAGAAGACCGCGTCCAGGCCGGTCGGATCGAATCCGGTCGCGTCGGCGCACTCGACGGTGAAGCGGGCGGCCAGCCCGGTGGCCTGCGCGTTCGCGGCGGCCAGCGCGGCGGTGGTCGGATCCGCCTCCACCCCGTACACCCGGATGCCGGCACGGGCGGCGGCGAGCGCGTCCGCGCCGAGGCCGCAACCGAGGTCGGCCAGGGTGCGCACCCCGGCGTCGTGCAACCGGCGGGCCCGCCGGTCGGCCACCACCGACCTGGTGGCCTGCTCCAGCCCGGACCGGGTGAAGAACATCCCGGCGGCGGCTGGGCCGAACTTGCCGACCGCGCGGCGGCGCAGCTCGGCCTGGGTGAGTGCGGCGGCGGCGAGCGGCCCCGGTAGGCCCGCCGAGCGCAGCGCGGTGGCCGCGGCCAGCGAGTCGCCGCCGGCCACCTCGGCCGCCGCGGCGAGCGCGGTCACCCCGGAGGGAGTACGCAACGCGGCGAGCTGGTCGAGATCCATCGAGACATTGTGAGGCAGCACACCCCTGATCCGGGGCTGTACGCGTCGATCGCTGGTGGGGTGGGCGAGGCGCCGGTGAGAGCGCGGCGCGGCCGGTCCGCCGGTGGCCTGGTAAGGGGTTTCACCGAACACGTCGGCCGACATGTTGGCACTCTCCTTGACGGAGTGCTAGCCACCGGCATAACCTGCCGTTAGCACTCTCAGTCCGAGGGTGCCAGCTTCCGGGCTCCGGTCCGGTGGCTGAAACGCCAGGCGGACCGGCACCCGCGACGACGGACCCGCCCGGTGGCATGTGGCAGATTGACGCTGGCCGGCTCGCTGGTCAGCACAGAAACCAGTACCCCAGGAGGGTATGCCCGTGACTACCGCGACCAAGGTTGCGATCAAGCCGCTCGAGGACCGGATCCTGGTCCAGGCGAATGAGGCTGAGACGACCACGGCGTCGGGCATCGTGATCCCCGACACCGCCAAGGAAAAGCCGCAGGAGGGCACCGTCCTCTCTGTCGGCCCGGGCCGCATCGACGACAAGGGCAACCGGATCCCGGTTGACGTCAAGGTCGGCGACACGGTCCTCTACTCGAAGTACGGCGGCACCGAGGTTAAGTACGCCGGCGAGGAGTACCTCGTACTCTCCGCCCGCGACGTCCTCGCGGTCATCGAGAAGTAGTGATCTGACCGATCAGTGATCACTGCCCCGGACCGGCATGCCGGGCCGGGGCAGTGCTGTGTGAAGGGACCCGAGTAAAACATGGCGAAGATTCTGAGCTTCTCGGATGACGCCCGGCACCTGCTGGAGCACGGTGTCAACACGCTCGCCGACACGGTCAAGGTCACCCTCGGCCCGCGCGGGCGCAACGTCGTCCTGGACAAGAAGTTCGGTGCACCGACGATCACCAACGATGGCGTGACCATCGCCAAGGAGATCGAGCTCACCAACCCCTACGAGAACCTCGGCGCGCAGCTGGTCAAGGAGGTGGCGACCAAGACCAACGACGTCGCCGGCGACGGGACCACCACCGCGACCGTGCTGGCCCAGGCGCTGGTCCGCGAGGGCCTGCGCAACGTGACCGCCGGGGCGAACCCGACCGGTCTCAAGCGGGGCATCGACGCGGCCGCCACCAAGGTGTCCGAGGCGCTGCTCGCCAAGGCCGTCGAGGTCGGCAGCCGGGAGTCGGTCGCGCACGTGGCGACCATCTCCGCGCAGGACGCGACCATCGGCGACCTGATCGCCGAGGCGATGGAGCGGGTCGGCCGCGACGGTGTCATCACCGTCGAGGAAGGCTCCACCCTCGCCACCGAGCTTGAGGTCACCGAGGGCCTCCAGTTCGACAAGGGCTTCATCTCGCCCAACTTCGTCACCGACGCCGAGTCGCAGGAAGCGGTCCTCGACGACCCGTACATCCTGATCACGACTCAGAAGATCTCGGCGATCGAAGAGCTGCTGCCGCTGCTGGAGAAGGTTCTCCAGACCAGCAAGCCGCTGCTGATCGTGGCCGAGGACGTCGAGGGCCAGGCCCTGTCCACGCTCGTGGTCAACTCGATCCGCAAGACCGTCAAGGTCTGCGCGGTCAAGGCCCCCGGCTTCGGCGACCGCCGCAAGGCGCTGTTGCAGGACATGGCGGTCATCACCGGCGCCGAGCTGGTCGCGCCCGAGCTGGGCTACAAGCTCGACGCGGTCGGCCTGGAGGTGCTCGGCAGCGCCCGTCGGGTCGTGGTCGACAAGGACAACACCACGGTGATCGACGGCAAGGGCCGCGACACCGAGGTGGCCGACCGGGTCTCCCAGATCCGCAAGGAGATCGAGGCCTCGGACTCCGAGTGGGACCGGGAGAAGCTGGCCGAGCGGCTGGCGAAGCTCTCCGGTGGCATCGCGGTGATCAAGGCCGGCGCGGCGACCGAGGTCGAGATGAAGGAGCGCAAGCACCGCATCGAAGACGCGATCGCCGCCACCAAGGCCGCCGTCGAGGAGGGCACCGTCCCGGGTGGCGGCGCCGCCCTGGTGCAGATCGCCTCGGTGCTCGACGACGACCTGGGCTTCACCGGTGACGAGAAGGTCGGTGTCTCGATCGTCCGCAAGGCGCTGGTCGAGCCGCTGCGCTGGATCGCCCAGAACGCCGGTCACGACGGCTACGTCGTCGTGCAGAAGGTCGCCGCCAGCGACTGGGGCTTCGGCCTCAACGCCGCCACCGACGAGTACGTCGACCTGGCCAAGGCCGGCATCGTCGACCCGGTGAAGGTGACCCGCAACGCGGTCATCAACGCCGCGTCGATCGCCGGTCTGCTGCTCACCACGGAGAGCCTGATCGTGGAAAAGCCGGCCAAGTCGGAAGCCCCCGCCGGCGGGGGCCACGGCCACGGCCACCAGCACGGACCGGGCTTCTGATCCACCGGTGACACCGCACCAACCGTAATACCGCACCACCTGCGATAACCGTCGAACCAGGGTAGATCCGCGTCAATGGCGTACCAAGCGCCGAACCGCGCGAATCTACCCTGGTTTGCGTCCGCCGGGAGGCACGCGTCACTACCGGTCGGACCCGTGATCGTCAACACTGGCCGAGTGAGCACGCAACGCAGGTACGGCGCACTCGCCGGGATCGCCGCCGCCACGGTCGCGATCGGCTCGGCCGAACTGGTGGCCGTACTGACCGGGGCCCGGTCCGCTCCGCTGGTCGCCGTCGGTGGGGTGGTGGTCGACCTCGTACCGGAACCGTTGAAGCAGTTCGCGATCGACGTGTTCGGCATACACGACAAGACCGCCCTGCTGATCGGCACCGGTGTGCTGCTGGCCGGCTTCGCCGCACTGATCGGCATCGGCTCGCTGCGCACCCCGGTCCTCGGGTACGCCGGCATCGCCGGGTTCGGCCTCGTCGGCGCGGTCGCGGCCCTGACCCGACCCGGTGCCGGCGCCGCCGCCGTGCTGCCCTCACTGGTCGGCGCCGCCCTGGCCGCCGGAGTGCTGCGCCGACTGCGCGCCGTCCTGGTCCCCGCCCCGTGGCCGGACGCACCCCTGATCACCCCGCCCACGGGCAGCCGCGAAACGATCGCCCCGGCGACCGGCAGCCGCGAGACGGTCGAGGAGGAACACGACGCGGTGCAGGGGAGGCGGCGGTTCCTGACCGCGGCCGCGGTCACCGTCGGCGCCGCCGCCGTGAGCGGCTTCGGCGGGCGCTGGATCGCCACCCGACGCGGGGTCTCCGACGCCCGCGCGGCGCTGACCCTGCCCGCCCCGGCCAGCCCGGCACCACCGATCCCGGCCGGTGCCGACCTGTCACTGCCGCAACTCGCCCCGTACACGACACCGAACTCGCGGTTCTACCGGATCGACACCGCACTGGTCGTGCCGCAGGTCGACCCGGACAACTGGCAACTGCGCATCCACGGCCGGGTCCGCAACCCGATCACCCTCAACTACGCCGACCTGCTGGCCCGGCCGCTGATCGAGCGGGACATCACCCTCGCCTGCGTCTCCAACGAGGTCGGTGGGGACCTGATCGGCAACGCGCGCTGGCTCGGCGTACCGCTGAAGGAACTGCTCGACCAGGCCGGGCCGCTCGACGACGCCGACCAGGTGGTGGGCCGGTCCGCCGACGGCTGGACCTGCGGCACCCCGACCGCGCTGCTGCGCGACGGCCGCGACGCCATGCTGGCGATCGGAATGAACGGCGAACCGCTCCCGATCCAGCACGGCTTCCCGGTCCGGGTCGTCGTGCCCGGCCTGTACGGCTACGTCTCGGCCTGCAAGTGGGTGGTGGAACTGGAACTGACCCGGTTCTCCGACTTCGACGCCTACTGGGTGCCGCGCGGCTGGTCACCGGAGGGGCCGATCAAGACCCAGTCCCGGATCGACACGCCCCGGCCACGCAACCGGCTCACCCCCGGCCCGGTCACCATCGCCGGGGTGGCCTGGGCGCAGCACCGGGGAATCGAAAAGGTCGAGGTGCAGGTCGACGACGGCCCGTGGGAGCCGGCCACCCTGGCCCCGTCCGCCTCCGTCGACACCTGGGTCCAGTGGTCCCGGCAGTGGCAGGCGACCGCCGGTGACCACACCCTGCGGGTACGGGCCACCGACGCCACCGGCGCCACCCAGACCGGCGAACCACGACCGGTGGCACCCGACGGCGCCACCGGTTGGCACAGCGTGCAGGTGACGGTGAACTGAGCCGGGCGGGCCGGTCAGCTCGCGGCGCGTTGCGCCGGGATCGTGCCGGACCCCGTCGAATGGAACGGCCGGCCGAGCCGGGCCTCCAGTCGGGAGATGTCGACCCTGGTCCGGCGCCGGTCGGCGAGGTCCTCCCAGCCGACGGCGAGCAGCCGCAACCGTTCCGACTCGCTGAAGCCGCCCCAGACGCCGTACGGCTCGCGCACGGTCAGCGCGTGGGCGGCGCACTCGGGGCGTACCGGGCAGGTCCCGCAGACCTTCTTGGCCCCCGCCTCCCGGCGGTTGCGGGACGCTCCGCGTTCCCCGTCGGGATGGAAGAACTGTGCGGTGTCGCGCCCCCGGCAGGCCCCGAACCGTTGCCATTCCCACAGGTCGACGATGGGTCCGGGCAGTCTGCGTACGTTCGACATCTGCAACCCTCCTCCCGCGGCACCGCGACGGACACCCGATCAAGGCCGGTGTCCGGGCGGCGGGCCGCGTTGACACACCCGATTCCGGCCTCCGTTCCGCCATACCCAGCCCGTGAACGCGTCACACGTCCCCGACCACCTGAACCTGATCATTTCCGTCACCGGCTCCGGGTCGGTTCGACCGGGCCCGACCGTGGCGGGACCCCCGACAGAACCCCCAGCCGGCACCAGCAGGGCGGTAAGTCGGCGCAACCAGCCGGAAGAGGCAAAAACTTTCCCCTCCATCAGCCGGAAACTCGTCATGATCAGGGGCGGTCGTGGTCTGCTCTCGTCAGGGGGAAAGGAGACCACCGTGCGTACTGTCCTCGTCTGTGTCCGGACACCGCTCGCGGCGCAGGGCGTCGCGTCCGCCGCGGCCCGGCTAGGGCTGGCGGCCGTGGTGCGTACGGCGATCTCCGACCCCGAGGTGATGCTGCGCCTGGCCGAACGCCCGGCCGACGTGTTGCTGGTCGACACCGCGCTCACCCGCCCGGACAGTGTCGGGTTCACCCGGCGGGTGCTGGCCCGCGCCCCCGGGGCGGCGATCCTGCTGCTCGGCGCGGAGGAGCCCGGCGTGGCGGCGGCGGTCATCGCGGCCGGCGGCCGGGGGCTGCTGCCCGGCGGCGACCAGGACCTGGTCAGCGTGGTGGCGAAGGCGATGCTCCTGCTCAGTACGCCCGGCCGGGGTGGCCGGGGCACCGGGCTGACCGGTGGTGCCGGCGGGTCGACCGGTGCCCCACTGCCGGCCGAGGTCTCCGGCCGGGCCGCCGCCGAACGGCTCTCCACCGCCGCCTCCCGGCTGCCGGCGCGTCCCGGCGCCGTTCCCGGCGGGACCGGGCCGGTGGTGACCGGCCCGGCGCTCGGCTCGGACCTCGGCGGACGGGCCGACGCGGCCGACGACAACGGTGGGGCGAACCCGCCGACGATGGTGCCGGTGCAGCGCGGCGACGACGTACCCGGCGACCACCGGGCGCCCGGCGAGGGTGACGGGTCGGCGGCCGACGGCTCCGACCCCCGGACCAACACACCAGCGGAGAACCGGTTCAGCGGACCCCGACGCGGCGACCCGGCGAACACCGGCGGCTACGGCCGACCGGCCCCGGCCGCCGCCGGTCCCGGCGCGGTCGGACCGCTGCGGCGGGCGGCGCTGACCGAACGGGAGTTGCAGGTGCTGCTCGGCATGGCCGACGGGAAGAGCAACGCGGAGATCGGCCGGGAGCTGTTCGTCTCCGAGGACACCGTCAAGACCCACGCCCGTCGGCTGTTCCGCAAGCTCGGCGCCCGGGACCGGGCACACGCCGTCGCGGCCGGCTTCCGGGCCGGCCTGGTGGCCTGAGTCGTCCGCCCACCGGTCCGGCGCGGGCCCGACCCGAGCGGATCAGCTCGCCGGCTCCGGCTCGTCGTCGTCGGTCCCCTCGGCCAGGGTGTCGTGCACCCCGTCGGCGTAACCCCGGGCGTACTCCCAGGTCACATAGTGATCGGGATCGGGGTCGAAGGCCGGCTCGTGCACCCGGGGCCGGCCGGAACTGAGCAGGTGCCGGAGGTTGCCCCGAAGCAGGTCCCAGTCGAAGTAGTGCGGCTCGTGACAGTCCTCGCACTCGATGACCAGACCCCGGACGCCGGTCGGACCCAGCAACGCCTGGTAGATCTCCAGGTCGGCGAGGTCCTCCAGGACATCCTGCCGCTCGACCTCGGAGAGCGGGTCGTGCTGGGCGTCCTCGGCGGGGTCGTCGAGCCCTGCCGACGGATCGGCGGGGTCGCCGTTGAACGGGTCGATCGGCTCGTCGTGCACCCCCCCACCGTAGTCGTATCCGCACCCGTCGCGCCCACCCTCGTCGCCCGGCCCGCCGGGCGTGCCCGCGTACGGCCGCCGCACGCGCCGGGCGCCGTCACCCGGCGTACGGCCGGCCACTGCCGGCGTACGGGCTGCTCCTGCCGGGCCGGCGCAGCTCACTGGGTACGATGAACCATCGCGCCGCACGTACGGGCACGCCGATGAGTGCGCCCTCGTCACCCGGCCAAGCCCGACCAACCAGCTCAGGGGAGAACTCGTGGACAATTCACCCACCAACGATCTTCCGTCGGGCAGCGGCGACGCCGACCAGTTCGGCGGGCTCATGCCCGAGCTGCCCTCCGGTTCCGCCCGTGCGGTGCCGCTCGGTCTGACCTTCGACGACGTGCTGTTGCAGCCCGCCGAGTCGGACATCGTGCCCAGCAAGGTGAACACGCTCACCCGGATGACGCGCAACGTCTCCATCGCCATCCCGCTGCTCTCCAGCCCGATGGACACCGTCACCGAGGGCCGGATGGCGATCGCCATGGCCCGGCAGGGCGGCATCGGCGTACTGCACCGCAACCTCTCGATCGAGGACCAGGCGCTCCAGGTCGACCTGGTCAAGCGCTCCGAGGCCGGCATGGTGACCAACCCGATCACCTGTAGCCCGGAACACACCCTGCGGGACGTCGACGCGCTCTGCGGCCGGTACCGGATCTCCGGCGTCCCGGTCACCGACGCCGACGGCCTGCTGGTCGGCATCGTCACCAACCGGGACATGCGCTTCGTCACCGACGGCGACACCCCGGTCCGCGACATCATGACCCGGATGCCGCTGGTCACCGCGACCGTCGGGGTATCCAAGGACGAGGCGCTGGAGCTGCTGCGCCAGCACAAGGTGGAGAAGCTGCCGATCGTCGACGGCAACGGCCGGCTGCGCGGGCTGATCACCGTCAAGGACTTCGCCAAGAGCGAGCAGTTCCCGAACGCCAGCAAGGACGACGCCGGCCGGCTGCGGGTCGCGGCGGCGGTCGGGGTCGGCGAGGACTCGTACAAGCGGGCCCGGACCCTGGTCGACGCGGGCGTCGACGTACTGATCGTGGACACCGCGCACGGCCACCAGCGGGCCGTGCTGGACATGGTGACCCGGCTGAAGAAGGACACCACGGTCGACGTGATCGGCGGCAACGTGGCCACCTTCTCCGGGGCGAAGGCCCTGGTCGAGGCGGGCGCCGACGCGGTCAAGGTCGGCGTCGGGCCGGGCGCCATCTGCACCACCCGGGTGGTGGCCGGGGTCGGCGTGCCGCAGATCACCGCGATCATGGAAGCCGTCCGGGCCTGCCGCCCGGCCGGGGTCCCGGTCATCGCCGACGGCGGCATCCAGTACTCGGGCGACATCGCCAAGGCGATGGTGGCCGGCGCCGACACGGTGATGCTCGGCAGCCTGCTCGCCGGCTGCGAGGAGAGCCCCGGCGACCTGCTCATCATCAACGGCAAGCAGTACAAGGCCTACCGGGGGATGGGGTCGCTGGGTGCGATGCAGTCCCGTGGCCAGGCCCGGTCGTACTCCAAGGACCGCTACTTCCAGCAGGACGTGACCAGCGAGGAGAAGCTGGTGCCGGAGGGCGTCGAGGGGCAGGTGCCGTACCGGGGCCCGCTGGTCTCGGTCGCCCACCAGCTCATCGGTGGGCTGCGGCTCGCGATGGGGTACGTCGGCGCGGAGAGCATCCCCGAGCTGCACCGCCGTGGCCAGCTCATCCGGATCACCGCGGCCGGGCTCAAGGAGAGCCACCCGCACGACATCCAGATGACCGTCGAGGCACCGAACTACCACACCCGCTGACCCGCGCCACCGACTCGCCGCCAACCTTCTCATCCGCTGGAGTGCCCCATGCGTGACGTGGTCGAAATCGGGCTGGGTAAAACCGCTCAACGCGGCTACCACCTGGACGACATCGCGATCGTGCCGAGCCGTCGTACCCGGGACGTGGACGACGTGTCCACGGCCTGGCAGCTCGACGCCTACCCGTTCCGGATTCCCTGCGTGGGGCACCCCTCGGACGCCACCATGAGCCCGAGTTCGGCCGCCGCGCTCGGCCGGCTCGGCGGTCTCGGCGTGCTCAACGTCGAGGGTCTCTGGACCCGGTACGAGGACCCCACCAAGATCCTGGAGGAGCTGAGCGGGCTCGGTGAGGACTCGAACGCCACCCGCCGCCTCCAGGAGGTCTACGCCGAGCCGATCCGGCCGGAGCTGATCACCGAGCGGGTACGCCAGATGCGCGAGGGCGGCGGCACGGTGGCCGTCCGGGTCTCCCCGCAGCACACCCTGGCCCTCGCCCCGGTGATCCTCGACGCGGGCGTCGACATCCTGGTCATCCAGGGCACGCTCGTCTCGGCGGAGCACGTCTCCACCACCGACGAGCCGCTCAACCTCAAGGAGTTCATCGCCGACCTCGACCTGCCGGTGGTCGTCGGCGGCTGCACCGACTACAAGACCGCGCTGCACCTGATGCGCACCGGCGCGGCCGGCGTCATCGTCGGGCTCGGCGGCGACGAGTGGTCGACCACCGAATCGGTGCTCGGCATCCGGGTGCCGATGGCGACCGCGATCGCCGACGCCGCCGCCGCCCGCCGGGACTACCTCGACGAGACCGGTGGCCGGTACGTCCACCTGATCGCCGACGGTGACCTGCGTACCTCCGGCGACATCGCGAAGGCACTCGGCTGCGGGGCCGACGCGGTGATGCTCGGCGAACCGCTGTCGCTCTGTGACGAGGCCCCGGCCGGCGGTTCGTGGTGGCACCCGGCGGCCAGCCACCCGGAGCTGCCCCGGGGTGCGTTCGGGGTGGCCGAGGAGTCGCTCGGTTCGATGGAGCGGCTGCTCTACGGCCCGGCCGACGAGCCGGACGGGCAGCAGAACCTCTTCGGTGGGCTGCGCCGGGCGATGGCCAAGTGCGGTTACCGCGACCTGAAGGAGTTCCAGAAGGTCGGCCTCGTGCTCGACCTGGAGCGGTAGTCGCGCCCCTGTTCGGGCGACCCGCGGCGGTTGCCGGCCGGGCCGGCACCGCCGCACCCTAAGCTCGTCCGGTGACTCACGGTCGGTGGTTCCGGGGCGGTTCTGGACGTACGGCGGTCGGCGCGCGCCCGACCGCCGCCCTCGCCACGGTGGTGGCGGTCGGGCTGGTGCTGACCGCCGGCTGCACCGGGTCGGACGACTCGGGGTCGTCGCGGGCCGGGCGGGACTTCCAGCCGGGCGCCGACGGTATCGGTGACCCGTACTTCCCGAACTACGGCAACGGCGGCTACGACGTGGCCAACTACGCGCTGAAGGTCCGGTACGAGCCGGCCGACGACCGGTTGTCCGGCACCGCCACCATCACCGCGACCGCCACCGCCGACCTGTCCCGGTTCAACCTGGACCTGGTCGGGCTGACGGTCAACCGGGTGGTGGTCGACGGTGCCCGCTCCGACTACCGCCACGACGACGGCGAACTCGTCGTCACCCCCAAGCGGGGGCTGGCCCGCGACGACCGGTTCACCGTCGAGGTGGACTACGACGGCCGGCCGGCACCGATCAACAGCCCCGACCTCGGCGAGGGCGGGTTCATGTCCACCGAGGACGGTGCGATCGCGCTCGGTCAGCCCGAGTCGGCGAGCACCTGGTTCCCGGTCAACGACCACCCGGCGGACAAGGCCAGCTACGACATCGCGGTCACCGTCCCGGCCGGGCTGAGCGCGCTGAGCAACGGCGTACCGGGGGAGCGGTCCACCGCCGACGGCTGGACCACCTGGCGCTGGTCGGAGCGGACGCCGATGGCGAGTTACCTGGCCACGCTCGTGATCGGGGACTACCGGGTGAGCACCGGCACGCACGACGGCAAGCCGCTGGTGACGGCGGTGGCGGCGAGCCTGCCCGAGGGTGGACCGGCGCAGCGGTCGCTGGAGCGTACGGGTGAGATCGCCGACTTCCTCGCCACCCGGTTCGGCCCCTACCCGTTCGAGTCGTACGGCGGCATCGCGGTCAGCGACCGTCGGATCGGGTACGCGCTGGAGACCCAGTCCCGGCCGGTCTACGGTCCGGCGTTCTTCACCTCCGGCCCGAACGACACCGTGGTCGCGCACGAGTTGGCGCACCAGTGGTTCGGTGACAGTGTCTCGGTGCGCCGGTGGAGCGACCTGTGGCTGAACGAGGGCTTCGCCACGTACGCGGAGTGGCTCTGGACCGAGCACGACGGTGGCATCACCGCGCAGGAGTCGTTCGACCGGGCGTACGCGGGCACGGACTGGGCGAAGCCGGCCCTTGATCCGGGCCGGTCGGCGCTGTTCGGGCGGCCGGTCTACCAGCGGGGGGCGCTGGTGGTGCACGCGCTGCGGTTGACCGTCGGCGACGAGGCGTTCTTCCGGCTGCTGAAGACCTGGACGGCGGAGAAGCGCAACGGCAACGTGGTCACCGCCGACCTGGTGACCGTCGCCGAGCGGGTCGCCGGCCGGACGTTGCGCCCGCTCTTCGACGCCTGGCTCTCCGGCACCACCGCCCCGCCGCCACCGCCGCCGGTCTCCTGAGCGGGGGTGGCCCGGTCGCTACTGGGTGACCACGAGTTTCGGATTGGCCGCCAGGTACGCGTCCGCCCGCCCGGCCCGCAGTTCGGTGAGGAACCGGGTACCGGCCTCGGTGAGCTGCTCACCCCGGTACGACCCGCCCTTGCCGACCGACGCGCCGGGGAGCCCGACCAGGGTGATCGCCTCCGGTCGCAGCCCGCTGAGCGCGAAGGCGAAGTCGACCACCCGTTGGTCGCGCCCGCTGAAGACGAGCGTCTCGCCGAGCGCCCGGATCACCTGCCCGAGCCGGTCCGGGTCGCGGGCGAGTTCTTCGCTGACCACCCGTCCGACGATTGCCTTGATCAGCTGCTGCTGGTGGCGCTGGCGGGCGTAGTCGCCGCCGGTGATGTACCGCTGCCGGGAGTAGTCGAGCGCCTGCCAGCCGGTGAGGTGCCGTCGACCCTGCTCGTAGATCATCTGTGGGCCGGCGTACCCGTCGCCGTTGCCGCTGCCGGGCCGGTGCGTGCCGTCGGGCTGGCGGTGCTGGGAGGCGACCCGCTGGTCGACGTAGAGGTCGACCCCGCCGAGCGCGTCGACCAGGTTGTCGAACCCGTCGAAGGTGAGTACGGCGCTCGCCGCCCACGCGCCGATCCCGGTGTAGCGGCTGACGGTCGCCTCGACCAGTTCGAGTCCCTGTTTCGCGCTCGGTTTCGTCCTGCCGTCGGCGGACCGGCTGCCGTAGCTCATCGCGTGGGTCAGCTTGGTCCGCTGGCCGCCGAACTTCGCCTTGGCGAACGGCGGGATGTCGACCACCAGGTCGCGGGGGAGCGAGAAGAGGTACGCCCGGTCCAGGTCCTTCGTCACGTGCATGATCAGTACGGCGTCCGCGTGCGGCTCCCAGTCCGGGTCGCTGATCCGGGTGTCGACGCCGACGAGCAGCAGGTTGAGCGGTCCGGTCAGCCCGGCTCCCGGTTCGGGGGTGGGGCTGGGCGTGGCCACCGGGGCCGGAGCCGACGCGTTCGGCTGGGCCCGTTCGGCGGCCGGGTCGGCCGTACCGGAGCCGCGCAGCGCGTCGGTCATCACGGCGGCGCCGGCCACCAGGAGTACGGCGACCACGATCCCGGCCGCCCAACTGATCCGGCGACGGCTGCGCCAGCCGCTCGGCGTACTTTCTGGGCCGGTGTCGGGTTCGTCCTCGACCGCCCGGTGCTGTCCGCCGTCCGCCATGGTGTCGGCTCCTTCCGGCCGGGCTGACCAGCCGATTGTTGACCTTGTGGATGGCCGGCCACATTCATGCCGGACACCCTATTGACAAAACGTTGAAATGCCAGTTCAGGTTGCGTGCCCCGATGGTTGAACATGATCGCGTGCCGGCGGGCGCCGCGATTCGCTCCCGCGCCGGGTCAGTAGGTAGGCTTCCTGCACATGAGCACGCCGCGCCCCGTCCTTGTGGTTGACTTCGGAGCCCAGTACGCCCAGCTCATCGCCCGTCGGGTGCGGGAGGCGAGGGTCTACTCCGAGATCGTTCCGCACTCCATGCCGGTGGCCGAGATGCTGGCCCGGGATCCTGCGGCGATCATCCTCTCCGGTGGGCCTTCGAGTGTCTACGCGCCCGGTGCGCCGCAGGTCGATCCGAAGCTGTTCGACGCCGGGGTGCCGATCTTCGGCATCTGCTACGGCTTCCAGGCGATGGCCCAGGCGCTCGGTGGCACGGTGGCGCAGACCGGTGGCCGGGAGTTCGGTGGCACCGCGTTGAGCCCGTCGGCCGAGTCCTCGGTCCTGCTCCGCGAGCTGCCGACCGAGCTGTCGGTCTGGATGAGCCACGGTGACTGTGTGACCGAGGCGCCGGCCGGCTTCGTGGTGACCGCCGCGTCGAGCGGTGCGCCGGTGGCCGCGTTCGAGGACCTGGCGGGCCGCCGGGCCGGGGTGCAGTTCCACCCGGAGGTCGGGCACACCGCGCACGGTCAGACCATGCTGACCCGGTTCCTCTACGACGTCGCCGGGATCGAGCCGACCTGGACGCCGGCCAACATCATCGACGAGCAGGTGGCCGACATCCGGGCCCGGGTGGGTGACCGGGAGGTCATCTGCGGGCTCTCCGGCGGGGTCGACTCGGCGGTTGCCGCGGCGCTCGTCCACCGGGCCGTCGGTGACCAGCTCACCTGCGTCTTCGTCGACCACGGTCTGCTGCGGGCCGGCGAGGCCGAGCAGGTGGAGAAGGACTACGTGGCGGCGACCGGGATCAAGCTGAAGGTGGTGGACGCCGCCGACCGGTTCCTCGACGCGCTGGCCGGCGTCACCGACCCGGAGCAGAAGCGCAAGATCATTGGCCGGGAGTTCATCCGGGTCTTCGAGGCCGCCGCCCGCGAGGTGGCCGCCAGCGGCGACGTGGAGTTCCTGGTCCAGGGGACGCTCTACCCGGACGTGGTGGAGTCCGGCGGCGGCACCGGGACGGCCAACATCAAGTCCCACCACAACGTCGGCGGGCTGCCCGACGACCTGAAGTTCGCGCTGGTGGAGCCGCTGCGCACGCTGTTCAAGGACGAGGTACGCGCGCTCGGGGTGGCGCTCGGGCTGCCCGAGGAGATGGTCTGGCGGCACCCGTTCCCCGGACCGGGGCTGGCCATCCGGATCATCGGCGCGGTCGACCGGGAACGGCTCGACCTGCTGCGCGCCGCAGACCTGATCGCCCGCGAGGAGCTGACCGCGTCCGGCCTCGACCGCGACGTCTGGCAGTTCCCGGTGGTGCTGCTCGCCGACGTACGCAGCGTCGGGGTGCAGGGCGACGGGCGCAGCTACGGTCACCCGGTGGTGCTGCGCCCGGTATCCAGCGAGGACGCGATGACCGCCGACTGGTCCCGCCTGCCCTACGACCTGATCGGCCGGATCTCCACCCGGATCACGAACGAGGTGCCCGAGGTGAACCGGGTGGTGCTCGACGTCACCAGCAAGCCGCCGGGCACCATCGAGTGGGAGTAGCCCCGACCGGCCAGGTCACGCCGACGGCGTGACCGGACCGGTGCCCGGAGTCGGCGGCTGCCAACCGGGCGCGGGGTGCGGCCAGGCGGGCGCGCCCGCCGGCTCGGCCGGCATCAGGAACCACATGATCGGGTACGCCAGCAGCGCGACGCCGCCGGTCAGCAGCACGACCACGGCGAAGATGACCCGGACCAGGGTCGGGTCGACGGCGAAGTAACGCCCGAGCCCGCTGGCGACACCGGCGAGCATCCGGTCGGTCACCGGCCGCCGCAACTGCCGGTACGGCACCTGGAACTGCGGTCCGTCGAACTGCCCGCCCTGCGGCGGGCCGTAGAACGGCGCCCCCTGCGGCGCGCCCTGGAACGGTGCTTCCTGGTACGGCGCCCCCTGCGGCGCGCCCTGGAACTGCGCCCCCTGGAACTGCGCCCCCTGGAACGGCGCCCCCTGGAACTGCGCCCCCTGGAACGGCGCCCCCTGCGGCGGGCCCTGCAACGGCGGGGCCTGCGGGGACTGGTCGGGGGTCGGTGGGGTCTGCTGCGGCATCTCGGTCATGTCTCCACGGTCCGCGTCCGCCGACCCGCTGACCTCGGTGACCGCCCCGATCCTTACCCTGACTGTCCCCCGAAAGCGTGGCCGACTGTCAGGAATCCGACTCTGTTCATCGACCCGGAACATGATCCGGGGAGAATTTCGCCCTGTGACCCCTGCGCTAGAGCCGATTCGTAGGATCGCGGCTTACGCCGTTTGTACAGATTCCGAGGACCGGGTGCTGCTCGTACGCGCCTCGTCCGGGTCCGGCACGCCCGGAGTGTGGTCGTTGCCGGGCGGTGCGGTCGACCATGGCGAAGACCCCAACCACACGGTGGTCCGGGAAACCGCCGCCGAGACCGGGTTGTCGGTCTCGGTCTCCGGGCTGATCGACGTGCTGGCCGACATGCGTTCCCTGCCGCAGCGCGGCGTCACCATCCACACCGACCGGCTGCTCTACCGGGTCTCGGTCCGGGGCGGCACCCTCTGCGACCGGATCGGCCAGCCGACCGACCTGGCCCGCTGGCACAGCCTGGACGAGGCGAAGTCGCTGCCGCTGCGCCCGTTCACCGCGCAGGCGTTGGAACTGCCGCCGGGACCGATCGACCTCTGTCCGGAGGAGGCACCCGACTTCCCGTCCTTCAACGCCGTACCGGGGCCGGACGGGCTGCACCGCGCGCAGCGCTTCGCCGCGTACGCGGTGGCCACCGACCCCGCCGGCCGGGTGCTGCTGACCCGGGTGGCGGACGGGTATCCGGGGGCTGGTTGCTGGCACCTGCCCGGCGGCGGCACCGACTACGGCGAGCAGCCGGGTGCGGCGCTCATCCGCGAGCTGGTCGAGGAGACCGGCCAGCGTGGGCGCCTGATCGAGCTGCTGGGGGTGGCGAGCCACCGAGACGCCGCCTCGCTGGGCCCGGAGGGCTACCCGATCGACTGGCACGGCGTACGCGCCTTCTACCGGGTCGCGGTCGACGCGCCGGCGCCGCCGACCGTCGGCGACGTCGGCGGATCCACCTCCGAGGCCCGCTGGTTCGGCCCGGACGAGTTGGATGCCCTGCCCGCCGAGCGGCTCACCGAGGTGACCGCCGAGGCCGTCCAGGCCGCCCGCCGGGGCTGACACCCGCCCGACGGGCCCCGCGCACTGTTCGGGCGGGTCGGTCGGGCGGCCGACGGAGCTAACCTCGTGATCAACGGATGGTCGACACGGGGGACGGGTGCGATGCGGCGGCGACGGATCGGGGCGTACGGGCTGTGCCGGGACGATGACGGCCGGGTGCTGCTGACCCGGTCGTCGAAGACCGCCGACATCGCCGGGATCTGGCAGGTGCCCGGCGGCGGGGTGGAACACGGCGAGCACCCGGCGGACGCGCTGGTACGGGAGTTCGCCGAGGAGACCGGACTGCGGATCGAGGTCGTCGGGGTGCAGGCGGTGCTGGCCGACGTGAGCCGGCTGGGCGGCCCGGACGAGGACGTGCACACCGACCGGGTCGTCTACCGGGTGAAACCGACCGGCGGCACGCTGCGGGCCGAGTCGGACGGCGGCACCGACCTGGCGGCCTGGGTGTCGCCCGGGGAGTTGCCCGAGTTGCCGCTGATGCCGTTCACCGCCGAGTTGCTCGGCCGGCCGGTCACCGCGCTGCCGGAGCCGCCACCCGGTGCCGTACGCCGGCCGCTGCCGCCGCTGCCACCCGACTCCGGCCAACGGTTCGCCGCGTACGGGTTGGTGACCGATCCGGCCGGCCGGGTGCTGCTGTCGCTGATCGCGGACGGCTATCCGGGGGCCGGACGGTGGCACCTGCCCGGCGGCGGGACCGACCACGGCGAGCAGCCGGCCACCGGGCTGCTCCGGGAGTTGGTGGAGGAGGCGGGGCAGCTCGGCCGGGTGACGGATCTGATCGATGTCACACACCTGCACAATCCCGCCGCCCTCGGCCCGGAGGGTCGGCCGATGAACTGGCACAGCGTACGGGCGATCTATCGGGTGGAGGTGGACGTACCGACCGAGGCACGGGTGACCGAGGCACCGGGCGGATCGACGGCCGCAGCTGCCTGGTTCCCGGTGACCGAGGCGGCGGCGCTTCCGCTGACCGACGTCGCGGTGCTCGCACTGGGGTGGCTGGGCAGGTGAAACGTCGCCGAAATGACCGTTGTGGATGATTCCGATACACTGGCGGCGTGAGTTCCGGTGGGCATCCGCCGGAAAAATGCCCCGGATAGGGTTTCCGCACGGATCGAGCGGTTTGCGGGAAATGCTCCGCCGGCAACTATCGCCAAGGCGCCCCGTCTGTGCGATGGTGTAGGCCGCAAAAGCTTGCCGGCCAACGAACCCAGGAACCCCGGCATCAGTCAGCCGGGTCGCCACCGGGGGTGGCGAACAGGTCAATCGGGTAATGGAGGAAACGTGCCGAGAGCCCCTTGGCGCCGGCGTACGACGGACAACCCGCGCCCCGCCGGGCGCCGCTGGGCCGGGCAGTTGCGCCGGGGTGGTGCGTTTGCCAGGCAGGTGCTGCTCGTCCGGGTCGCACGTCGGGACGACGAGCGGGGTGGCACGACCGCCACCGTGATCCGGCCCGAACCCCACTATCCCGGTGACCGCCGTACCCCGTTCCACCGGCGCTACGGCATCTCCCGGCTGACCGAGGCGGAGATCGAGTCGGTCGTACCGGTCAGTCCGGCGATCGGGCCGATGACCCCGGTCGACGACGTGGCCCCCTCGATGGCCATCCCGCTGCTGCCCGGCGAGCGCACGCTCGCCCGGCGGGCCAAGTTCGCGCTGGTCAACGGCTGCACCCTGGCCAGCCTGACGCTCGGGATGCTGGCGATCTTCCTGGCCATGCGCGGGGACGAGCGCACCGCCGCGTTCTGCCTGATCGCCTGCGTGGTCTTCGACGGGCTCGACGGGGCACTGGCCCGCCGGCTCGGGGTGGCCAGCCCGTTCGGCGCCCAGATGGACTCGCTCGCCGACATGTGCTCGTTCGGCCTGGCCGCGCCCGTGGTGGTCTACGCCTCGCTGTCCGGGTCGGTCTCGACCCCGGCCGCCGCGGTCGCCTGCGCCCTGGTCGCCGCCTGCGCGGCGGTCCGGCTGGCCCGGTTCAACGTCTCGCCCAAGGACGGGCGGTTCTTCTGCGGGGTGCCGACCACGATGGCGGCGGCGGTGCTCGCCCTGGTGGTCCTGATCGGGTTGCCGGTTCCCGGCACGGTCCAGGTCGCCGGGGTCGGGCTGCTGGCCTTCGCGATGGTCTCCAGCTTCCCGTACGCCAAGCTCGCCCGGCTGGTCAAGCTGCCGCCGTGGGTGTGGCTGGCCCCGGTGATCGGCGCGCTCGTCGACGTCCGGCTCACCTTCGCGCTGCTGGTCGTCGCCTACCTGGCCAGCGGACCGCTGCTCTGGTGGCGCCAGCGCGGCACCGCCTGAACCACGCTCGACCGTTCCCGCCCCGGTGATCGAAGGGCGCCCCGGGAGATCCCGGAGCGCCCTCGACCCGTTACCGCGCGCTCAGCGCCAGCGGGCGATCACCGACGCCCCGCCGATCACCTTGTCGCCCGGCCCCACCAGTGGGTCGGCCGCCTCGGCGGGCAGGTAGACGTCGGTACGCGAGCCGAACCGGATCAGGCCGATCCGCTCACCCCGCGCCAGCAGTGCCCCCACCGGGGCCCGCTGGACGATCCGGCGTGCGATCAACCCGGTCCGTTGCGCCACCACGACCGTGCCCCGCTCGGTGTCCAGCACGGTGTACGCGGCCACGTTGTGCTCGGCGGCCGGCTTCATGGCGGCGGCGAAGCCACCGTCGGCGACGAAGTAGTCGACCACCTTGCCGGCCACCGGTGACCGGTTGACGTGCACGTCGAGTACGGAGAGGAAGACCGCGATCCGGAGGAACTCGCCGTCGCCGAAGCGTTCGTCGGTGAGCCGCTCCACCGACAGCACCCGGCCGTCGGCGGCGGCGACCACGGCCGACTCGTCGTCGGGCAGATCCCGCTCCGGGTCCCGGAAGAACGCGGCCACCGGGGCGGCGGCCAGCGCGGGCACCAGCCAGAGCCGGGACCTCGGTCGAGTGATCTTGGCCAGTGCCGCCAGGCCGAGGGCGATTCCGGCGGCGGCGACACCGTTCGAGTCGATGTGCATGGTGCGGGTGATCGGCACACTCGACGGCCGGTACACCGGTGCCAGCCGGCCAGCGGTCGCGACGTCCGCCGGAGTGAACCGGAGCCGGTGGATCCGCAGCGGTGGCTGGTTCAGCACGACCAGGTCGGTGCCGACACCGAAGAGCGCGGCCTGCCGGTCCAGTTCGGCGCCGGCACCCTCGGTCTTGCCGGGCATCGCCGGCGCCGCCACGGTCAGCACCCCGCCCTTGGCGAGTTGTGCGCCCAGGTCGGCCAGGAGGGCCCGGGTCTCGTCGACGGTGCCGGTCAGCGGGACGGCGACCAGCACGATCTCCGCCGGCTGGGCCTCGGCGAGTTCGTCGACGATCTGGATCCGGTCGGCCACCCAGGGGCCGTAGGCGGCGACGTGCGCGCGTAGCTGCGCCGCGTCGCCGGGCTGCGCCGGTACGAGGGTGAGCAGGTCGCCGGGGAGCAGGGCGCTGAGCGCGGCGTCGAGCACCGCGGTGTCCGCCTGCGCCCCGACCAGCAGTGCGGTCTTCGACCCGTGGTGTCGGGCCAGTTCGGCGGTGAGCGTACGGGCGGCCCGCTCGCCGAGGCGGACCTCACCCTGTGTAGCGGGGGTGGGCACGGCGGGGGACTGGGTCATCTGGGGCGGGCTCCTCGGTGGGTGAGGGCGGGCGAGTGGGACTCGTCCCGGCGGGGCCGTAACCGGTCTCCTGAGACGAACCGGCCGGCGGAGTGGAAAGCTCCGCCGGCCAGTTTATGCGCGACCCGCGCCGGACCACAGCGATCGGTATCAGTCCCGGTGATCGTCCGGCCGGGGCCGGTCGACGACGCCGGCCGGTGGGGCGGGCGGCGGATCCGTAACGTCCGGGTCGATCCGGGCGAATTCGGCCGTGCCGTAGCCGTACTCGGCGGTGCCGGACCCGGTGGTGGTGAATCCGAGCGTGGCCGGGTCCGCCGGGTCGGCACCGGCTGCCGTCGCCGGCATCGGGCCGGCGTCGGTCACCGGGGCGGCGTCCGACACGTCGGCGGCGGGCGGGGTCGTCACCGACCGGCCCGAGCGCAGCGCGCCGAGCAGACCCAGGACGCCGACCAGGATCAGCCCACCGGCCAGGAGCCAGCCGGCCTCGGGTACGGCCACGTCGACGAACTGGGCGACCAGCCACCAGCCGGCGACCCCCAGGAAGATCAGCGCGAACACGAGCGAGACGCCGTCGGTCCGGTGCGCCTTCATCGGTAGACCTCCGCATCACCGGCGTTGACGTGCAGGAACAGTCGCAGTTTTCCGCCGCCGGGGCCGTCCGCGCCCAGGTCGGTGACCTGCCGGGAGGGGCTGTTCACACCGCTCCACCGGTCACCGAAGATGCGCGCGTCACCGGCGTTCACGTCCGCGTTCGCGGTGACGTCCACGTCGGCCGGCACCACCACCCGGAGTTTGCCGAAGTTGACCTGCACCGTCACCTGGACGTCGCGGTCGGTGAAGTCGACGTGCGACAGGTCGAGCGTGCCGTCACCGAATGTCGTCTCGTACCGGCTGGCGAGCTCGTCGACGCTGGCCGGCACCCAGACCGCGGTGCCGTCGGTGTGTTCCGACGGGTCGATCGACTGGGCGACGCTGGAGATGCCGAGGGCGGCGGTCGCCACCAGGCCGAGGGCGATCAGCCAGCGGGCCCGGCCGAACCAGGCACCGACCAGGAGCCCGAGCGCGATGGTGATCAGCGCGGCGGCGAAGTAGGTGGCCGGCGTGACCTCGATCCGGTTGCCGATGTCCAGGATGACCACCACGCCCAGCGCCACGAAGATCAGCGAGAAGGTGGCGGCGCCGAGCGGGGAACGCTCACGCGGTGGCTTCGGCGGCTTGCCGCGCCGGACCGTGGGAGCCGCACCGGGCCGGTAGCCCGGCGGTTGGCCGACGCCGCCGGCGTACGGGCCGTGCGGTGCGAAGGGCGGTCGGTAGCCGCCCGGAACCGGGCTGCCGAGCGGACCGCCGGCTGCCGGGTACGGGGCACCCGGCCAACCGGGCGCCGGTGCGGTCGGCGGCACCAGCGGCGGCGTGATCGTCGGTCCGGCAGCACCGGGGTACGCCGGAGCGGCGCCGCCGTACGCGGGTGCCTGCTGGGCCGGTGCGGCCGGGCGGTACCAGTCCGGGTACGGCCCCGCCGGTGCGCCCGCCGGTGCCCCGCTGGACGGGCCGTAGGGTGCCGGTCCGGCCGCCGCCCCGTACGCCGGGCCGGGTGGTGCCGACGGCGGTGCGCCGACCGGGCCGCCCGTGCCGCGGGCGTTCCGGTTGAGCAGCAGCGCACCACCGATCAGGATCGCCGCGCCGAGCATGATGGCCCGGAACGAGTCGGTCACGATCAGGCCGAACATGATCGCCACCAGTACCCCGAGGACGATCACGGTCACCGGTGACATGCTCGACCGGCCCCGGCCCAGCATCGACTCCACCGGCGAGGCGCTGTCCCCCTCGGCCGGGATGATCAGCCAGGCGGCGATGTAGACCAGCACCCCGATCCCGCCGAAGAAACCCAGCACGGCGAGGAGCACCCGCCACAGGATCGGGTCGGTGTTGGTGGCCCGGCCGATGGCCGCGCAGACCCCGGCCAGGTAGCGCCCCTCGCGCGGGCGGACCAGCCCGTACCGGGAGGTGAAGCCGGCCGGGCCGGAGGGGGGCGGGCCGGGCGGTGGTCCGTACCCCCAGGGGGGTGGTGGGTCGGCGCCCGGCGGTGGCCCACCGGGTCCGGTCGGCTCGTGTGGGCCGGGCGGGTCGTCGGACCCGGCGGCCGTGGCCGGCGAAGGTGCCGGACCGGGCAGCGGAGGCTGCGGCGGGTCGGCGCCCTCCGTCGGGGCCGGTCGTCGTGACGCGGCAGCTTCTTCGGTCATGGTGACGAGTTTCGTCTTCGTTCGGTCCGAGTGGCCTCCGGCGCGAACCCTGAAGCCACCCTGAGATCTCCGACCGCAATGTTCCGGGGCCTCCCCGTGGTCAGGGTGCCCGCCCACGTGTGACGATCGAATCCGCAGGCCGACGACCGGGCCGCCCGAACCACCGGGGTGCTCCGACCGGCACGACCAGGGAGTCACCGATCAGTACCGTCACCGAGCCCCGCCTCTACCGTGCCCGTGACCACCGCATGGTGGCCGGCGTGGCGGCCGGCATCGCCGAGCACCTGGGCATCTCGGTGATCCGGGTACGGGTGGCCTTCGTCGTGCTGCTCGGGCTCAGCGGCCTGGGGCTCCTGCTCTACGCGGCGTTCTGGGCGGTGGTGCCGGTACGCCCCGGCGCACTGGACGCCCCGCCCCGCCGCAACGTCCTGGAACTGCTGCCGTTCGTGGCCATCGGGCTCGGCGTACTGGTGATACAGATCATGGTGTTCGGCTCGACCGGCGTCGCCGGCACCGCCGGCTGGCTGGTCGCCATCATCGCGGTGGGTGCCGGCGTGATCTGGCACCAGTCGACCCCCGAGCGGCGCCGGCAGTGGAGCGAGACCATGCCGGTGCCCTGGCTCGGCGCGGTGCTGGAGGAGAGCGACCGGCGGGCCTTCGTACTGCGGTTCATCGGTGGTGGGCTGCTGGTCGCGGTCGGGGTGGTCGGGGTGGCGGCGGTCTACTCGCCGCAGGCGAACTTCGACGCGGTCGCGAACGGCGTGATCTTCGCCTGCGTCGGGCTGGCCGGTGTCGGGGTGGTCGCCGCGCCGGTGCTCTGGCGGATGTTCAACCAGTTGCGCACCGAGCGGGAGGGGCGGATCCGGGAGCGGGAGCGGGCCGAACTGGCGGCGATGGTGCACGACCAAGTCCTGCACACCCTCGCCCTGATCCAGCGCAACGCCGCCGACGTCAAGACCGTCCAGCGGCTGGCCCGGGGTCAGGAGCGGTCGTTGCGCAACTGGCTGTACAAGCCCACCGGTTCACCGACGGAGCGGTTCGCCGCCGCCCTGGAACACGCCGCCGCGGAGGTCGAGGACACCTTCGCGATCAGCGTGGAGACCGTGGTGGTCGGCGACCGGGAGACCGACGAGCGGATCGCGGCGCTGGTCGCCGCGGCCCGGGAGGCGCTGGTCAACGCGGCCCGGCACGCGAAGGTCGAGACCGTCTCGCTCTACGCGGAGGTCGAGCCGGAGCAGGTGAGCGTCTTCGTCCGTGATCGTGGGGCCGGCTTCGACCCGGCTACCGTTGGGGACCACCGGCACGGCGTACGGGGTTCGATCATCGGGCGGATGGACCGGCACGGTGGCCGGGCGGAGATCCGCAGTGAGCCGGGCGACGGCACCGAGGTACGGCTGACCATGCCGACCACCCCGGCCGGCGCCGGCTCGGCAGGCACCTGGTGACACCGTGGCCGGGCTGGTGACGCCGTGTACGGCCGGAGCGAGGAGAGGTCATGACTGAGGAGAGCGGGACGACGCAGGACGCTGCGGAGCGGCGGTTGCGGGTCTTCCTGGTCGATGACCACGCGATGTTCCGGGCCGGGGTGCGGGCCGAGTTGGGTGTGCACGTCGAGGTGGTCGGTGAGGCGAGCACGGTGGCCGAGGCGGTCACCCGGATCGCGCTGACCGTACCGGACGTGGTGCTGCTCGACGTACACATGCCCGACGGCGGGGGCCGCGCGGTGCTCGACGCGATGCGTCGCACCCATCCCGGGATCCGGTTCCTCGCCCTGAGCGTGTCCGACGCGGCCGAGGACGTGATCGGTCTGATCCGGGCCGGTGCCCGGGGGTACGTCACCAAGACGATCTCGCCGGACGAGTTGACCTCGGCGATCCGCCGGGTGGCCGACGGCGACGCGGTGTTCAGCCCCCGGCTGGCCGGTTTCGTGCTGGACGCCTTCGCCGCCCGGCCGGACGCGCCGGTGGCCGATCCGGAGCTGGACCAGCTCACCAACCGGGAGCGCGAGGTGCTCCGGCTGCTCGCCCGTGGCTACGCGTACAAGGAGATCGCCAAGGAGCTGTTCATCTCGATCAAGACGGTCGAGACCCACGTTTCCAACGTGTTGCGCAAGCTCCAGATGTCCAATCGCTACGAGCTCTCCCGTTGGGCGGCGGACCGCCGGCTGGTCTGAGCCGCCTCCGTTCACATTGGACCCACACGTACGGTGTGCGTCCGACATCCGACAGTGTCCAAGTCGGTGGTCGTGTGATCATCGACTTCTCCGGATGCGCGCCAACCCGTCCCCTGGTGTTTGCGCTCCCGTGGGGGCCAGTTCAGGTCGATCTAGCAGGGCAAATGGTGATCTTGGTCAGTATTCACCGAAGGCTCTCGGTCTAACGGCTTGATAACGGCACCTTCACGGAACGGGCGTTCGGTGTCACAGTGTCAGTCACCTCACACCCCCTCGTGAGCGCCCTGAGGAGGCACTCCCATGCGCGGGAAAACCCTGAAGATGGCGGTCGCTACGACCGCCATCACGCTGATTGCTACAGGTTGCAGCAGCGGCGACCCGGAAGAGTCCGGATCGTCGAACAGCAACGCGGTCGTCTCGATCGAGATCGCCGAGCCGCAGCACCTGATCCCATCCAACACCACCGAGACGAGTGGGGCGCAGGTCCTGTCCGCGCTCTTCGCGCCGCTGGTGGACTTCGACAAGGACAACAAGCCGTTCGAGGTCGCCGCAGAGTCGATCTCGTCGACGGACAACACCCTGTGGACGATCAAGCTGAAGGACGGCTACACCTTCCACAACGGTGAGAAGGTCAACGCCGACAGCTACATCAACGCCTGGAACCACGGCGCGTACGGCCCGAACGGCAACGGCGGCTCCTACTTCTGGGAGAAGGTGGAAGGCTACGCCGACCTCCAGTCGACCGACCCGGACGGCGCGGACGGCCCGCAGAAGGCCCCCGAGCCCAAGGCCAAGAAGCTGACCGGTCTGGCGAAGGTCGACGACCTCACCTTCACGGTGAAGCTGTCCGCCCCGTTCAGCGAGTTCAAGGCCGTCCTGGGCTACACCTCGTTCTACCCGCTGCCGGCGGCGGCGTGGCAGTCCGAGGGCGTGCTCAAGGAGGGCTTCGAGGAAGCGATCATCGGTAACGGCGCGTTCAAGATCAAGGGCACCTGGCAGCACGACCAGGGCATCGAGGTCGAGCGGTACGACGCCTTCCCCGGCGACAAGCCGAAGGTCGGCGGCGTCAACTTCAAGATCTACCAGCAGCTCACCTCGGCCTACGCCGACCTGCAGGCGGACAACCTCGACGTGCTCAAGCAGATCCCGACCGAGAACCTGTCCACCGCGCAGACCGAGCTGGGCGACCGGTTCAAGCAGTCGCCGGCGTCGACCTTCCAGTTCGTCGCCTTCCCGACGTTCCAGCCCGAGTTCGCCAAGCCCGAGGTCCGGCGGGCGATCTCGCAGGCGATCGACCGGGACGAGATCATCAAGGCGGTCTTCAAGAACTCGCAGAAGTCGGCCCGCTCGTTCGTCTCGCCGGTGGTCGCCGGATACCGGGACAACACCTGCGGCGAGGCGTGCGTGTTCGACGCGGCCAAGGCGAAGGCGGCGTACACCGCGGCCGGTGGCCCGGCCAAGCTGCAGATCTCGTACAACGGTGACGGTGGGCACAAGGAGTGGGTGGACGCCACCTGCAACCAGCTCAAGACCAACCTGGGTGTGGAGTGCGTCGGCACCGCCGAGCCGAAGTTCGCCGACCTGCTGACCAAGGTCGAGTCGAAGACTCCGGTCGGCATGTTCCGCCTGGGCTGGGTCATGGACTACCCGTCCATGGAGAACTACCTCGGCCCGCTGTTCGGCACCAACGGTTCGTCGAACTACTACGGGTACAGCAACCCGGCCTTCGACGCCCTCGTCAAGGAGGGTGCCGCCGCGCCGAGCCCGGAAGAGGCGATCAAGAAGTACCAGCAGGCCGAGGACATCCTCGTCCAGGACATGCCGGTGATCCCGCTGCGCTTCGGGCAGAACACGTTCGGCCACTCAAGCAAGGTCAAGAACGTGGAGATCGACCTGTTCAACCGGGTCGACCTGTCGAAGATCGAAGCCGTCAGCTGATCTGACCGCTGAGCGGCGGATGGTCCGAGTCACCAGTACGGGTCAGGTGGCTCGGACCATCCGGCGTGGTCCGGCGGTCGGGCGGTGCCCGCCGCGGACCACCTCCGTGGCGTCACCGGTGACCGTGCGGTGGCGCCATCGCCGCGTACCCCTCTGCGGTCCGCTGTCCACAAGGCAGCCATCGACGCCTGTCCCACTAAGGACGAAGACATGTTCCGTTTCATTGTCCGGCGCCTGCTGCAGATGGTCCTCACGTTCGTCGGGGCCACCCTGCTCGTCTACGCGCTCATGTTCAGCAACCAGGGCAGCCCGGCGCAGGTCATCCAGTCGCTGGTCGGCGAACGCCCGGTCACCCCGGCCCAGGTTCAGGCACTCACCGAGCGCTACCACCTGGACGAGAGTTTCTGGGCCCAGTACGGCTACTACATGAAGGGCCTGCTGCAACTCGACTTCGGCACCTCACTCACCGGTCGGCCGATCGGTGACATGATCGCCCAGGCCTGGCCGGTGACCATCCGGCTCGCCGTGATCGCCGTCCTGTTCGCCGTCCTGTTCGGCGTGACCGCCGGCGTCATCGCCGGCATCCGCCGCGGCGGTGTGTTCGACAATGCCACGCTGATCCTCACCCTGCTACTCATTTCCATCCCGACGATCGTGCTCGCCCCCACGGCGCAGTTCCTCTTCGGCATCGAGCTCAGCTGGTTCCCGCCCACCGCCGGCGGTGATCCGACCTGGTGGGCGTTGGTCCTACCCGGACTGGTGCTGGGATCACTCTCGCTGGCGACCTACTCCCGGTTGACCCGTACCTCGGTGGCGGAGAACCTGCGCGCCGACTACGTCCGTACGGCGAAGGCCAAGGGCCTGTCTCCGCGTCGGGTGATCGGGGTGCACGTGCTGCGCAACTCCCTGATCCCGGTTGTCACCTACATCGGCATCGATATCGGTGGCCTGATGGCCGGCGCGATCATCACCGAAGGCGTGTTCAACATTCCCGGCGTCGGCTTCAACCTCTTCCGCGGTATCCGTACCGAGGATGGACCTCTCGTGGTCGGCTTCGTCAGCTTGCTGGTCATCGTCTTCCTGGTCGCGAACCTGATCGTCGACATCATGTACGCCGTGCTCGACCCGAGGATCCGCTATGAGTAATCTCGAATCGATCGCCGCGGCGGAGACCCCCGCCGCGAACCCCGCGCCGACCGCCCCCACCGGCGGCGCCAAGGCGGACAAGCCCCGCAGCCTCGCCGGTGACGCCTGGCGGGACCTGCGCCGTAATCCGATCTTCTGGGTTGCTGCCACACTCGTCCTGCTGTTCGTCGTCATGGCGATCGTGCCGCAGCTGTTCACCCCGGCCGACCCGGCCAGTTGTGCGCTGTCCCGCCAGTACGCCCCGGCGAGCGGACGGGCCTGGTTCGGTTACGACTTCCAGGGCTGCGACCTGTTCGCGCGGACCATCTACGGCGCCCGGGCGTCGATCCAGGTCGGCGTCTTCGCGATGCTGATGGCCGGGACGATCGCGCTGGTCATCGGCTTGTCGTCGGGTTACTTCGGCGGCTGGGTGGACACCCTGCTGTCGCGGTTCACCGACATCGTCCTCGGCATTCCGCTGCTGCTGGCCGCGATCGTGCTCGGCAAGCGCCTGGCCGGTGACCGGCAGGGCACCGGCATCTGGACCGTGGTGATCGTGCTCGGCGTGCTCGGCTGGACCACCGCGTCGCGGGTGATGCGGTCCTCGGTGATCAGTGCGAAGAACCAGGACTACGTCGCCGCCGCCCGGATGCTCGGCGCCGGGCACGGCCGGATCATGTTCCGGCACATCCTGCCCAACGCGCTCGCGCCGTTCGTGGTGGTCATGACCATCGCGCTCGGCGGGTTCATCGCGGTCGAGGCGACCCTGTCGTTCCTCGGCATCGGGTTGAAGGCACCAGCGATCTCCTGGGGGATCGACATCTCCAGTTCCACCGTGCGGGTACGGGAGAACGCGATTCCGTTGGTCGCGCCGTCCGCGTTCCTGGCGTTGACCGTGCTGGCCTTCATCATGCTCGGCGACGCGATCCGCGACGCTTTCGACCCGAAGCTGCGGTAGGAGATTCCGGTGACCGATATCAAGGCACAGATCGACGTCCTGCCCGGATTGGACCCGACCGCCCCACTGCTGAGGGTCGAGGACCTGCACGTGGAGTTCCGGACCCTGAACGGGGTGGCGCACGCGGTCAACGGCGCCAACTTCACCCTGCAACCGGGGGAGACCCTGGCCATTCTCGGTGAGTCCGGCTGCGGCAAGTCGGTGACCGCTCAGGCGATCATGGGCATCCTGGACACCCCGCCCGGTTACGTGACCAGGGGGGAGGTCCGCTACCGGGGCCTCGACCTGCTCAAGCTCCCCGAGGAGCAGCGGCGCAAGGTACGCGCCAACCGGATCGCGATGATCTTCCAGGATGCGCTCTCCGCGCTCAACCCGGTCTTCTCGGTCGGCTTCCAGCTCGACGAGTTGACTCGGGTGCACCGGGGCATGTCCAAGAAGGACGCGCGCAAGCGGTCGATCGAACTGCTCGACCTGGTCAAGATCCCGGCTGCGAAGCAGCGGGTGAACGACTACCCGCACCAGTTCTCCGGCGGCATGCGCCAGCGCGTGATGATCGCGATGGCGCTCGCGCTCGACCCCGAGGTGCTGATCGCGGACGAGCCGACCACCGCCCTGGACGTCACGGTCCAGGCCCAGATCATGACCCTGCTCGCCGAGCTGCGGCGGGAACGCAACATGGGCCTGATCCTGATCACCCACGACATGGGGGTGGTCGCCGACGTCGCCGACCGGATCTCGGTCATGTACGCCGGCAAGGTGGTCGAGGAGGCGGGGGTGTTCGACGTCTACGCGCGCCCGGCACACCCGTACACCAAGGCCCTGCTCGAATCGATCCCCCGGCTGGACCTGCGGGGCCAGCAGCTCAACGTGATCAAGGGCCTGCCGCCGAACCTGACCAACATCCCGCCGGGCTGCGCCTTCAACCCCAGGTGCGGGTACGCCCAGGACGTCTGCCGGGCCGATCCGCCGCCGCCCGCGTACCAGGTGGCCGAGGACCGGACCGCGCGTTGCCACTTCTGGAAGGACGTGTTGGGCGATGAGTGAGGTCGTGCTGCGTACCCAGCAGCTGGTCAAGCACTTCCCGATCACCCGCGGCATCGTGTTCCAGAGCCAGGTCGGCGCGGTCCGCGCGGTGGACGGGGTCGACCTGGAACTGCGCCGAGGGGAAACCCTCGGTGTGGTCGGCGAGTCCGGCTGCGGCAAGTCGACCCTGGCGCGGCTGCTGGTCGGGCTGGAGAAGCCCACCTCGGGCGCGATCGAGGTCCGGGGCGAGGAGATGAGCCGGCTGAAAGGGTCGGCGATGCGGCGGGCCCGACGCAACATCCAGATGGTGCTGCAGGACCCGTACACGTCGCTGAACCCCCGGATGACGGTCGGCGACATCATCGGCGAGCCGTTCGACATCCACACCGACGTCCTGCCCCGGGGCAACCGGCAGGAGCGGGTGCGGCAGCTGATCGATCTGGTCGGGCTCAACCCGGACCACATCAACCGGTACCCGCACCAGTTCTCGGGTGGGCAGCGGCAGCGGATCGGGATCGCCCGGGCGCTGGCCCTGAACCCCGAGATCATCATCTGTGACGAGCCGGTGTCGGCACTGGACGTGTCGATCCAGGCTCAGGTGATCAACCTGCTGGAGAAGCTCCAGGACGAGCTGGGCCTGTCGTACGTCTTCATCGCCCACGACCTGTCGGTGGTACGGCACATCGCCGACCGGGTCGCGGTGATGTACCTCGGCAAGATCGTCGAAATCGGCGACAACGTGGAGATCTACGAGCGGCCGACCCACCCGTACACCCAGGCGCTGCTGTCGGCGGTGCCGGTGCCGGACCCGACGCTGCGCGGGCACCGGGACCAGATCGTGCTGGAGGGCGACGTGCCGTCGCCGGCCAACCCGCCGTCCGGTTGCCGGTTCCGCACCCGGTGCTGGAAGGCACAGGAGATCTGCGCGCAGGAGGACCCACCGTTGGTGGAACGGGAGCGTTCCGGCCACCCGAGCGCCTGCCACTTCGCCGAGGAGCGGGACGTGGTGCACGCGGTCGAGTAGGCCGGGTCAGACGCCGGCGGCCGGGCCCCACCCGGCTCGTTCCGCCGGTGAAGGTAGTGCCTCCTCAGTCCGGGGCGTCGGTCGTCATCCATGCGACCGGCGCCCCGGGCCTCGTCCGGCACTCGGCGTACGACGACGGGGTGCGCCCGGAAGGTGGGCGGGCTCCGGGCAGCCGGGCCGGTGTCAGAGCGGTCCCCGGCCGGCGCGCAGCACCAGCAGGGCCAGCTGCGTCCCGTCCGCACCCAGGGCGGTGCGGAACTTGTCCAGGATCTCCCGTTCGCGGGAGAGAACCAGACGGGTGCCGCCGGAGGCGACCCGGGTCGCCCCGACCTGTTGGGACAGGCTCGCCCGTTCCTCCCAGAGGGCGATCAGGGCGCTGTCGATCTCGTTGATCCGGTCGCGCATGGCGAGGATGCGGGCGGCGGCCTCCGGCGAGTCGGTGCCGGTCTGCGTGCCCGTGGACGAGTTGGCTGGCTGCTCAAGCATGTGTGCGGTCATTTCTGGGCTCCCGAGCGGGTTGGCCCCTGGCAATCCAGACCCCGAAGCAAAACGCCCCGGGCTCCAGGAGCCCGGGGCGTTCGTAGGTTTTTGATCAGGCGCTACCTACGGCTGCCGGACTCCCGGAGCCATAGTAAAAGTAGAAGCGCACCTGCTGGATCACGAACCGAGTATGCCCACGTGTTGGCTTCTGGCGCAAGCGCCTCCGAGAGGAAGGGCCTCTTCCTATCATTTTTTCGTCCGGGAAGGGGCCCCTCCCTTCAGCTCCGGTTCACCCGAGGCGGGTGATCCGGTTGGCCGGGCCGGGGGCGACGGGGGCGCCCGCACCCAGGTGGCCGACCAGGGCGTCGACGTCGAAACCGGGCGCGGTGGTCCGGTTCGTGCCCCCGGTGAGCAGGGTGAAGCCGTCGCCGCCGTTGGCCAGGAAGTCGTTGGTGGTGACCCGGTAGCTGGCGGCCGGGTCGATCGGCACGCCGTGCAGGGCCAGGCCGCTGACCCGCCCGCCGGCCGGCAGGCTGGTGTCGTAGCCGTACGTGAGTCCGGCGGAGATCTGCAGCACCCGCTGGGAGGTCTGCCCGGCGAAGCCGACGAACTGCTGTTCCAGCACGTCCTTGAGCTGTGCCCCGGTGAAGGTCTGGGTGACCACCAGGTTGTTGAACGGTTGGACGGTGAACGCCTCGCCGTAGGTGATCTCGCCGGGCGCCTCGCCGCCGGTCGAGGTGCCGTACGGCAGTGAGGCGCGGATGCCGCCCGGGTTCATCAGCGCGAGCTGGGCCCCGTCGGCGGCGGTCCAGGCAAGCTGCGCGTCGGCGATCACGTCGCCGAGCGGGCTCTCCTGGTTGGTTCCGTTGTCCCGGGTGATGTCCGAGGTGATCCGGCCGACGACCCGGTTCGCGATCGGGGCGACCGCGGTGCGGTACTTGTCGGCCAGCGTCTTGGCCCGGGGCTCCACCAGCGCCGGGTTGCGGACGAAGTTGCCGGGGCTGGTCTGCTGCCAGGTGCCGTCGGCGTTGCGTACGCCGTTCTCGACGATCACGTTGCGCGCGGTGATCTCGGTGAACCGGCCGGTCCGCCGGTCCAGCGAGTAGTCGATGTCGCTGATCAGCTGGCCGTTGGTGCCGGCGCTGGTGACCACGCTGTTCGCGCCCGAGGAGTTCGGCAGCGAGCAGGAGTAGGCGCGGTGGGTGTGTCCGCTGACCACCAGCCCGAACTCGGGGCGCAGCCCGGCCACGATCGTCTTGAGCGGGCCGCCGAAGTTGGTGCAGTCGGACGGTCCGCCGGACTGGGAGCCGCCCTCGTGCAGGAGCAGCACCTGGGCCTTGACCCCGGCGAGCTTCAGCAGGCTGCTCCACAGGTTGGCGGTCTCGACCTCGTCGGTGAACCGGACCGAGCCGATCCCGGCCGGGTTGACGATGCCCGGGGTGCCCTCCAGGGTCAGCCCGACGAAACCGACCGGTACGCCGTCGACGAGCCGGATGTCCACCGGCGGCAGGATCGGCAGCCCGGTACGCCGGCTCACCGTGTTCGCGGCGAGGTACGTGAACCGGGCACCGGCGAAGCCGTCGCCGTCCTGGCACCCGTCGACCGGGTGACAACCACCCCGGTTGAGTCGGATCAGCTCGTCGACGCCCTCGTCGAACTCGTGGTTGCCGACCGAGCTGATGTCCAGCCCGATCAGGTCCATCAGCTCGATCGTCGGCTCGTCGTGGAAGGCGGCGCTGACCAGCGGGGTGGCGCCGATCAGGTCGCCGGCACCGACGGTGGTGCTCTTGCGACCCTCGGCGGCGGCCTCGGCGCGGAGCTTCTTCAGCCAGGTGGCCAGGTATTCGACGCCACCGGCCGGGGTGCCGTTGACCGCCGCGCCACTGCCGGTCGGCGGGTCGATGGCGCCGTGGAAGTCGTTGTAGCTGAGGAAGTTGCCCTTGGCCGGGCGGCCGGTGGGCTTGGCGTACGAGACCGTGACCGGGTCGAGCGCGGTCCACTGCTCGGTGCCGGGGGTCGTCGCCGACGGATTCGTCGCGGGGGCGAAGGGCAGGGTGGTGATGACGGCGAGGGCGAGGGCGGGCACCGCGAGGTGCCGGAACATCGCCCAGCCGCGCGGGCGTGGGTGGCTCATCAGAATTTTCCCATCGAGTGCGGTAACACGGTCCCGGGTTGGTACCCGGTCATCGTTCTCGATCGGGCCGGAACCCACCAGTCGAGTCAGATGACGAGTTGGTTGCCGGACGGCAGGGGAAAGGGCGTGTTGTCGGACCGGCGGCCTAGACTTGCGCTGCGATGCATGCCCTCTTCGAAACCCCGCCGGTCCAGTCCCCGCCGCCGCGTCCGCCATCCGGCGCGGCCCTCGATCCACAGGCCCTGCTCACCGGGCTGAACGGCCCGCAGCGCGACGCCGTGACGCACGCCGGCTCGCCGTTGCTGATCGTGGCCGGCGCGGGATCGGGCAAGACCCGGGTGCTGACCCACCGGATCGCCTACCTGCTCGGGGCCAGGCAGGTGCATCCCGGTGAGATCATCGCGATCACCTTCACCAACAAGGCCGCCGGTGAGATGAAGGAGCGGGTGGCCGCCCTGGTCGGGCCCCGGGCCCGGATGATGTGGGTCTCCACGTTCCACTCCGCCTGCGTGCGCATCCTGCGGGCCGAGCACGAGCACGCCGGGATGAAGTCGACCTTCTCGATCTACGATGCCGACGACTCCCGTCGGTTGATGCAGATGGTCGCCCGTGAGCTGGACCTCGACCCGAAGCGCTATCCGGCGCGCGGGCTGGCGGCCCAGGTCTCCAACCTGAAGAACGAACTGGTCGACCCGGAGGAGTTCGCGGGTCGGGCGAAGGGGCCGAACGAGCGCGCGCTGGCCGAGGCGTACACCCGCTACCAGCAGCGGCTCAGGGAGGCGCACGCGCTCGACTTCGACGACCTGATCATGACCACGGTGCACCTGTTGCAGTCCCACCCGCACGTGGCCGAGCGCTACCGGCGCCGGTTCCGGCACGTGCTGGTCGACGAGTACCAGGACACCAACCACGCGCAGTACACCCTGATCAAGGAACTGGTCGGCAGCGAGCCGATCGGCGAGGGCCCGGACGCGCTGCCCCCCGGTGAGCTCTGCGTGGTCGGCGACGCGGACCAGTCGATCTACGCGTTCCGGGGTGCCACGATCCGGAACATCCTGGAGTTCGAGCGGGACTTCACCGACGCCCGGACGATCCTGCTGGAGCAGAACTACCGCTCCACCCAGACCATCCTGAACGCGGCCAACGCGGTGATCGACCGGAACACCTCCCGCAAGCCGAAGCGGCTGTGGAGCGAGGCCGGGGCCGGCGAGCAGATCGTCGGCTACGTCGCCGACACCGAGCACGCCGAGGCCGACTGGGTGGCCCGCGAGATCGACCGGCTCACCGACGAGGGACTGACCCGGCCGGGTGAGGTGGCGGTCTTCTACCGCACCAACGCCCAGTCGCGGGTGTTCGAGGAGGTGTTCATCCGGGTCGGCCTGCCGTACAAGGTGGTCGGCGGGGTGCGCTTCTACGAGCGCAAGGAGGTGCGCGACGCGCTCGCGTACCTGCGGGCGGTGGTCAACGACGACGACACGGTGAGCCTGCGCCGGGTGCTCAACACTCCCCGCCGGGGGATCGGTGACCGGGCCGAGGCGTGCGTCGAGGCGCTCGCCGCGCGGGACCGGATCTCGTTCGGGGCCGCGCTGCGCCGGGCCGGTGACGCACCGGGGATCTCCACCCGTGCCGCGAACTCGATCGCCGACTTCGTCGCCCTGCTCGACGGCGCCCGCGAACTGGCCGAGACCGCCGCGCCGGAGGAGGTGCTGGAGTCGCTGCTGACCCGCTCCGGCTACCTGAGCGAGTTGGAGGAGAGCCTCGATCCGCAGGACGCCGGGCGGGTGGAGAACCTCCAGGAGTTGGTCAGCGTCGCACGGGAGTACACCGAGCGGGTCGAGGCGCAGTCCGAGGACGGGACCGGGGCCACCCTCGCCGGCTTCCTGGAGCAGGTCGCGCTGGTCGCCGACGCGGACCAGATCCCCGACCAGGTCGCTCCGGCGGCCGACGGCGAGGAGCCCGAGGTGCCCCAGGGCGTGGTCACCCTGATGACCCTGCACACGGCGAAGGGGCTGGAGTTCCCGGTCGTCTTCCTCACCGGCCTCGAAGACGGCGTCTTCCCGCACCTGCGGGCGCTCGGCGACACCCGCGAGCTGGAGGAGGAGCGCCGGCTGGCATACGTCGGCATCACCCGGGCCCGGCAGCGGCTCTACCTGTCCCGGGCGGTCACCCGCTCGGCGTGGGGGCAGCCGTCGTACAACCCGGCGTCACGGTTCATGGCCGAGCTGCCGACCGATCTGGTGCGCTGGGAGCGCACCGAGGGGTCGTACACCTCGTGGTCCGGCACCGGCGGCGGTGTGGGTGGGCGGTCCGGCGCCGGTGGGCCCGGCTCGGCCGGTCGCGGCGGCGGCTTCACCGGGGGTACGCCGAAGGCAGCACAGCTCGCCAGCCGGCTCGGTGTCGACGCCAGTCGACTCACCACCGCCAGCGAACTGCGCCAGACCCCGAAGGTCGAGGCCGGGGACCGGGTCAACCACCAGCGGTACGGCCTCGGCCGGGTGCTCGCGGTGGAGGGACACGGGCCGGGTGCGCGGGCTCAGATCGACTTCGGTGACCAGACCATGTGGCTGGTGCTGCGGCACGCGCCGGTCGAGAAGCTCTGACTTTTCGGGGCGCTCAGCAGCCGAGGTCGACGCCGTGCGACCGCATGAACGGGGCCGGGTCGATCTGGTTCCAGAGCCCGCCCTGGTGCACCTCGAAGTGCAGGTGGGGGCCGGTGGCATCGCCGGTGGCGCCCTCGTACCCGATGGTCTGACCGGCGGTGACCTTGTCGCCGACCTGCACCGCGGTCCGGTTCTGGTGGGCGTAGTGGGTCAGGATGCCGTTGCCGTGGTCGATGACCACGGAGATGCCGTACCCGTCGTAGGCCGCCCCGGCGGTGATGACGGTGCCGGCGGCGACGGCGTGGATCGGGGTGTTGTCCGCCCCGGCCAGGTCGATGCCGGCGTGCAGGACGCCGTTGCGCATGCCGTAGCAGGAGCTGACCGGGGCACCGGGCATCGGGCTGACCCAGGACGGGGCGGCCTTTGTCGGCTTCGCGGTGGTCCGGGCGGGGGTCGGCTTGGGGTTGGCCTTCCGAACCGTCGGCGCGGTGCTGGTCGGCGCGACCGGGGTGGTCGGGACGGCGGTCGGGGTGGCGGACGCGGTCGGGGTCGGCAGGCCGGTGGGGATCGCGGTCGGTGAACCGGCCGGCTCCTCGCGCAACGAGCGGTCGGCCCGGTTGGCGGCGTTCGCGCGGGCGAGGGCATCCTGGGCGACCAGTGCCGTGTCGTCCGGCCGGTCGTGGTCGCCCTCGCCGCCGACGGTGACCGCGGCGACCCCGAAACCGATCAGTACGGCCAGCCCGGTTGCGACGTACGCGCCGCGGCTGACCCGGCTCCGCGTGGCCCGGTGTCGGGCCACCTCGGTGCCCGGCCGGCGGTCGTGCCCGTCTTCCTCACGGTCGCGGTCGTCGAGCGGCTGGATTTCGGGCACGGGTGCAACCTCCGGGTACGGGGACGGACCCGGAAATCGTGGTCGGTCGGGCTTCTGACCAGCGGCATCGGGTCGGCGGTGGCCGATCCGGAGGGTGCGTACGGCGCTGGATTTTGTCGGAATTGCGGCCGGGTTACCGGATGCCCGCCGGACGTCGACGTGTCCCCGGTCACACCGGCTGCTGTGGTGCAGGAAACTTTGGCGACCGGGAACACGAAAAACCGCCCGGACTCGGGTCCGGGCGGTGATCGATGAGTTACGTCGGGCTACGAGGCGCCCACGCCGCCGTAGATCGCCTCGACCTCGGTCTGGATGTCCACGCCCTTGTCCCGCAGGTAGGGGATCGGGTCACGCGGCACCCCGTCCACGTGCACCTCCAGGTGCAGGTGGGAGCCGTAGGAGTGGCCGGTCATGCCGACCAGGCCGAGTTCGTCGCCGGCCTTGACCTCCTGGCCCACCTTCACCAGCACCTTGGAGGCGTGGCCGTAGATGGCCTCGGTGCCGTCCGGGTGCTGCACGATCACGCAGAGGCCGTAGCCGCCGTACCAGCCGGCACGGGTGACCTTGCCGGAGTGGATCGCCTGGTAGGGAGTGCCCTCGGCGGCGGCCAGGTCGACGCCGGTGTGCAGCTTGCCCCAGCGCATGCCGTAGGGCGAGGTGAAGTTGTAGCCCTTCAGCGGCAGCAGCCAGACGTCCGGTGCCTCGGCCATCGTGCTGGCGAGACCGGACCGGTCGTCGGCACGGGTGGCCCGCTCGGCGCTGTCGGCGCGGGAGGCGAGGTCGTCGCTGGTGGCGGCGGCGTTCTCCAGATCGGCCAGGGTGGAGGCGCTGACCGCCTTCGCGTCCGGCATGGCGGCCGCGCCCAGGGCGACGATCCCGGCACCGACGAACGCGGTGGTGACAACTGCGGCGTAACGGCTGCGTGGGGGGGTGGGTACGCGGCGACGCCCGCGATATCGATCGGGCTCAGACGACAGGCGCTGGCGCACGCACACCCTCCGTTGTCGGGTATTTGAACCGGTCGTGCCCGTGTGGATGAAGCGAGAACCACACCGGCGGACCGTGTTGTCACCCGATCGTGGACCTGATGCCAACCGTCGTCACGGTAACCGCCGCCTAGTCGGCCCACAAGTCACCTCACGGCTTTGTCGTCGTCCGGTGCGGCTGTCCGTCACGAAACGCCCAATTTCGTCACCATTAGCAGGTCTTATCGTTAGTAGCTCTCAGTTACCGAAGGTGGTACGGCGGGTCAGTCGAGCCGACTCATCGCGACACGCAGTGACGGCCCGTCGATGTCCGGGCCCGGCTGGCGGGGCGGCGCTCGGCGCCCCGTCGAACGGTCGGCGACGGGCGTGTCCGGCGCGGCGTGCCGCCCAGATTCCGTACCGTACGGACCTCGGGTTACCGTTCGTTAAGGTGATTGCCGAGGTGCCCTCGAAAGGTGTGCTGATGAGCTCTCGAACGCGGGTCGTCGTCGCCAAGCCCGGCCTGGACGGGCACGACCGTGGCGTCAAGGTGGTCGCCCGGGCGCTGCGGGACGCCGGCATGGAGGTCATCTACACCGGGCTGCACCAGACCCCGGAGCAGATCGTCGAGACCGCCATCCAGGAGGACGCCGACGCGGTCGGCCTGTCGGTCCTCTCCGGCGCGCACATGACCCTGTTCCGCCGGGTGGTGGAACTGCTGGCCGAGCGGGACGCGCAGGACATGGTCGTGTTCGGCGGCGGCATCATTCCGGAGGCCGACATTCCCGAACTGGAGCGGATCGGGGTCGCCAAGATCTTCACCCCCGGCGCGACCACCCAGGCGATCGTGGAGTGGGTACGGGCGAACGTGGCCCAACCGGTCGGCTGAGCCCGTACGGCGCCTCCGGGCTGTCACACGCTGCGTGATCGAGGTCGGTTACCGGTGTGATGCTGGGCACGGAACCGTCGTCAAAGGTCGATCGAGCCCCCCGGGACACGGGATCGATGACCCCCGTCAGGCGTACTGACGGGGGGAGAGGCCGGACGCACCCCTCACACGTCCGGCCTCTCTATGCGCGATGCCCCGCCGCCACCCCTCGACCGACAGGGCATCGGCCGTCTCCCGTCATCGCGCGGCTCAGCGCTCCGACACCTGACTCAACGACGGCTCCCCGTGGGGGTTACGCGGTTGCCGCGAGATCGCCGGAGAAAGCTTTCCGGGGTGCCCGGCCGGGCCGTCGCCGAGCGCGGGCGGGCCTGTGTGGTACCGCACACCGTGCACCCGCTCGGTTGCCCCCGGTGCCCATCTCGCTAGGCTGCGGCCGGAGGCCTGTTTCTTTTGGTACGACAGGCGTCAACTCATTTCACGCTGGCGGCGGCGCGACGGCGCGCCGCGGAGACTGGACGGGACGCGCAATCGTGGACCTGTACGAATACCAGGGGCGCGAGCTGTTCGAGCGGCACGGTTTGCCCGTGCTCGCCGGCGGCGTCGCCACCACCCCGGAGGAGGCCCGCGCGATCGCCGATCGCCTCGGTGGCCGAGTGGTCGTCAAGGCCCAGGTGAAGGTCGGCGGCCGGGGCAAGGCCGGCGGGGTCAAACTCGCCGACAACCCCGAGGATGCGGTGGCCCGCGCCACCGACATCCTGGGCATGGACATCAAGGGTCACACCGTCCACAAGGTCATGATCACCGTGACCGCGGAGATCGCCGAGGAGTACTACCTCTCCTACCTGCTCGACCGGGCGAACCGCACCTTCCTCTGCATCGCCAGCGTGGCCGGCGGCATGGACATCGAGCAGGTCGCCGCCGAGATCCCGGAGCGGGTCGCCAAGATCGCGATCGACGCCAACGTCGGCGTCGACCTGGCCAAGGCGAACGAGATCGTCGCGGCGGCCCAGTTCCCGGCCGTGGTGGCCGACCAGATCGCCGCGATCGCGGTCGGGCTCTGGCAGGCGTTCGTCGCCGAGGACGCCACCCTGGTCGAGGTCAACCCGCTGGCCCGTACGGCCAACGGCGACGTGCTGCTGCTCGACGCCAAGGTCACCCTCGACGAGAACGCCGGCTTCCGGCACCCGGACCACGAGGCCCTGGTCGACCAGGCCGCCGTGGATCCGCTGGAGCAGCGGGCCAAGGAGAAGGACCTCAACTACGTCAAGCTCGACGGTGCCGTGGGCATCATCGGCAACGGCGCCGGCCTGGTCATGTCCACGCTCGACGTGGTCGCGTACGCCGGGGAGCGGCACGGCGGCGTCAAGCCGGCGAACTTCCTCGACATCGGCGGCGGCGCGAGCGCCGCGGTGATGGCGAACGGCCTGGAGATCGTGCTCTCCGACCCGGCGGTCAAGAGCGTGTTCGTCAACGTCTTCGGCGGCATCACCGCCTGTGACGAGGTCGCCAACGGTATCGTCCAGGCGCTGGCCCTGCTCGCCGAGCGCGGCGAGCAGGTCGACAAGCCCCTGGTCGTACGGCTCGACGGAAACAACGCCGAGGCGGGTCGGGCAATCCTCGACGCCGCGGCGAACCCGCTGGTCCAGCGGGTGGACACGATGGATGGAGCGGCCGAGCGGGCCGCCGAGCTCGCGGCTGCGGGGGTCTGATCATGGCAATCTGGCTGACCAAGGACTCGAAGGTCATCGTCCAGGGGATGACCGGCTCCGAGGGCTCCAAGCACACCCGACGGATGCTCGCCGCCGGCACCAACGTGGTCGGCGGGGTGAACCCGCGCAAGGCCGGTCAGACCGTCGACTTCGACGGCACCGAGCTGCCGGTCTTCGCCAGCGTCGCGGACGCGATGGCGAGCACCGGTACCAACGCCACGGTCATCTTCGTACCGCCGCAGTTCACCAAGGGCGCGGTCGTCGAGGCGATCGACGCGGGCATCGAGCTGGCCGTGGTGATCACCGAGGGCGTACCGGTGCACGACACCGCGGCGTTCTGGGCGTACAACGTGAGCAAGGGTGAGCAGACCCGGATCATCGGGCCGAACTGCCCCGGCATCGCGTCGCCGGGTGCCTCCAACGCCGGCATCATCCCGGCCGACATCACCGGCTCCGGCCGGATCGGTCTGGTCAGCAAGAGCGGCACGCTGACCTACCAGATGATGTACGAGTTGCGTGACATCGGCTTCTCCACCTGCGTCGGCATCGGCGGTGACCCGATCATCGGCACCACCCACATCGACGCGCTCGCGGCGTTCCAGGCCGACCCGGACACCGACGCGATCGTGATGATCGGCGAGATCGGCGGCGACGCCGAGGAGCGGGCCGCCGAGTTCATCAAGGCGAACGTGACCAAGCCGGTGGTCGGCTACATCGCCGGCTTCACCGCGCCGGTCGGCAAGACGATGGGACACGCCGGGGCGATCATCTCCGGTTCGGCCGGCACCGCCGACGCCAAGAAGGCGGCGCTGGAGGCGGTCGGAGTCAAGGTCGGCAAGACGCCGACCGAGACCGCCCAGCTCATGCGGGAGATCATGTCGGGTAGCTGAGGCTGCCGGTGCCGGCGCGTACCGGCACGCACGACAGACACGCCGAAGGGGCCGGCCGCCGAGCGGTCGGCCCCTTCGCCGTACCCGGTCAGCGCCAGCCGGGGTAGTTGCCGGTGCCGCGCAGGATCGCCGTACCGAGGATGTTCAGGACGCTCAGCACGATGGCGACCCAGCCCAGTACGGGTGAACCGCCGAACCGTCGGGCGTCGCGGATGGACAGGTAACCGAGGATGACCCCGAGTACGCCGCAGCAGACCAGCCCGATCACGATGCCGAGTACGCCCCACAGCGTGGTCCGGTCCCTCCCGGAGGGCACCGGCCGGGGCGGCGGGTACGGGTACTGACCCGCCATGCTCACCTCCACGGTGGCAGACCGCCCGGATCGGGATGCTGGGCCGACGCTAACCCTGTGAACGGGGTGATTGCCGCGAAATTGAGGAATCCGCGCCGCCGCGCCGGTGGTGTCGCCCCCCAGCCCACGCGTCGGCGTGCCAGAGTAGGTCACGATGCCACCCGTCACCCCTGATCAGCCTGGGCGTCCGGTTCGGCCCGACCCGGCGGAGCCCACCCCGACCACCGGCCACCCGTCACCGGCCCCGGCGGTTCCGGCCGCCCGCCGGGGCGAACCCGACCGGCTTCCCGCCGACCGGGGACCGGACCGGCTTCCCGCCGACCGAGGTCCGGACCGGGACCGGTCGCCCGTCGACCGCCCGTCGGACCGGTTGCCGGGCGATCGAGGATCGGACCGGGACCGGTTGCCCGCCGGTGGCGCGGCGAGTCGACTCGGCCGGCCGGACAGTCCGTCGGGTGCGCCCGCGCGCCGGGCCGGGCGGGCGCCGCTGCCGGTGGCCGCCGCCGTGGCGACCGGCTGGGCGGCCTCCCTGTCCTACCTGCCGGTCGCCGTGATCCTGGGCTTCGCGCGGTTCACCGAGGACGCCGGTGCGGTCGGCGGGGCGGCCCGGGTCGGGCTGGCCGGCTGGCTGCTCGGCCACGGGGTTCCGCTCGACACCGACGCCGGGACCCTGCACCTGCCCCCGCTCGGGCTCGCCGTACTGGCCGCGTGGCGGGTCGCGCGGGCGGGCGTACACACCAGCCGGGCGATCGGGGCCCGCCAGCACGGCACCCCGCGCCAGGCGTTCTCCGTCGCGGGCGCGGTCGGCGTCGCGTACGGGCTGCTCGGTGTCATCGCCGCACTGATCGTCAACGCCGGTGGGCAGCAGGTGTCGCCACTGCGGGCGGGGCTCACCCTCACCTGCTTCGGTGCGCTCGCGGCACTCGCCGGGGCGCTGCCGATCACCGGAACCCTCGGCGCGCTGGCCCGGCGTACCCCGTCGGTGCTCCGCGACGGGCTGCGTACCGGCTTCGTGGCCGCCCTGCTGCTGCTCGGTGCCGGGGCCGGGGCGGCCGGCCTGGCGGTGGCCACCGGGGGCGGTGCGGCCAGCGACATGCTCGCCGCGTACCGGACCGGTGTGGTGGGACAGGCCGGTATCACCGTGGTCAGCGTGGCGTACGCGCCGAACGCCTCGATCTGGGCGGCGTCGTACCTGCTCGGACCGGGGTTCGCCATCGGCACCGACACCAGCGTGAGCACCACCGAGGTCACCGTGGGGGCGCTGCCGGCCGTACCGTTGCTCGCCGGCCTGCCGTCCGGACCGATCGGTGGTCTCCGCGCGGCGCTGCTCGCGGTGCCGGCGATGGCCGGCATGGCCGCCGGTTGGCTGCTCACCCGGCGGTCGCTGCGCCGGGCCGGGCTGCCGCCGTCGCCCGCCCCGCTGCCCCGGATGTCCGGCCGGGAACTGGCGGCGATGCGCTGGCCACCGTTGCTCGCCGCCGCCGCGATCGCCGGACCGGTCGCCGGTGCGGTGCTCGGCCTGGCCGCCCGGGCCTCCGGCGGCTCGCTCGGCGGCGGCCGGATGGCCGAGGTCGGTCCGGTGAGCTGGCAGGTGGCGGCGATCGCCACCGTGGTGGTGGCCGTCGGCGCGGTGGTCGGTGCCGCCGTCACCCGCGCCTTCGCCCGCCCCTGACGGCAGCCCGCCCCTGACGGCAGCCCGCCCCTGACGGCAGCCCGCCCCTGACGGAACGTCGCCCCTGACGGCAGCCCGCGCGTCCGTCCGCCCGCGACGGGCACAGCGGCCACGGGCGGGGGATTAGCGTGAGCCGCCGCAGAGCCGGGCTGAGCTGCCCGATAGGGTGCTCGGGTGACTGAGCCCGTGTCGGCCGCCCGTATCGTCGTCCTCATCTCCGGGTCCGGTAGCAACCTTCAGGCGTTGCTCGACGCGGCCACCGACCCGGCGTACGGCGCCCGGGTGGTCGCCGTCGGCGCGGACCGGGACGGCATCGCCGGACTCGACCGGGCCACCGCCGCCGGGGTGCCGGTCTTCGTCGACCCGCTCAAGGCGTACGCCGACCGGGACGAGTGGGACCGGGCGCTCGCCGAGCACGTCGCCGAGCACAAGCCCGACCTGGTGGTCTCGGCCGGCTTCCTGAAGCTCGTCGGCCCGCACTTCCTCGCCGCCTTCGGCGACCGTTACCTGAACACGCACAACGCGCTGCTGCCCTCCTTCCCGGGCATCCACGGCCCACGCGACGCGCTCGCCTACGGGGTGAAGGTCGCCGGGGCCACGCTCTTCTTCGTCGATGCCGGCGTCGACACCGGACCGATCGTCGCCCAGGTGACGGTGCCGGTGCTCGACGACGACACCGAGGAAACCCTCACCGAACGCATCAAGGTTGCCGAGCGCGCCCAGCTCGTCGAGCAGGTCGGTCGGCTGGTCCGCGAGGGCTGGACCATCACCGGAAGAAAGGTCACGATCCCATGAGCACCACTTCGGACGGCCGGCGGGCGCTGCGCCGCGCGCTGGTCAGCGTCTACGACAAGACCGGGCTGACCGAGTTGGCCCAGGCGCTGCACGCCGCCGGGGTTGAGATCGTGTCGACCGGCAGCACCGCCGCGACCATCGCCGCCGCCGGTGTCCCGGTGACCCAGGTCGAGGAGCTGACCGGCTTCCCGGAGACCCTGGACGGGCGGGTCAAGACGCTGCACCCGAAGGTGCACGCCGGTCTCCTCGCCGACCTGCGGCTGGACACCCACACCGCCCAGCTCGACGAACTGGGCATCGCCCCGTTCGACCTGCTGGTGTCGAACCTCTACCCGTTCACCGAGACGGTCGCCTCCGGCGCCGACTTCGACGCCTGCGTGGAGCAGATCGACATCGGTGGGCCGGCGATGGTCCGGGCCGCGGCCAAGAACCACGCGTCGGTGGCGGTGGTGACGTCGGTGCAGGCGTACCCGTCGATCCTGTCGGCCCTGGCCGACGGCGGTTTCACCCTCGGCGAGCGGCGCGCACTCGCGGCGCGGGCCTTCGCCGACATCGCCGAGTACGACGTGGCGGTGGCGCAGTGGTTCGCCGAGGGCCTGACGTCGGAGCGGGAGTGGCCGGACTTCTCCGGGCTCGCCCTGCGTCGGGGCGCGACCCTGCGCTACGGCGAGAACCCGCACCAGCGGGCCGCGATCTACCTGGACCCGGCCGCGCCGGCCGGGCTGGCGCAGGCGCGGCAGTTGCACGGCAAGGAGATGTCGTACAACAACTACGTCGACGCGGACGCGGCCTGGCGGGCGGCGAACGACTTCGGTCCGGACGCGCCGGTCGTCGCGATCATCAAGCACGCCAACCCGTGCGGCATCGCCACCGGCGTCGACGTGGCCGACGCGCACCGCAAGGCGCACGCCTGCGACCCGGTGTCGGCGTTCGGCGGGGTGATCGCGGTCAACCAGCCGGTCTCGGTCGAGCTGGCCAAGCAGATCGCGGACATCTTCACCGAGGTGGTGGTCGCCCCGGCGTTCGCCGAGGGTGCGGTCGAGGTGCTCGCGGGCAAGAAGAACATCCGGCTGCTGCGGGTGCCGGCCTGGCAGCCGGCGCCGGTGGAGTGGCGGGCGGTCAGCGGCGGGGTGCTGACCCAGTCGGCCGACCGGATCGACGCCCCCGGCGACGACCCGGCCACCTGGCGCCTGGCCGCCGGTGACGCGGCGGCGCCGGACCTCATGCGGGACCTGGTCTTCGCCTGGCGGGCGATCCGTTCGGTGAAGAGCAACGCGATCCTGCTCGCCGCCGACGGGGCCGCCGTCGGGGTGGGCATGGGGCAGGTCAACCGGGTCGACTCGGCCCGGCTGGCGGTCGCCCGAGCGGGTGCCGACCGGGCCCGTGGCGCCGCCGCCGCCTCGGACGCCTTCTTCCCGTTCGCGGACGGGTTGCAGGTGCTGCTCGACGCCGGGGTGCGCGGGGTGGTCCAGCCCGGCGGTTCGCTCCGCGACGACGAGGTGATCGCCGCCGCCCAGCAGGCCGGCCTGACCATGTACTTCACCGGCACCCGGCACTTCTTCCACTGACCGTCTCCGCGACGGGGCGTGAACGGGCCTTTCCCGGCCGTCCACGCCCCGTCGTCCGGGAGTCGCCCCAGGCGGCAGCCGTCCGGGAGTCGCCTCAGGCCGCCGTCCGGGAGTCGCCTCAGGCGGCCACGCGCAGGACGAGCTGGGCGGTGGCACCGCCCGCCCGGCTGGCGTGCACGGTCCAGCAGCCGGGTACGGGGAAGAGCCAGCCGGTGCCCCACTCCTCGCCGGGACGTTTCCACGTGCTGCCGCCGTGGCCGGTCGGTCCCCAGACCGGTGTGATCTCGCTGCCGGTCGGGCCGACGGCCCGTATGGTCAGCGCGCCGTCGCCGGTCATCCGCCAGACGATCTTCGTCTCCCTCCCGGCGGTCAACTCGTCGGAGCTGAGGAAGAGCAACGCCCAGAGCGATACTCCGGGCCCGCCGCCGGCCACCTCGTTCGCCTCGTTGCCGGGTCCGGCCGGGTACTCGGCAACGGTGGGGCAGGCACCTCCCGCTGTTGGCGTACCGACCGGCTGGAGGGCGCCGACGGGATCGCCGGCCGTACTGCCGCTGGTCACACCGGCGTTGCCCGCCGAGACGGTCACGCTCACCACGGGTCCGGCCGGGGTGACGGGTTCGCCAGCCCCACAGCCACTGAGCAGGGTGGCCACCATGGCGGTCGCAGCCAGCGCCGCCGTACGTCGTCTCACGCTCATGCGGGAGAGAGTCGGAGCGGGCCGGTCAGGTTCCCGGACGTACGGAAGGGCCCCTTTCCCGTCTCGGCGATCGACAGGAGAGGGGCCCTTGCGTATCCGTCAGGCGACGACGTTCTTGATCCCTCGCGTACCCGTCAGGCGACGACGTTCTTGAGCTCGGCGAAGTGGCAGGCGGACGGGTGCGGGTCGACCGCGCGGAGCACCAGCTGCGGGTCCTGGGTGGCGCAGATCTCCTGGGCCTTCCAGCACCGGGTGCGGAACCGGCAACCGGACGGCGGGTCGGCCGGCGACGGCACGTCCCCGGTCAGCCGGATGATCTCCCGGTGGGCGCGGGCGGCCGGGTCCGGCACCGGCACCGCCGACAGCAGCGCCTGGGTGTACGGGTGGGTCGGCCGCTCGTAGATCTCCTCGTTCGTACCGATCTCCACGATCTTGCCGAGGTACATCACCGCGACCCGGTCGGCGATGTGCCGTACCACCGACAGGTCGTGGGCGATGAAGACGTACGACAGGCCCAGCTCGTCCTGGAGCTTCTCCAGCAGGTTGATCACCTGAGCCTGGATCGACACGTCCAGTGCCGACACCGGCTCGTCACAGACGATCACCTCGGGGTTCAGGGCCAGCGCCCGGGCGATCCCGATCCGCTGCCGCTGCCCACCCGAGAACTGGTGCGGGTACCGGTTGATGTGCTCGGGGTTCAGGCCGACGATGTCGAGCAGTTCGCGTACCCGCCGGCTGCGGTCGCCGCGCGGCGCCACCTCCGGGTGGATCTCGTACGGCTCGCCGATGATGTCGCCGACCGTCATCCTCGGGTTCAGCGAGGTGTACGGGTCCTGCATGACCATCTGCACGTTGCGGCGCAGCCGGCGCAGCCCGCTGCCGGACATCTTGAAGATGTCCTGCCCCTCCAGCAACGCCCTGCCGCCGGTCGGCGTCTCCAGCCGCATCAGCAGCCGGGCGAGCGTCGACTTGCCGCAGCCGGACTCGCCGACCACGCCGAGCGTCTCGCCTCGGCGCAGTTCGAAGCTGACCCCGTCGACCGCCTTGACGGCGCCGATCTGCTTCTTGAAGACCACGCCCCGGGTGATCGGGAAGTGCTTGACGACGTTGTCGACCTGCAAAATCGTTTCGCCACGCACCTTGGTTGCGCTAGAGCCGGCCATCGAGGACCTCCTGGGCAAAGTGACATGCGCTGGTCCGGCCGTTGCCGAGGTCCCGGTTGGCGGGCACGACGTCGACGCAGACCTGCTGGGCGTACGGGCAGCGCGGGTGGAAGGGGCAGCCCGACGGGATGCGCATCAGGTTCGGGGGCAGACCCTTGATCGTGGACAGCTCCTGGCCGCGCTGGTCCAGCCGGGGGATCGACTCCAGCAGACCCTTCGTGTACGGGTGCCCCGGAGTCGAGTACAGCGAGTGGACGTCGGCGTGTTCGACGATCCGGCCGGCGTACATGACGGCGATCCGGTCCGCGACGTCGGCGACCACACCGAGGTCGTGGGTGATCAGGATCATCGCCATGTTGAGTTCCCGGCGCAGGTCGCCGAGGAGGTCCATGATCTGGGCCTGCACGGTGACGTCGAGCGCGGTGGTGGGCTCGTCGGCGATCAGGATCCTCGGGTTCAGGGCCAGTGCCATCGCGATCATCACGCGCTGGCGCATGCCGCCGGAGAACTGGTGCGGGTAGTCACCCACCCGCTGCTTCGCGGCCGGGATCTTGACCAGTTCCATCAGCTCGATCGCGCGCTTGCGGGCGTCGGCCCGGGACAGTCCCTCGCGCTTGCGCAGCGTCTCGCCGATCTGCCAGCCGACCGGGAAGACCGGGTTCAGGGCGGAGAGCGCGTCCTGGAAGATCATTGCGATCTGCTTGCCCCGGACCTGCCGGCGCTGCTCCTCGGGCATCTTGAGCAGGTCGCTGCCGTCGTAGAGGATCTGGCCGGACGGGATGACGGCCGGCGGCATGTCCAGGATGCCCATGATCGCCTGCGCGGTGACCGACTTGCCGGAGCCGGACTCGCCGAGCACGGCCAGGGTCTCCCCGGCGTCCAGGTGGTACGAGACGCCGTTGATCACCTTCGCCACGCCGTCCCGGGTACGGAACTCGACGTGCAGGTCCCGTACCTCTAGCAGGTGCGGGCGCTCGCCTCGGGGGGACGGCGACGCGACGGGCTGGGCGGAAAGGTAGCTCATGATTTGATCACCGCAGCTTCGGGTCGAAGGCGTCGCGGATGGCGTCGCCGAGCATGATGAACGCGAGCACCGTCAGGGCGAGGAAGGTGGACGGGACGATCAGCGGGGTGGCGGCCTCCCGCATGTGCACCCGACCGGCGTCGATGTCCATACCCCACGAGATGGTCGGTTCCTTGAGGCCGATCCCGAGGAAGGAGAGGGTGGCCTCGGCGGCGATGAACGCACCGAGCGCGATGGTGAGCACCACGACCACCGGGGCGAGCGAGTTCGGCAGGATGTGTCGCCACATGATCCGGCCGTTGCCGGCGCCGAGCATCCGGGCCGCCGCCACGTAGTCCTGCTGCTTGGCGCTGATCACCGAGGACCGGATCACCCGGGCGGCGGTGGTCCAGCCGAGGATGGCGAGGACGAAGATCAGGGCGGCGATCCGGGCCCACTGGTTGTCGCTGTTGATCCGCTTGAGCAGCACGATCGCGGCGAGCAGCAGCGGCAGGCCCAGGACGATGTCGATGACCCGGGAGAGCACCGCGTCGACCCAGCCGCCGAAGTAGCCGGCGAGCATCCCGACCACCACGGCGATGATGCCGGTGAGCAGGGCGGAGAGCGCGCCGACCAGGAGCGACGCGCGGGCGCCGTAGACCGAGCGGGCGTAGATGTCGCAGCCCTGGAAGTTGTAGCCGAAGATGGCGCCGCCGGTCGGACCCTGGTGCTGCCGGGACAGCGTGCAGTCGGTCGGGTCGTTCGCGGTGAGCAGGCTCGGGAAGGCCGCCATCAGGGTGACGATGACAACGAGGGTGAGCGAGACCCAGAAGATCGGGTTGCGGCGCAGGTCGCGCCAGGCGTCACCGGCGAGGCTGCGCGGCTTGTGCACCTCCACCTTGCCGGGTGCGCCCGGTTCGCCGCTCGGGCCGGGCCGCGCGCTCGGGTTCTCGGTCGCGGCGACCGTGTTGAAGTCACTCATGCCTGCACCTCGTTGCGCTCGTACGTGTCGCGCTCACCGCGCTGTTCGAACCGGTACTCGGATCTCCGTGGCCGCTCAGACATAACGGATCCTCGGGTCGAGCACGGCGTAGAGGACGTCGACCACGAGGTTGCAGACCAGGTAGACCACGACCAGGATGCTGACGATCCCGACCACCAGCGGCCCGTCCTCGGTACGGATGCCGCGGAAGAGGTTGAACCCGATGCCGGGGATGTTGAACACGCCCTCGGTGATGATCGCGCCGCTCATCAGGTTGCCCAGCTCGACGCCGAGGAAGGTGACCACCGGGATCAGCGAGTTGCGCAGTACGTGCACGCCGACGATGCGGCGGTGGGCCAGCCCCTTGGACTTCGCGGTCCGTACGTAGTCGGAGCGCATGTTCTCGGCGACCGACGTACGGGTCAGTCGCAGCGCCGTGGCCAGGGACAGTGAGCCGAGCACGATGCCGGGCAGCAGCAGGGCGTAGAAGCTGGGCTGCGCACCGGCGGTCGGCGGGAACCAGCCGAGCTTGACGCCGAAGAAGTACTGCGCGAGCGGGGCCAGCACGATGGTCGGGATGCCGAGCACCAGCAGCGTCAGCAGCAGCGTCGCGTTGTCGAAGATGCCGCCCCGGCGGATGCCGGCGACGACCCCGGCGCTGACGCCGAAGATGATCGCGACGGCGATGCCGATCAGGGCGAGCTTCAGCGTGACCGGCCAGGCGGTGGAGATCATGTCGCCGATCTTGCGTTGGGTCAGCGACATGCCCAGGTCACCCTTGAGCAGGTTTCCGATGTAGTCGAAGTAGCGGTAGAAGAAGCCGCCGACACCGGTCTTGTCGAGGTGGAAGGTCTCGGTCAGGTATGCCCGCTGGGCGGGGGTGACCGGCCGCTCGCCGGCTAGTGCCTGGATGGGGTCGCCCTGGCCGGCGAACATCAGCGCGTAGACGATCAGAGTGGTCCCGAAGAAGGCCAGGACCATCTGCAACAGGCGCCGCACAATGTAGCGGAACATACCTTAGCTTTCTCTCCGAATATGGATGAAAGTCGTACGAACGATCGTTTCGGCGTACGAAAGTATCCGGGCACACAAGGCCCGGACGATTCGGCGGGGGACATCACGCGGATGTGCCCGGCGGAACAGTCCGGCGTCGGCGTTCTTGGGCGACGCCGGACTGTTCCATCCATGGCCCGAGCCACCGGGGATTACCAGATGGCTGGAACCAGATTCGGGGGGTCAGCTCAGCTGACGGCCTCGATCTTGGTCAGATTGACCCGCTGGAACAGGTCGATCTCGACGTTCTTGACCTTGTTCGAGTAACCGAAGTTGTTCTGACCGAAGCGGAGAGGGATAACCGGCAGGTCGTTCGCCAGGATGTCCTCGGCCGCCTGGTACTTCTTGATGGCCTCCTCCGGGGTGGCGGCCGAGACGCCTTCCTTCACCAGCGCGTCGAACTGCGGGTTGCTGTAGCCGTAGTAGTTCGACGAACCGTTGGTGGTGTAGAGCGGGCCGAGGTAGTTCTCCATGGACGGGTAGTCCATGATCCAGCCGAGCCGGAACATGCCGACCGGCTGCTTCTTCTCGACCTTGTCCAGCAGGTCGGCGAACTTCGGCTCGGCGGTGCCGACGCAGTCCACGCCCAGGTTGGTCTTGAGCTGGTTGCAGGTCGCGTCGACCCAGTCCTTGTGCCCACCGTCGCCGTTGTACGAGATGGTGATCTTCGCCGGACCGCCGGCGGCCGCGTACTCGGACTTGGCCTTGGTCGGGTTGAACTCGCAGGCCGCGCCGCAGGTGTTGTCCCGGTACCCGGCGACAACCGGCGAGACGAACGAGCGGGCGGACTGCTGGGAGTCCTTGAAGACCGACTTGATGATCTCGTCGCGGTCGATCGCCTCGGAGATCGCCTTGCGGACCTCGGGCTTGCTGTACGCCGGGTCGAACGTCGGGAAGGCCAGGAACTGGAACGACGACGCCGGGCTCTGCTGGTACCGGTCGCCGAGGTCGCTCGCCGCGCTGGTCAGGTTCTCGGTCGGGATCGTCGGGACGACGTCCAGGTTGTCCGAGATGACGTCCGCGTACGCGGCGGTCAGCTGCTGGTAGATCCGGAACTCGACGCCGGCCACCTTCGGCTTCTCACCGGGGAAGGCGTCGTACTTCTCGACCTCGACCTTGGCGTCGTGCTGCCAGGTGCCCTTCATCTTGAAGGGGCCATCGCCGATGATGGCGTCCTCGAAGCCGTCCTTGATCACGCCGGGGGCGGAGAAGGCGGCGTTCGGCAGCGGGTAGAACGCGTTGTAGCCGAGCATCGTCTTGAACTCGCTGTACGGCGCGGAGAGGGTCACCGTGAAGGTCAGGTCGTCGACCTTCTTCAGCCCGCTCATCGTCTTCGCCTTGGGCTCCGGCGCCTTCAGCGGGCCGTCCTCGCCGTCCGGGTCGGTCGCCTGAAGGTCGTTGTAGCCGGCGATCTTCTCGAAGAAGTAGCTGGCGCCCTGGCCGTTCGGGGCATAAGCGCCGTAGTTCCAGGCGTTGATGTAGCTGTCGGACGTGACCTTCTCACCGTTGTGGAAGGTGTAGCCGTCCTTCAGCTTGATCGTCCAGGTGGTGTTGTCGGTGCTCTGGATCGACTCCGCCTGAACCTCGTACGGCTTGTTCTGGGCGTCGTAGTCCACCAGCGGCGTGAACAGGGCGCTGAGCACCTGGTTCCCGCTCGTCTCGGTGGTGTTGGTCGGGATCAGGTGCTGCGGTTCACCGATCTGGATCGACACCGTAGCGTTGGGGTTACTGTCCCCGGAACCGCCGTCGTCGCCGCTGCCACAGGCCGCGAGGCCCAGGGTTGCGACGAGCGGTACGGCGGCCCAGGCTGCGAGCCTACGGACCTGCATTGAGCCTCCTCATCTCCTCACGCTGGGCAGCCAGGTCCCGGGTACGGGTCACTCTGCGCAACGCTCGGCAAAGGTAGGCCGCGCCGGCACCCTAGTCCAAACCGGCAGATTACGACTGAATAACGGGGTCCTGAGAGTCTGCTTGCGGCACAGGTTGGCCTCTGGTAATGGAGATCCGGCGCGATCGGGGCAATCCCTCGTGATATTTCGCCATTTGCCAGCGCAAACCATGCAATCGGCGTTGATCTCCATGTGGCCCACGCCACCAGGGGTTTGTCCGTCTTATGCCTCGGTGTGCGCTGAGACTGTGCACAACTCCACAGCCCGCTACCAGCAGTGACGAACAACACGGTTACGGAAAGTTACGCCATCTTTCGGTCTCCGATGGTTGACACCGGGGCCCCGAGCGTCGGGCAACCGGGTGTCCCCGAAGCCGGACCGCCCGCCGTGAGACGATCAGGGACGTGACGGCGACCCTTCTGGACGGCAAAGCGACTGCGGCGGAGATCAAGGACGAGCTACGGGTACGGGTGAAAGCCCTCGCCGAGCGGGGCCTGGTCCCCGGGCTCGGCACCGTACTCGTCGGTGCGGATCCCGGCTCGCAGGCGTACGTCAACGGCAAGCACCGCGACTGCGCGGAGGTGGGCATCGCCTCGATCCGCCGCGAACTCCCCGCCGACGCCACCCAGGCGCAGGTGGACGAGGTCATCGCCGAACTCAACGCTGACCCCGCCTGCCACGGCTACATCGTGCAGCTGCCGCTGCCCCGCCACCTCGACACCCAGCGGGTGCTCGAACTGATCGACCCGGAGAAGGACGCCGACGGGCTGCACCCGGTCAACCTGGGCCGGCTGGTGCTGGGCTACGACGGACCGCTGCCCTGCACCCCGCGCGGCATCGTCGAGCTGCTCCGCCGGCACGACGTACCGCTGCGCGGGGCCGAGGTCGCGGTGGTCGGCCGGGGCAACACCGTCGGCCGCCCGCTCGGGCTGCTGCTGACCCGGCGCAGCGAGAACGCGACCGTCACCCTCTGCCACACCGGCACGCTCGACCTCGCCAAGCACACCCGCGACGCCGACATCGTGATCGTGGCGGCCGGCGTACCGGGGCTGCTCACCGCCGACATGGTCCGACCCGGCGCCACCGTGGTCGACGTCGGCATCACCCGGGTGATCGGCCCGGACGGCAAGGGCCGCTACACCGGCGACATCGCGGCCGAGGTGGCCGAGGTGGCCGGCGCGATGGTGCCCATGCCCGGCGGAGTCGGGCCGATGACCCGCGCCATGCTGCTCACGAACGTGGTCGAGCGGGCTGAACGGGGCTGACCGGGGTACCCGGTGACGGACCCGGGCACGGGCGTCGGCCGGATCGGTCAACGGGGGGCGATCAGGGAAATCAGCCCCTGGCCGGACCGGTGGTCCGTTGGCTGATACGGTCCGGAAAAGAACCCGTCGGTAACAGAGAGTGGGACGACCATGGGCAAAAAGGTCACCGTCGTCGGCGCCGGTTTCTACGGCTCGACGACCGCGCAGCGCCTGGCGGAGTACGACGTCTTCGACACGGTCGTGATCACCGACATCATCGAAGGTAAGCCCGAGGGGCTGGCACTGGACATCAACCAGTCGCGGCCGATCGAGGGCTTCGAGACCAAGGTGGTCGGCCAGACCACCGGACCGAACGGCGAGGGCTACGAGGTCATCGAGGGCTCGGACGTCGTCGTCATCACCGCCGGCCTGCCGCGCAAGCCGGGCATGAGCCGGATGGACCTGCTCGCCACCAACGCCAAGATCGTACGGGTGGTGTCCGAGAGCGTCGCGAAGTTCGCCCCGAACGCGGTGGTCATCGTCGTCTCCAACCCGCTGGACGAGATGACCGCGATGGCGCAGCTCGCCACCCAGTTCCCGAAGTCTCGGGTGCTCGGCCAGGCCGGCATGCTGGACACCGCCCGGTTCACCACCTTCGTGGCCGAGGAGCTCGGCGTACCGGTGGCCTCGGTGAAGACCCTCACGCTCGGCTCGCACGGCGACACCATGGTGCCGGTCCCGTCGCGCAGCACGGTGGACGGCAAGCCGCTGCGCGAGGTGCTCTCCGACGCCAAGATCGAAGAGATTGTGGTCCGGACCCGCAACGGCGGCGCCGAGGTGGTCGCGCTGCTCAAGACCGGTTCGGCGTACTACGCCCCGTCCGCCGCGGCGGCCAAGATGGCCAAGGCCGTGGCGACCGACTCCGGCGAGGTCATGCCGGTCTGCGCCTGGGTCGACGGCGAGTACGGCATCTCCGGCGTCTACCTCGGCGTCGAGGCCGAACTGGGCCGCGAGGGCGTCCGCCGGATCGTCACCACCGACCTGGACGCCGACGAGCTGGCCAGCCTCAAGGAGGCGGCCGAGGCGGTCCGCGCCAAGCAGGGCGACATCGCGAGCCTCTGATCGAGCCCGACCCGCCACCGGGCGGCGGTGATCACCGGAAAGAGTGGCTGTCCGACCCCGGACTGCCACTCTTTCCGTATATCTGCGGAAATGGTCGGTGGTCGAGGTAGGCCGGGCGTGCGGCATCAGGCAGAGCCAGTACGCTCGTACTGCTTGAGCATGAGTCCCCCGAGAGGAGCGCCCGGCCGATGGCGAAGATCAAGGTAACCAACCCGGTCGTAGAGCTCGACGGCGACGAGATGACCCGGATCATCTGGAAGCAGATCCGGGAGCAGCTGATCCTGCCCTACCTCGACGTCGACCTGCACTACTACGACCTGTCGATCCAGTACCGCGACGAGACCGACGACCAGGTCACCGTTGACGCGGCCAACGCCATCAAGACCCACGGCGTCGGCGTGAAGTGCGCGACCATCACCCCGGACGAGGCCCGGGTCGAGGAGTTCGGCCTCAAGAAGATGTGGCGCTCGCCGAACGGCACCATCCGCAACATCCTCGGCGGCGTCGTCTTCCGTGAGCCGATCATCATGTCCAACGTGCCGCGCCTGGTGCCGGGCTGGACCAAGCCGATCATCATCGGCCGGCACGCGCACGGCGACCAGTACAAGGCGACCGACTTCGTGGTCCCCGGACCGGGCACGGTCACCATCACCTACACCCCGGCCGACGGCAGCGCCCCGGTCGAGATGGAGGTCGCCAACTTCCCCGGCGGCGGCATCGCGATGGGCATGTACAACTTCGACGAATCGATCCGCGACTTCGCCCGCGCCTCCCTGCGGTACGGCCTGGACCGCAACTACCCGGTCTACCTGTCGACCAAGAACACGATTCTCAAGGCGTACGACGGCCGGTTCAAGGACATCTTCGCCGAGGTCTTCGAGGCCGAGTTCAAGGCCGACTTCGACGCCGCCGGGATCACCTACGAGCACCGGCTGATCGACGACATGGTCGCCGCCGCGCTCAAGTGGGAGGGCGGCTTCGTCTGGGCCGCCAAGAACTACGACGGTGACGTGCAGTCCGACACCGTCGCGCAGGGCTTCGGCTCGCTGGGCCTGATGACCTCGGTGCTGATGACCCCGGACGGCCGTACGGTCGAGGCCGAGGCGGCGCACGGCACGGTCACCCGGCACTACCGGCAGTGGCAGAAGGGCGAGAAGACGTCGACCAACCCGATCGCGTCGATCTTCGCCTGGACCCGTGGCCTCGCCCACCGGGGCAAGCTCGACGGCACCCCGGCGGTCACCGAGTTCGCCGAGAAGCTGGAGCAGGTCTGCGTGGAGACGGTCGAGGGCGGTCAGATGACCAAGGACCTCGCCCTGCTCATCTCGCGGGACGCCCCGTGGCTGAGCACCGACGAGTTCATGGCCGCCCTGGACGAGAACCTGGCGAAGAAGCTCGGCGCCTGACCCAACCCGCCCACAGAAAGCCCGCCGGCACCCCACCGGCGGGCTTTCCTCGCCCCCACCCCATCCCCCCCATGCGCCTCTTGTAGAGAAAGAGTGGCAATCCGCGTCGGAATAACCACTCATTCTCTGTAAGTGCGTGCACCTCGGGTTCGGCGGTGGCGCTCATCGACGTACGGCAAGATCGAAGTGGTGGGCCCGTTACCGGGGTCGGGCCGCGCTCGTTGACCAGGGTGGACGTGATGCCAGTCGCGTCCAGGAGGACCAGCCAGTCGATGTCGCCGGAAACGGCGCCGGTCGGGCAGCCCTCCCGGCTGTTGCGCACAGCCAGCCGTCCCTTCCCTGCGGGGGGCCCTGTCCCGGGCCCCCCGCACCCTCTTTCTCCGCTTCCGTCCCGGTCAGCCGGTCAGTTGCCGCAGCCGCTCCGCCGCCTGCTCCGGCCGGATGTCGTTGATGAACACACCCATCGCCGACTCCGAACCGGCCAGGTACTTCAACTTGTCCACCGCCCGCCGGATGCTGAACAACCGCAGGTGCAGGTGGCTCAACTCCCGACCCTGGTGCACCGGCGCCTGGTGCCAGGCCGAGATGTACGGCATCGGGGCGTCGAACAGCCGGTCGAACCGGCCCAGCAGATCCAGGTAGAGCGGCCCGAAGGCGGCCCGTTCCGCCTCGGTCAGCGCCGGAATGTCGGGCACCACCCGGTGCGGCGCCAGATGCACCTCGAACGGCCACCGCGCCGCCGCCGGCACGTACGCGGTCCAGTGCTCGTTCGCCGCCACCACCCGATCCCCGGCGGCCCGCTCGGCGGCGAGCACGTCCGCGTACAGGTTGCGTCCCCCGGTCCGCTCGGCGTGCCGACCGGCGGCGGCCAGCAGCGCCCGGGTGTGCGGCGGCAGGAACGGGTACGCGTAGATCTGCCCGTGCGGGTGCTGCAACGTCACCCCGATCTCCACCCCCCGGTTCTCGAACGGGAACACCTGCTCGACCCCGGGAAGCTGGGACAGCGCGGTGGTCCGGTCGGCGAGCGCGTCGAGCACCGTACGCACCCGCTGCGGCGACAGGGTGGCGAACGAGGCGTTGTGGTCGGAGGTGAAACAGACGACCTCGCATCGTCCGGCCCCCGGTCGGGTGGCGGTGAACGGGGTCAGCTCGCCGGGCGGCTCACCCTCCCGGTAACTCAGCGACGGGAACCGGTTCTCGAACACCGCCACGTCATAGTCGTACGCCGGGACCTCGGTGGAGTGCGTCGGCGTGGACGGGCAGAGCGGGCACTCGGCCGTGCTGGGCAGGAAGATCCGGGTCTGCCGGTGCGCCGCGACCGCCACCCACTCGTCCACCAGCGGGTCGTACCGCAGCTGCGACGCTGCTGGTGGTGGCGGCAACTCCCGCCGGTCCGGCACGTCCCGATCCCCGCCCTCGTGCCCCCGCTCGTCGAAGTAGACCAGCTCACGCCCGTCGGCCAGCTCGATCTCGGTCCGCCTCATCCCACTCCCACTCCCACCCGTGCCATCTCCCACCTCGCTCGATCCGGCGCGTTTTCCATGATCGCGGAGAGTTTGGCCGGCCATAGCGAGCCAAACCTTCCGTGATCACGGGAACGCCTACCGCAGGTTCCGCGAGACACTGCCTAGATCGGCGTTACCAGCAGTTGCGTCACGTGCTCCTGGAGGGTTTGGTGGGCGGGGGTGGGCAAGCCGTCGTCGGTGACGACGGTGTGGGCGGCGGCCAGGTCGGCCATGGAGGAGATGCCGACCATGCCCCACTTGGTGTGGTCGGCCAGGACCACCAGGCGTTCCGCCGAGGCGACCAGGGCCCGGTTCGTCTCCGCCTCGGTCAGGTTCGGGGTGGTGTAACCGGCCCGGACGCTCATCCCGTGCACACCGAGGAAGACCAGATCCAGGTGCAGGGTACGGATCGCGGCCACCGCCACCGGCCCGACCAGCGCGTCCGACGGGGTACGGATCCCGCCGGTCAGCACCACCGTCTGGTCCGGTCGCCCGGCCCGGTGGAAGACCTCCGCGACCGGGATCGAGTTGGTCACCACGGTCAGCCCGGCGACGTCCACCAGCCGGTGGGCGAGTGCGGCGGTGGTGGTGCCGGCCGACAGCGCCACCGCCATGCCCGGCAGCACCAGGTGTGCGGCCTGCGCGGCGATGGCCGCCTTCTCGGAGAGTTGGCGGGCGGACTTGGCGGCGAAGCCCGGCTCGTCGGTCGAGCCGGACTCGGTGACCGTCGCGCCGCCGTGCACCTTGGCCAGCAGACCCCGTTCGGCGAGCAGGTCAAGGTCGCGGCGGATGGTCATGTCCGACACCCCGAACTCGCCGGCCAGGTCGGTCACCCGTACCCCGCCGGTGATCCGTACCCGGTCCACGATCGCCGCCTGCCGCTGTTGGGCGAGCACGTTCTCACCTCACCTCGCCTCACGAAGTAGCACATGGTCGTTCGGCAGTCGCACGTAATTCAACAGAAGTGAACATTACCGCGCAGGTCGGATGGAGATTTCCAGGGGCGGCCGACGGGTCGCGCCGTCGTTTCCGGCTGGCCTTCCGGAACGTCTGGGCCATTCGGAGGCGTCCTGCGGGACGGCGGTCGGCGGCGCGTGCGTGGAGGTCGCCGACAACCTGCCCGGACGGGTGCTGGTCCGGGACACCAAGGACCGCGACGGCGGCACGCTCAGCTTCGGTCCGGACGCCTGGCACGCCTTCGTGGAGACAACGGTCGCAGGAGAAGCGGTCAGGTTGTGTCCGCCTCTCCGCCGGATGTCGGATCAGGCCGGTTGCAGGCGGGGCTCCACCCAGCCGGTCTCGGTCAGGTGCACCAGCACCGCCGCCACCGCCTCGTCGATAGTCACCTGACTGGTGTCGAGGACCAGATCGGCGTCGGTCGGCTCCTCGTACGGGTCGTCGATGCCGGTCATGCCGGTGATCAGTCCGGCGCGGGCGCGGGCGTACAGGCCCTTGCGGTCGCGTTGCTCGCACACCTCCAGCGGGGTGGCGACGTGGACCAGCACGAAACCCGCCCCGGCCGCGTGGGCCATCTGCCGGGCGGTCGCGCGTGCGGCGGCGTACGGCGCGATCGGGCAGCAGACCGCCAGTCCCCGATGCCGGGCCACCTCCGCCGCGACCCAACCGATCCGGCGTACGTTCAGGTCCCGGTCGGCCTTGCCGAAGCCGAGCCCGGCGGAGAGCTCCCGACGTACGACATCGCCGTCGAGCAGGGTGACGGTCCGGTCGCCGCTCTCGCGCAGCGCGTCGGTGAGGCCGCGCGCGACGGTCGACTTGCCCGAGCCGGACAGGCCGGTGAAGAAGACGACCAGCCCCCGGTGCCGGCGCGGCGGCCGGGCTCGGGACAGCTCGCGGGCGACCGCCGGTGGGGTGTGCCACTCGGGCAGCGGGAAGCCCCGGTCCAGCAGGTCGTCGATCTCGTCCGGGCGCAGGGCCAGCCGCCGGTTGCGCGGCGGGATGTCGTCGCGCCACCGCCACTGCCCGTCCCGGTTGTCGTAGGCCAGTTCGCGGGGGACCAGCACCCGCAGGCCGGGACCGGAGAGCATCTCACCGGTGGAGAGCAGGTGGGTCACCCCGTAGGCGGCGGCCACCCGGGCCCGGAGCAGCGCGTCGCGGATCTCGTCGCCCCGGCCCGCCATCGGGATGGCGACCAGGGTGGCCGGGGGCATCCGGTCCCGGGCGGCGAAGACGCTGCGGACCAGCACCTCCGGCGGCAGCCCGTCCGGATTGGTGTCGGTGACCGGGATCAGCACCAGCAGGTGGGCGGCGAGCGTCCGGGCGGCGTGGGCGATCTGCGCCAGCTGGGGGCGGTGCAACGGCCGGTCGGTGATCACCCCGAGCACCCGGCCGGGCGGCAGCAGCTCGCGCACCTCGGCGGGGCTGCGGCGTAGCCGCTGGAACGGGCCGTGTCCGCCGTCGCCGAGCGGGCGCACGGCGCCACCGACGCCGTAGAACCCGTCGCGGGTCGGCCAGAGGTCGGTGGCCTCCAGCAACGCCACCGGGGCGTCCTCCAGGTCGGTCAGCACCAGGGCCCGCCGCAACGGGTTGTCGAGGTCCAGACCCTCCGCCACGGCCGCCGACACCTGGAGGGTGACCGGCACCGGCCACGGGGTGCCGTCGGCGAGCCGGCCGCGCCGGGTCAGGGCGGCCAGGTCGGCCCGCCCCAGGAACCCGTTCAGCGGCGCGTACGCCCCGCTGAGCAGCAGTTCCAGGTCGGCGAGTTCGTGCGGACGCGGCGTGTACGTCGGCGCGTCCCGCAGCACCTCGTTGGGTAGCACCCACCCGTTGCTCATCGAACCCCCCACTACCCGGCCGGCACACAGTTTCTCAGCCAGCCGCCGATCGGTCGAGAGCGCCACCCAACTCCGCTCCGACCGAAGATCGTCCACCCCTAGTGGCCCGACTGGCGCAATCAAGGGAAGGCCCAGGGTGACGCGGGGGCTCCGAGGTGGTCGATCGGGCCTACGCTGGGCCGCGTGACACTGATCGCGACCCAGTCGCTCACCAAAACGTACGGCAACCGGGTGACCGCGCTCGCCGATCTCACGGTCGCGGTCGAGCCGGGCGTCATCGGGCTGGTCGGTGCCAACGGCGCCGGAAAGTCCACCTTCATCAAGATCATGCTTGGTCTGCTCGCCCCAACCTCCGGTGAGGTACGGGTGCTCGGCCTCGATCCGACCACGGAGAGCCAGGCGGTCCGGGCCCGGGTCGGATACATGCCGGAACACGACTCGTTGCCGCCGGACCTGTCGGCCGCCGAGTTCGTCACCCACCTGGGCCGGATCAGTGGCCTGCCGCGTACGGTCGCCCGCGAGCGGGCCTCGGAGGCGCTGCGCCACGTCGGCCTCTACGAAGAGCGCTACCGGCAGATCGGCGGCTACTCCACCGGCATGAAGCAGCGGGTGAAGCTGGCCCAGGCCCTGGTGCACGACCCCGACCTGCTGCTGCTCGACGAGCCGACGAACGGGCTCGACCCGGCCGGGCGGGACGCCATGCTCGGCCTGATCCACCGGATCGGCACCGAGTTCGGCATCTCGGTGCTGGTCTGTTCGCACCTGCTCGGCGAGGTCGAGCGGATCTGCGACACCCTGGTCGCGATCGACGGCGGGCGGCTGCTGCGCTCGGACCACATCACCGCGATGACCACCGCGATCGACGTACTCGCGGTGGAGGTCAGCGAGGGCACCGAGCAACTCGCCGCCCGGCTCGCCGCACTCGACCTGCCGGTCCACCGCGAGGACCGGATGCTGCTGGTCCGGCTCGACGACGACCGCACGTACGACCTGATCCTGACCGCCGTCGCCGAACTGGACCTGCCGCTGCACCGGCTGGACCAGCGCCGGCACCGCGTCGCCGAGCTCTTCGCCACCCGGGAGACGACCAATGCCCACGCCTGAACCGAGAAGCGCCCCCGGCGGGGTCATTCACGATATCGGCTACCAGCGCTACGACGGGCCGAGGTTGGGCCGGCGGTTCATCCTCGGCGCGCTCTACCTGCACAGTCTGCGTACCGCCTTCGGTCTCGGTCGCAGCGCCAAGGCGAAGATCTTCCCGTGGCTGATCATGGGCGTGGTCGGGGTGGTCGCCGTGGTGCTCACCGCGATCCAGGTGCAGACCGGGGTGGCGGCACTGAGCTACAACGAGTTCCCCGAGGTCCTCAGCATCCTGATCATCTTCTTCTGCGCGGCGGTCGCGCCCGAACTGGTCAGCCGTGACCTCCAGACCGGGGTGCTGCCGCTCTACTTCGCCCGCCCGCTGGAGCGCGCCGACTACGCGATCGCGAAGCTGGCGGCCCTGATCACGGCGACGTTCCTGCTGCTGGCCGTACCGCTGACGGTGATGTTCGCCGGTGCCGCCTTCTCCGCCGACAACCTGAGCGCGGTGTGGCGGGAACTCGGCGACTACCTGCCCGGCGTCCTCTACGCCGCGCTGCACGCGGTGGTCTTCTCCTCGGTGGCCGTCCTCGTCGCCGCGCTGGTGAAGCGGCGGGCGGTCGCGGCCGCCGCGGTGGTGGCGGCCTTCCTGGTGACCCTCCCCGTCGCCGGGGTGCTGCTGGTCCTGCCGTACGAGACCAGCACGCAACTCTCCGGCCTGGTCAACCCGGCCAGCCTGGTCGGCGGCATCGGCGACTGGCTCTTCGAATCAACCGGCGAGATGAGCATCGGCGGGTGGGGCCCGCTCTACGGGGTGGTCACCATCGGTCTGGTCGCCGGCTGTGTCGCCCTGCTCTTCGCCCGCTACCGGAAGGTTGCCCGCTCATGACCGACGTGGAACTGAGCGGGGTCTCCCGCTGGTACGGCAACGTCGTCGCCGTCAACGACGTGACCATGAGCCTCGGTGCCGGGGTGACCGGTCTGCTCGGCCCGAACGGCGCCGGCAAGACCACCCTGCTGCACATGATGGCCGGCTTCCTCGCCCCGTCCCGTGGTGCGGTGACCCTCGGCGGCGAGCCGACCTGGCGCAACCCGGCCGTCTACCGCCGGCTGGGCCTGGTCAGCGAGCGGGAGGCGGTGCACGGTTTCCTGACCGCGTACGAGTTCGTGCTGGCCAGTGCGCGCCTGCACCGGCTGCCGGACGCGGAGGCGGCGGCCCGCCGGGCGATCGAGCTGGTCGAGATGACCGACGCGCAGGACCGGCGGATCGACACGTACTCCAAGGGCATGCGGCAACGTACGCGGGTCGCGGCGGCGCTGGTGCACTCGCCGGAGGTGCTGCTGCTGGACGAGCCGTTCAACGGCATGGACCCGCGCCAGCGGCTGCACATGATGCAGCTGCTGCACTCGCTCGGTGCGGCCGGGCACACCATCCTGTTCAGCTCGCACATCCTGGAGGAGGTCGAGGAGGTCTCCGGCACGGTCCAGGTGATCGTCTCCGGCCGGTTGGCCGCCTCCGGTGACTTCCGGTCGATCCGGCGGCTGATGACCCACCGCCCGCACGTCTTCACGGTGCAGTCCAGCGACGACCGCAAGCTCGCGGTGGCGCTGATCGGCGAGCCCTCGGTGACCGGCGTCGAGCTGGACAAGGAGGGGCTGACCGTACGCGCCGGTGACTACGGCAGCTTCACCCGCGCCCTGCCCAAGATCGCGCTCGGGTCGGGTATCCGGGTCCGCCGGCTGCTGCCCTCGGACGAATCCCTGGAGAGCGTCTTCTCCTACCTGGTGGAGGCCTGACATGTCGACTATCTCCTGGATCACCGCGCGTGGCCTCTTCGGCCGCCGCCGGTTCCTGCTGCTGATCCCGCTGCCGCTGCTGCTGGTGACGCTGGCAGCCATTCCCCGCGCGGCCGGCGCCGACGTGCGCCAGTGGGCGCCGGTGGTGCTGGTCGGCCTCGGGCTGGCGGTGGTCCTGCCGGTGATCGCGCTGATCGTCGGTACCGGGGTGCTCGGCTCCGAGATCGACGACGGCACGATCGTGCACATCCTCACCAAGCCACTGCCGCGCTGGCAGATCGTGCTGCCGAAGCTGGCCGTGGCGGCCGGGGTGAGCGCGGTGACCGTGGCCGTCCCGCTGTACGTGGTCGGGGTGCTGGCCGACTCCGTACGCCTGGGTTTGGCGCTGGTGGTGGCGAGCGCGATCGGCGCGTTGGCCTATTCGGCGGTGTTCCTGGCGCTGAGTCTGCTCACCCGGCGGCCGGTGCTGCTCGGTCTGGTCTACGTGCTGATCTGGGAGGGGCTGCTCGGCAACTTCGTCAGCGGCACCCGGAACCTCTCGATCCAGCAGTACGTGATCACGATCGCCGACAAGATCGCCCCCACCGAACTGCTCACCAGCCAGGTCAACCTCCCCGTCTCCATCATCCTGGCCGCCGTCCTCACCGTAGGCTTCACCCTCCTCGCCATAGACCGCCTCCGCTCCTTCTCCGTAGCCGGCGAAACAAGCTGACCCTCCCACCCCTCCCACCCCCGTCGTCAACGAACGGGCCGCACCTGTAGAGAAAGAGTGCCTATCCGCGCTGGGATAGGCACTCTTTCTCGGTATCAGTGCGGATCATGAGGGGTGGGGTGGTGGGGGCGGCGGGTCCAGGGGTGAATGCCTCGGCCTCGGATGGCGGCGGCGGCGAGGAGGAGGAGCAGGCCGGCGGCCGCCCAGATCGCCAGGGTGGTGGCGGGGCGGGCGGTCGCGTCGGGGCCGAAGTAGATCACCGCTCGGACCAGGTCGGTGGCGAGTCCGGGAATGTTCCACAGGTGCATGTCCCGGAAGAAGTCGGGCAGGAACTCCGGGGCGTAGATGCCACCCGAGCCCGGATTGCCGAGTACCACCAGCAGCAGGATGACCAGCCCGGTGCCGAGCAGCCCGAGCCAGCCCTGCACCGCGGCGGCGGCCATCGCGGCGGCGAACGCCGCCAGTGCTCCGGCGCCGACCAGGCTGGCGAAGTGGGTGTGCCACACGTCCAGGCCGGGACCGGTGACCAGCGCCCCGGCGAGACCGAGCAGGGCGGAGTAGACGGCCAGGCCGCCGATCCGGCCGGCGGCCCGGCTGACCGTACGGGGAGTCGTGCCGATCGTGATGCCGAGCACGGTCGAGCCGAGGTAGCCGCCGAGCACCAGACCGATGGCCAGGTAGAACGGCACCAGCCCGCGTGGGTCGTTGGCGGCGATCCGCACCGAGTCGGTGATCATCAGCGGGACCTGTGCCCGCTGGGCTGCCACCTGCACTGTCTCGCCGATCACCTGGGCGGCGATCGGTGAGGCGGCGCTGGCGGTGACCAGGGTCAGTGCCGGGGTGCCACCGGTGGTGGTCGAGACGAGTACGGCGTACACGTCGCGTCCGGCGAGCGCGTTGTCGGCGGCGGCGCGGCTGCCGTACTCGATGGCCTTGAGCGCCCTGTCCTGTTGGCGTACGGCCGAAAGCAGTGTCCGGGCCGGCTGATCGGTACGGACCACCCCGACGGGTACGTCCTTCGGTGTGGGCTGGTGCAGCGCACCCGCGTACGCGGCGATGAAGGCGGTGGAGAGCACCAGCGTGCCGAACAGCATCACCGCGCCCCGGATCAGCGAGCGTCGCCACGACTCCCGCCCCACCGGCTCCGCCCGGTGCCCGACACCGCTCCCCGGATCCGCCCCCGCCCCAACCCCATCCGCCACCACCCCAGCGTATGAACGAACGATCCACCCGGGACGCACTTTCACTGTTTGAGTGGGTATTCCGGCGCGGATTACCACTAAGACAGTGAAAGTGCGTGGATCCTGAGGGTGGGGGTGGCGGGTCAGCCGGTGTTGCGCATGCCGGCGGCGATGCCGTTCACCGTGGTCAGGAGGGCTCGTTCCAGGGCGGTGCCGTCGCCGGGGGCGCGTCGGGCGCCGGGGGCGGTGGCGACCGCCCTGCCGGCGGCACCGGAGTCGCGGTACTGGCGCAGCAGGGCGACCTGGAGGTGGTGCAGCGGCTCCAGGTAGGTATCCCGGACCGCGAGGGTGCGCTGCAACACCGGCGAGTTCTCCAGCAGCGCGGGCGAGGCGGTGATCGCCAGCACCTCGCGCTTGGTCAGCTCGTACTCCTCGCGGATCACCTCGAAGATCGGCTGCAACGGCTCCGGGACCAGGGTCTCGACGTACCGGCGGGCGATGTTCAGATCCGTCTTGGAGAGCATCATCTCCACGTTGGACAGGAACGTCCGGAAGAAGTGCCAGTTGCGGTGCATCTCGGCCAGGATCTCCGCCCGGCCCGCCTCGCGGGCGGCGGCCAGGCCGGAGCCGACCCCGAACCAGCCCGGCACGATCTGCCGGGTCTGGGTCCAGCCGAAGACCCACGGGATCGCCCGCAGGCCGCTGAGCCCGGCACCGGTGTTCGGGCGCTTCGCCGGCCGGGAGCCGATGTTGAGCGCGCCGAGCAGCTCGGTCGGGGTCGAGGCCCAGAAGTACGCCGGCAGGTCCGGGTTCTCCACCAGCGACCGGTACGACCGGTACGCCGAGTCGGAGACCAGCTCCATCGTCGCGTCCCAGCGTTCCAGCATCTCGGCGGGCTGCCGGGGATAGGTGTGCAGCAGGGCGCTCTGGAGCACCGCGGCGAGGGTCAGTTCCAGGTTCTCCCGGGCCAGCGACGGCAGCGTGTACTTGTCGGAGATGACCTCACCCTGCTCGGTGACCTTGATCGCCCCGTCGAGGGTGCCGTACGGCTGGGCCAGGATCGCCTCGTGCGTCGGACCGCCACCCCGGCCGACGGTGCCGCCGCGACCGTGGAACAGCCGCAGCCGTACGCCGTGCCGGGCGGCCACGTCGCGCAGCGAGCGCTGGGCCCGGTGGATCGACCACTGGGAGGTGGTGATGCCCGCCTCCTTGTTCGAGTCGGAGTAACCGAGCATCACCTCCTGCACGTCGCCGCGGGCGGTGACGATCGCCCGGTACGCCGGCAGGGAGAGCAGTTCGTCGAGGAGTTCGCCGCCCGCGTTCAGCTCGTCCGGGGTTTCCAGCAGCGGCACGAAGCCGATCCGGGCCCGGCCACTGTGTACGTCGACCAGCCCCGCCTCGCGGGCCAGCACCACCGCGGCGAGCACGTCGTCGACGCCCATCGTCATCGAGATGATGTACGACTCGATCACCTCGGTGCCGAACCGTTCCTGGGCCTCGCGGATGGTGCCGAAGACGTCGAACGTCTTGCGGGTCGCCTCGGTCAGCGGGCTGTCCATGTTGGACAGGGGGCGACGGCCAGTGAGTTCCTCGCTGAGCAGCTTGGTCCGTTCGACCCGGCTCAACGATCCGTAGTCGGTGACCTCGCCGACCTGCTCGTAGAGCTGGCGCAGCACCGCGTGGTGCGCCTCGGCGTGCTCGCGTACGTCCAGGGTGGCCAGGTGCAGGCCGAACGAGGCGACGGTCCGGATGGCCGAGGCGAGCCGGCCGACGGCGGTGAGCTGACCGGAGTTGCGGGCCAGCGAGGCCCGCATCAGCTCCAGGTCGGAGAGGAGTTCGGCGGAGCCACGGTAGTCCCGGCCGGGTACGTGGGCGGTGCCCCGGGTCAGCCGCAGCCGGGTGTTGGCCAGCTTCGCCTTGATGCACCGCGCCTTGAGCCGGTACGGCTCCTCCGCGTTGACCCGGCGGAACCGGGCCGCCACCTCGGGCAGCGCGTCGAGGTCGGAGGCGAGGCTGGCGGAGAGGTCGAGGGAGACCCCGCGCAGCCGGCGGGAGACGGAGATCTCGTTGATCAGCGACTCCATCGCCGCCTCGGTCGCCTGGATCCCGTGGTGGTACTGGATGACCAGGACCTCGCGGGTGACGTGCGGGGTGACGAACGGGTTGCCGTCCCGGTCGCCGCCGATCCAGGTGCCGAAGGTGAGCGGCCGGGCCGTCGGCGAGGTCTCCACGCCGAGGGAGCGCAGCGTGTCGGCGAGGTCGTCGAGGACCTGCGGGGCGGCGGCGGCGTAGAGGTCGCGCAGGTAGTAGATCGCGTTGCGGGCCTCGTCGGTCGGGTCCGGCCGGTCGAGGCGCAGCTCGTCGGTCTGCCACATCAGGTCGAGCAGTTCGGCCAGCCGGCGGTTGGTCGGCGCCTCGTCGCTGGCACCGTAGAGCACGGCGGCGGCGGTCTCGGCGTCCAACTCGTCGGCGACCGCGCGCAGCTTGGTCAGGATGGAGCGGCGGGCGGCCTCGGTCGGGTGGGCGGTGAACACCGGTCGTACGGCCAGCCGCCGGGCGGCGGCGGCGATCTCCTCGGCCGGCACCCCGCGTTCGGCGATCAGCTTGGCCGCCTGGTCCAGCCAGCCGCCCTGGGTGGCCCGCTGCCGGCGCAGGTCGCGGGAGCGGTGCACCTGCTCGGTGATGTTGGCCAGGTGGAAGTAGGTGGAGAAGGCGCGGGCCAGTTTGGTCCCGGTGGTCACGTCCATCGCACCGAGCCGCTGCGCGGCGGCCTCCGGGTCCGAGCGGACCAGGGCGCGGATCTCCTCGACCAGGTCGAGCAGCGGGGGGCCTTCCTGGCGGGCCAGGGTCTGCCCGAGCAGGGTCCCGAGCCGGCGGATGTCCGCCCGGAGGGCGGCGTCCGGGCCGTCGTGATCATGCTGGTCGGTCACCGTGCGCTCCTTACGTGGTGTGCTAAGGACAGCGCTGTCCGACAAGGCTGATCGTATCCGCGCGGGGGTGGTTCTTAGGAGGGGGCCACCATATCCGAGTTTTAATCACACCCCGCGCGCCGATTGTCGATCACCATCCGGTTCCCAGCCGGTCGAACCAGTCCCGGGCGGAGCGGACCCCGCCGTCACCGACGGCGACCATCAGCGCGGCGCGGGCCTTCACCGGGGCCAGGCCCCGAGCGCTGATCGCCCCGACCCGGGCGGCGAGGACGGCGCCCCCGTGGAACTCGTCCGGCGACACCGTGCGGGTCCGGCAGCGGGAGCTGACTACCACCGGGATGTCCCATCCGGTCAGCTCGTCGATCGCGGTGAGCAGGCCGATCGGGACGTTCGCCATCCCGGTGCCCTCCAGCACCACACCCCGGGCCCCGCCGTCGGCCACCGCGTGCAGCAGCGTCGGCCCGATTCCGGGGTACGTCTTGATCAGCGCGACCGCCGACTCCGGCTCACCGGTCGGGGCCGGCGGCCGGGGCGGCGGCGGGGCCAGCAGCTCCACCGCGTCGCCCACCACCCGACCGAGCGGCGGGTACGGCGCCGACGAGAACGCGGCCACCCCGGTGGCGTCGACCATGCTGACCCAGCGCGCGGCGTGCAGTTCGTCGTTGAGGCAGGCGACCACGCCGAGCCCGCGCAGCGCCGGGTCGCCGGCCGCCACCAGTGCGGAGCGCAGGTTGCGGGGCCCGTCGGCGGACAACTCGGTCGGTGGGCGCATCGCACCGGTGAAGACGATCCCGGCCCGTTGCGCGGCAGGGCCGGCGAGTAGGTCGGTGAGGAACGCGGTCTCCTCCAGGGTGTCGGTGCCGTGGGTGATCACGACCCCGTCGTACCCGTCGTCGAGCACGGCCGTACGGGCCCGGCGGGCCAGTCGCAGCATCGTCTCCGGGTCCAGGTCCCAGCCCGGCTCGGTGAGCAGGTCCTCGACCGTCACGTCGGCCGGGACGGAGCCTGCGGGCAGGGCGGCGAGCAGCTCGGCGCCGGTTGCGAAGGCCCCTCGACCGGGGCGTGGATCGAACGCCATCGTGTCGCCGGTGTGGAGCAGGAGCAGCCGGGTCAATGTGCCGCTCCGGCGCCGGTGTCCGTGTCGGTGTCGGAGTAGTCCGTGCCCTGGTCGGTGGTGTGCGTGCCCTGGTCGGTGTCGTCCGTGCCCTTGTCGATCGTGTGCGTGCCCGGATTCGCGGTGTCGGGGCGGGTGTCGATCCGCTGCTCCAGGCGGTCGAGCCGGGTCAGGATCGGCTGCAACTGCCGGGCCAGGGCGGCCTGGAGCGCGGCGACCTGGTCGGTGCCACCGGCGGCCGGGCCGCCGCCCTGGGCCTGTGCGCGCAGGTGGACGTAGCCGGCCAGGGCGGCGGTGACGGCGCGGCGGGTCAGCCGGTAGTCGGCGCCGAGGGCGCGCAGCACGTGACCGGCGGTTCCCTCCGGCTCGGCGATCAGCCCGAGCAGCAGGTGTTCGCAGCCGACGTAGTTGTGGCCGAGGCTGGTCGCCTCCGTCACGGTCAGCTCCAGCGCGTTGGCGGCCGTCCGGCCGAACCGGCGTACGCCGCCCTCGGCGCCGGATCCCGTCGCGGCGGCGTCCTTCGGTGCCTGACGGTCCAGTTCGCGGCGGACCGCCTCGGGGTCGATCTCCATCGCCCGGAGCACCTGGATGGCCAGGTTCTGTCCCTCGGCCAGCATGCCGGCGAGCAGGTGTGCGGTGCCGAGGCTGGCCGTGCCCTGTTCGCGGGCGCGGGTCAGGCCGAGGGTGATGGCGGTCCGGGCGCGGTCGGTGAACTGGGTCAGCGCGGCGGTCGGGTCGTCCCGGTCGGTTTCGCCGAGGGTGGTCTCCCGGATCGCCGTCACCCGGCGCACGGCCTGTTCCAGGGCGCGCTGGCAGATCGCGGAGACCGGCACGCCGGACTCCCTGACCGCCTCGGCCAACTCGTCGGGGAGGTACACGTTGACTTTCGGCATCCTCGGCTCCCGTCTGGGGTTAGTATGGGGTTATAACCCTCCCATGACCCCACCATACTCCGACACAGGAAATTGGGAAGCCCTTCCTCGTGGTCGATCGCTACGGTGGGTCGATGTCCGACCTGATCGGCTCCAGTGAGCCTCGGCGTTATCCGGCAAAACCGCGTCCGGGGGACCGGGTCGCCGTACTCTCGCCCTCCGCCGGGCTGCCGGCCGTCTTCCCACATGTGTACGAACTGGGCCTGCGCCGGCTGCGCGACGAGTTCGGCCTGATCCCGGTGGAGTACCCGACCACCCGGGCGGCCGCGGCCCACCCCCGCGAACGTGCCCGCGACCTGACCGCCGCCTTCGCCGACCCGTCGATCAAGGCGGTCCTCGCCACCGTCGGCGGGGACGACCTGATCACGGTGTTGCCGTACCTGGATCCGGAGGTGATCGCGGCGAACCCGAAGCCGTACTTCGGCTACTCGGACAACACCAACGTGCTGTCGTACCTGTTCGAACTCGGGCTGGTCAGCTATCACGGCGGCTCGGTGCTGGTGCACCTCGGCCGCCCCGGCGCGCTGCACCCGGCGACCGCGCAGTCGCTGCGGGCCGCACTCTTCGGCGACGACTGGTACGAGCTGACCCCGTCGGCCGAGTACAGCGACGAGCCGAGCGACTGGCAGGACCCGTCCACCCTGGCCGCCGAGCCGGTGATGTTCCCGAGCGACGGTTGGCACTGGCACGGCCCGCAGACCGTTGTGCAGGGGCCCGTCTGGGGTGGCAACCTGGAGATCCTCGGCTGGCTGCTCCAGGCCGGCCGGGTCGGCCCGAACGCCGCGTACGCCGGTTGCGTGCTGCTGCTGGAGACCTCCGAGGAACTGCCCTCCGACGTCGAGGTGTTCCGGATCCTGCGCAACATGGGGGAGCGGGGCCTGCTCGCCGGCTTCCCGGCGGTGCTGGTCGGGCGCCCGAAGGCGTGGGACTTCGACCGGCGCAACGACGCCGAGCAGAAGCGGGCGCACACCGAGGCCCAGCGCGCCGCCGTGCTGCGGGTGCTGGCCGAGTACAACCCGGACGCCGTTGCCGTCTTCGGCCTCGACGTCGGCCACACCGACCCACAACTCATCGTCCCGTACGGCGGCCTAGCCCGAGTAAACCCGACCACCCGCCAAATCACCGTCCGCTACTGACCCCACCCCCACCCCCACCCCCGACAGCCCCGTTGATCATGAAGTTGGCGCAGGGTCGACCGGCTCGGAACCGCGCTAACTTCATGATCAACGGGGTGGGGGTGGGTGGCGGGATAAACTCGGGGTGGTGGGACCCCCGGCTGGTTGCGAAGCGGGGGTCGTTTCGCGTGTTGACGCAGAGGTAGTGATCGTGACGATGCTCGCCGGTCTGTTGGCTGCCGCCCTCGGGGACCCGGCTCTGAGGCGTACCCGTGATCTTGCTCGGGGTGGGTTCGCGCAGGCGGACGGGCTCGACCTGACCGCCCCGGCGGCGCTGCGACCGTTCGTGGTCGCCGCCGTCGCCGCCGAGGCCGACCAGGGCGGCGCCGGCCGGCCGGTGCTCGCCGTCACCGCCACCACCCGCGAGGCCGACGACCTCGCCGCCGCCCTCGGCAGCTTGCTCCCGGCCGAACAGGTGGCCGTCTTCCCCGCCTGGGAGACGCTGCCACACGAACGGCTCTCCCCCCGATCCGACACCGTCGGGCGCCGGCTCGCCGTGCTGCGCAGGCTGGCCCACCCGGACGGCACCGACGGCACCGGCCCGCTGCGGGTCGTCGTCGCCCCGGTCCGCTCGGTGCTGCAACCACAGCTCAAGGGGCTCGGCGACCTGGAACCGGTCCGGCTGACCAGTCACGCCGAGGCCGACCTCGACGCGGTCGCGCACCGGCTGACCGACCTGGCCTACTCGCGGGTCGACCTGGTCACCAAGCGCGGCGAGTTCGCCGTCCGGGGCGGCATCCTGGACGTCTTCCCACCCACCGACGAGCACCCTTCCCGGGTCGAGTTCTGGGGCGACGAGGTGGAGGAGATCCGCACCTTCGCCGTCGCCGACCAGCGCACCATCGAGCAGGTCGACCAGCTCTGGGCGCCGCCGTGCCGGGAACTCCTGCTCACCCCGGAGATCCGGGCGCGGGCCGCCGCCTTGGCCGACGCCCACCCCGAGCTGGCCGAGATCCTGGAGAAGCTGGCCGAGGGGATCCCGGTCGAGGGGATGGAATCGCTCGCCCCGGCGCTCCTGGACGGGACCGGGAGCATGGAGACGCTGCTCGACTGCCTGCCGGCGGGAGCGCACGTGCTGCTCTTCGACCCGGAACGGATCCGTACCCGGGCACATGACCTGGTCCGTACCTCGGAGGAGTTCCTCCAGGCCAGCTGGGCCGCGGCCGCCGTCGGCGGCCAGGCCCCGATCGACGTCGGCGCCGCGGCCTTCAAGACCCTGGGCGAGGTACGGGCAACAGCCACCGCCCTGCACCAGCCCTGGTGGTCGGTCTCCCCGTTCGGGCTGGTCGAGTCCGCCCCGGCCGTCGACGACCAGCCGTGGCTCGACCCGGTACGGACCGAGGTCACCCCCGACGAGGGGGTGTCGATCACCCTCGCGGCCCAACCGACCGCGCTCTACCACGGTGAGACCGACCGGGTGGTCGACGACCTGCGGCGGTGGACCGCCGAGGGCTGGGCGGTGGCCCTGGTCTTCGAGGGCCACGGACCGGCCCAACGGGCGGTCGAGGTGCTCCGCGACGGCGGGCTCGGCGCCAGCGCGGTCGAGACCATCCTCGGCCCGCCCGCCCCCGGTGAACTGCTCGTCACCTGCGGCTCGCTCAACCACGGCTTCCTGCTCGACGGCGCCGGCGCCACCAAGCTCGCCGTCCTCACCGGCAACGACATCACCGGCGGACGGGGCACCTCCACCCGCGACATGCGCAAGATGCCGAGCCGGCGGCGCAACACCATCGACCCGCTGGAGCTGAAGACCGGCGACTACGTGGTGCACGAGCAGCACGGCATCGGCCGCTACGTCGAGCTGGTGCAACGTACGGTCAACGGCGCCGAACGCGAGTACCTGGTCCTGGAGTACGCCTCGACCAAGCGGGGGCAGCCAGGTGACCGGCTCTTCGTCCCCACCGACCAGCTCGACCAGCTCTCCCGTTACGTCGGCGGGGAGACCCCCACGCTGCACAAGATGGGCGGCAGCGAGTGGCAGAAGGCCAAGGCCCGCGCCCGCAAGGCGGTACGCGAGATCGCCGCCCAGCTCATCCAGCTCTACGCCGCCCGCAAGGCCTCCAAGGGACACGCCTTCGCCCCGGACACCCCGTGGCAGCGGGAGCTGGAGGACGCCTTCCCGTACACCGAGACGCCGGACCAGCTCTCGGCGATCGAGGAGGTCAAGCGGGACATGGAACAGTCCGCCCCGATGGACCGGCTGATCTGCGGTGACGTCGGCTACGGCAAGACCGAGATCGCGGTCCGGGCGGCGTTCAAGGCGGTCCAGGACGGCAAGCAGGTGGCGGTGCTGGTGCCGACCACGCTCCTGGCCCAGCAGCACTACAACACCTTCGCCGAGCGGATGGGGCAGTTCCCGGTCCAGATCCGGCAGCTGTCCCGGTTCCAGACGCCGAAGGAGGCCGAACTGACCCTGGAGGCCGCCGCCAACGGCAGCGCCGACATCGTCATCGGCACCCACCGGCTGCTCGCCGCCGCCACCCGGTTCAAGGCGCTCGGCATGGTCATCGTCGACGAGGAGCAGCGCTTCGGGGTCGAGCACAAGGAGCACCTGAAGACCCTGCGGACCGCGGTCGACGTACTGACCATGTCGGCTACGCCGATCCCGCGGACCCTGGAGATGGCGATCACCGGCATCCGGGAGATGTCCACCATCGCCACCCCGCCGGAGGAGCGGCACCCGGTGCTGACCTTCGTCGGCGCGTACGACGACCGGCAGGTGGCCGCCTCCATCCACCGTGAGCTGCTCCGCGACGGGCAGGTCTTCTACCTGCACAACCGGGTCGAGTCGATCGACCGGGCGGCGCGGCGCATCCGGGAGCTGGTGCCGGAGGCGCGGGTCGCCGTGGCGCACGGGCAGATGGGCGAAGAGGCGCTGGAGAAGGTCATGGTCGGCTTCTGGGAGAAGGAGTACGACGTCCTGGTCTGCACCACGATCGTGGAGTCCGGGATCGACATCCCGAACGCCAACACGCTGATCGTGGAACGGGCCGACCTGCTCGGCCTGGCCCAGTTGCACCAGATCCGGGGCCGGGTCGGCCGGGGCCGGGAACGGGCGTACGCGTACTTCCTCTACCCGCCGGAGAAGCCGCTGACCGAGCACGCGCACGAGCGGTTGGCGACCATCGCGCAACACACCGAGCTGGGCGCCGGCATGTACGTGGCAATGAAGGACCTGGAAATCCGGGGCGCCGGCAACCTGCTCGGCGGTGAGCAGTCCGGCCACATCGAGGGCGTTGGTTTCGACCTCTACGTCCGGATGGTCGGCGAGGCGGTGCAGACGTTCAAGGGTGAGCGGCCGGAGGAGGAGACCGACGTCAAGATCGACCTGCCGATCGACGCCCACCTGCCGCACGACTACGTCAGCGTGGAGCGACTCCGCCTGGAGATGTACCGCAAGCTCGCCGAGGCCCGCGACGCCGACCGCCTCACCGAGGTCGTCGCCGAGATGACCGACCGGTACGGCGAGCCGCCGGAGCCGGTGCAGAACCTGGTCGCGGTGGCCCGGTTCCGCCTGCTCGCCCGCGCGTACGGCCTCACCGACGTGTCGGTCCAGGGCAAGTACGTCCGGTTCGGCCCGCTGCCGCTGCCCGACTCGAAGCAGATGCGGCTCAAGCGGTACCACCCGGACGCGGTCTACAAGCAGGTCACCGACCAGGTCAGCGTGCCCCGCCCGAGCACCCGCCGGATCGGCGGCGAGCCGCTGCGCGACCAGGCACTGCTGGACTGGTGCGGGCAGCTGCTGTCCGACGTGCTCGGCGCGCCGGTGCCGGCCGGCCGGTGACGGACAGCGGCGCGCCCGAGCTTCCCGGAAATCGTGACGGACGGTGGTGCGCCGGGCGCTGGGTGACCCCGTACCGGTCGCGCCGGGCGGCGCGTGAGAGAGTGTCGGCCATGCAGCGTGCTCGCCGTCTGGCGCCGATCGCCGTGGTTGCCGCGGTCGGCATCATCGCCCTCACCGGTTGCCGTGCGCAGCCCGGTGCCGCCGCCTACATCGGTGACCGGCAGATCACCGAGAACCAGGTGACCGACCTCCTCGACGAGGTGCGGGCGAAGCCCGCCCCGGCCGCCGCCGCCGGAGCCCCCGAGGCGAAGCCGCCGACCCGCAACTTCGTGGTCAGTGTGCTGGTGCTGGGCGACGTCTGCGACCGGTTCATCAAGGCCGAGAACCTCCAGGCCAAGGAGCAGGCCCCGGTCGACCAGGTGGCCCAGCAGTTCGGCGTGGCGCCGGAGACCGAGTTCGCCAAGCGGGCCGCCGGGCTGTTCACCTGCCTGTCGGCCGTACCGACCGGGGAACCGGTCAAGCCGACCCCGGCCGAGCTGCTCGCGCTCGGCAAGGTGGCCAAGGCCGCCGGTGCGATCGAGGCGACCGTCTCCGACGAGGCCGCCGGGCAGCAGCTCGACGGCGAGCAGTTGCAGGCCGCGCTCGGCAACCGCAAGGTGCTCGCCGACGCCGTCAACCGTTTCGACGTCACGGTCAACCCGCGTTACCGGCCGCTGGAGTTCCCGATCCTCTCCTTCCAGGGTGGGCCGGCCGCGGTGAGCGTGCCGCTGGGCGAGGGCGACACGGGCACGGTGGCCGACCGCACCTGAGCGGGACGCACCCGATGACCGCCCGAGTCGTACTCCTGGTCACCTCACCCCGCCTGCCGGCCGGTCTGCTCACGGCGGCGGCCTGGGACCTGGTCCGCCAGCACTCGGTGCTGGCCGGCGCCGAGAGCGAGCTGACCAACGCCGTACGGATGGCCGGCGCCACCGTCACGCTGACCGACACGCCGGTGCCGGACCTGCTCGCCACCGCCGGGGCGGAGGGCACCGTGGTCTGGTTGGCCGGTCCGGCCGGTGACGACCGGATGGCCCGTGAGCTGGGGCTGCGACTGGCACGTGAGCCCGGTCTGGCCGAGCTGGAGCTGATGTACGGCTCCTGGGACCCGCCCGGCGCCCGGCTGCTCGACGCGGTCGCCGTGATGGACCGCCTGGCCTCGCCCGGCGGTGACCCGTGGAAACGGGCCCAGACCCACGCCACGCTCGCCCAGTTCCTGCTGGAGGAGTGTTACGAGGCGTACGACGCGATCTCGGCCGGCGACCTGGACGCGCTCCGTGAGGAGTTGGGCGACGTGCTGTTGCAGATAGTGCTGCACGCCCGGCTGGCCGAGGAGTTGCCCGAGGGTGAGCGCTGGAACGTCGACGACGTGGCCGGCGGCCTGGTCGAGAAGATGATCCGGCGCAACCCGCACGTCTTCGCGGACACCGAGGTCGGCTCGATCGACGAGATCGTCGACAACTGGGAGCAGATCAAGAAGGCGGAGAAGGCCCGCGACTCGGCCCTGGACGGGATCGCCCTGGCCCAGCCGGCCCTCTCGCTCGCCGCGAAGATCCTGCACCGGGCCGCCCGCGCCGGGCTGGACGTACCGCCGCCGGTGCCGACGCCGCTGGACGACGAGGCTCGTCTCGGCGCGCGGCTGCTGGACGTGGTGGTCCAGGCGCGTGCAGCCGGGCTGGATGCCGAGGCCGCGTTGCGTCGGGCCGCGCTCGCCTACGCCGACGCCGTACGCGCGGTCGAGGCTGCCGCCAGATAGGTTCAGAGGTTGAGGGTGGGGGGCAGCCCGAGGGCGGACTGACCGAGGAACTGCCGGGCCGGCAGTCGGGTCGGCGGGTGGAAGCGGATCGCCTGGGCGTCGCGCCACAGCCGTTCGAAGTCCCGACCCCGGCTGTACGTCATGCTCCCGCAGGACTCGATCAGGTTCGAGATCGCCTGCGGTACGACGTCGATGCTCTGCTGCTTGAGCGCCACGGCCAGCGGGAGGAGTTCGGCGGCGGTGGTACCCCGGTCCAGTCGTTCGGCGAGCGCGGCACACGCCACCTCCAGGGGCAGGATGGCGGCGGCCGCGTCGCCGACCATCGCCTGGAAGCTCGGCAGTTCGGCCCGGGTGGATTTCAGGTACGAGATCCGCTGCTGGTGCAGTGCCTCGGTGGCCAGGCCGAACACCCCCTGTGCCACCCCGAGGTACGTCGCCACGGTGCTCAAACAGAACCAGATCAGCCCGACGCCGAAGATGTCGTCGTCCTCGGCGCCGGCGGGCCCGCGGTGGAACACCGCCTCGTCGGGGACCAGGCACCGGTCGAACCGGACCGTGCGTGAGGCGGAACCGCGCATTCCGAGGGTGTCCCAGGACCGCTCGACGCGGACCCCTTCGGTCGTCGTCGGCAGCATCGCGATCAGTAACTCCGACGCGCCCTCGCCGGGGTCCGTTTCCGCCTGTAGACACATCAGGTCCGACTCGGCTGCGAGGGAGCAGGGTGATTTCACCCCGGAAACCTCCCAGCCGTTCGCCACCCGCCTGGCGCGCAGGGTGGAGCGGCTGATCGATCCGGCGAGATGCGGCTCGGCGAACGCGGAGGCCACCAGGTGCCGCTGGGTGGCGATCGTTTCCAGCAGCATCCAGGAATCGTCCCGCGACCGGCGCCAGTTCTCCGTCATGAGACCGACCGTGAACAGATGCATATTGACGGCGACGGCCAGTCCGGGGTCCGCCGCGCCAAGTAATCGCTGTACGGCGCAGCACTCCGCGAGTGTGGCGCCCGCACCGCCGAATTCCACCGGCACGGGCAGACCGGCCCACGAGATCGTACGAAGGGCGGCCAGGGACTCGCGGGAGACGTTTCCCGTCCGGTCGGCTTCCGGTGCGCGGCCCCTGATTTCCGTGAAGACGTCATCGGGTACCAGCCGGTCGACCGGCGGCCACACCGCTGTTGCGAGGTCCCGCATGCCTGGGATGCCCATGGTGCTCCTTTCAATGCGCGAGTGGGTGCGTAGTCGCGGCGCCCTTTTCTCGGGCAGCTGCGTGGCGTGAGGATGACATTACGAATAGTTATTCGGGCCCGACTGTGCTGCACCTTTTGAATTGCGGAGCAGTAGAGCACAACCGGAGAAGACGGGCAGATCACAACCAGCCATCCTGAATGAGTAGTCAGTCGAGGTGTGCCACCCGATCGCCCGGGTGACGCCGCCGTTCGGACCCGAGGGCTTGAGGAGAATGGATGTACGACTATGTGATCGTCGGCGCCGGCTCGGCGGGTTGCGTGCTCGCAGCCCGGCTGAGCGAAGACCCCGAGGTACGGGTCTGCCTGATCGAGGCAGGACCGGCGGACACGAACGAGAACATCCACGTCCCGTCCCGGTTCAGCCGGCTGTTCCGGACCCGGCTCGACTGGGACTACGACACCCATGAGGAGTCCTCCCTCGACGGTCGCCGGGTCTACCTGCCGCGCGGACGCGTGCTCGGCGGCTCGGGCTCGATGAACGCGGGGCTCTATCTGCGGGACAGCCGGGTCGACTACGACGGGTGGAACCAACCGGGCTGGAGCTACGCGGAACTGCTGCCCTACTTCAAGCGCTCGGAGGACAACGAGCGGGGCGAATCCGAGTACCACGGTGCCGGCGGCCCGCTCTCGGTCTCCGACGGCCGGTCGAAGAACCCGATGTCGGCGGCCCTGGTGGAGGCCGGCCAGCAGGCGGGCTTCGCGTACAACGACGATTTCAACGGGGCGACGCACGACGGGTTCGGCTTCTTCCAGGTAACCCAGCGCAACGGCAGGCGGTGCAGCGCGGCGGTCGGGTACCTGCACCCGGTGATGGATCGGCCGAACCTGACCGTGGAGACCAACCTCCAGGTGCACCGCGTGATGATCGAGGATGGTCGGGCCGTCGGGGTGGTCGGCCAGCGCCTGGAGGAGGAGGTCACGATCCGGGCCGAACGCGAGGTGATCGTCAGCGCGGGCTCGTACAACTCGCCGCAGCTGCTGATGCTCTCCGGGATCGGACCCGCGCGCCTGCTGACGGGCCTCGGCATCCCGGTTGTCCTGGACCAGCCACTGGTCGGGCAGAACCTCCAGGACCACGTGATGGTGCCCTTGATCTTCACCCACTCGGAGCCGGTCAGCCTGCTGATCGGGGCGGACCCCCGGTTCGTCCGCGAGTTCCGGGAGGACGGCCGCGGGCCGGTCAGTTCGAACGGGCCGGAGTCCGGCGGGTTCGTGCACACCCGGTCGGGCCTACCCGCGCCCGACGTGGGCTTCTTCGCCGCGCCGGTCATGTTCCCCGACAGCGGCCTGGACATCCCGACCAGCCACGCCATCACGTATGGGCCGGGTCTGCTCGTCCCGGAGAGCCGGGGAAGCGTCACGCTGGTGTCGCCCGACCCCACCGCCAAGCCGAAGATCGAACACAACTACCTGGCGGAACGGGTGGACGTGGAGGCGGCCGTGGCCGGGCTGCGGATCGCCCTGGACATCGCCCGGCAGCAGCCGCTGTCGCGCTACACCGGCAACCTGTACCGGCCGCCCGCGTCGGAATCCGACGCCGACCTGCGCGCCTACGCCCGTCGCCGGACACACTCGATCTTCGATGCGGTGGGTACCTGTTCGATCGGTGACGTCGTCGACCCCGACCTGCGGGTGCTGGGCGTCGACGCGCTGCGGGTGGTCGATGCCTCGGTGATGCCCCGGTCCGGGCGCGGCGCCCCGAACGCCTCGGTGATCGGGCTCGCCGAGAAGGCCGCCGACCTTATCCGTGGTGTCGATCCGCTGACCCCGCTGGAGACCGCCGGCCAGGCCCCGTCGAACGCCGCTCGGGCGAATGCCGGCTCGCGCTGGTGAGCCTGCTCGACATCCCGCCGAGCCGGCCGGCACCCAACTAGCCGCGCCCGATGGTCGCGGAGGGTTCGGCTCGCTCCGACCGGCCGAACTCTCCGCGATCACGGAAGGCGTACGGCGGGGCTGGGTCGGTGGCGCCGGTCGCCGGCCAGGCCCACGGCGAGGCCGAGCGCGACCACCAGCACCCCGCCGCTCGGGCCGGCGGTCGGCGGGCGACCGGCCTGCACCGCGGCGGTGAGCAGGGTGGCCACCGGCATCAGGCCGACCAGGATCCCGGCCCGCTCGATCCCCAGCCGGCGCAGCCCGGTGAACCAGGCGATGAACGCGACCACGGTCATCAGCGCGGCGAGGTAGCCGTACGTCGCCGCCTCCACCCCGGTCGGCGCCCGCCACCGGGCCGGCTCGCCCGCCACCAGCGCCCCGACCAGCAGCAGCGGTACGGCCAACGCGCAGCTGTACGCCGCCACCCGTACCGGGCCCAGTCGGGGTAGCACGGCGGCGGCGAGCAACGAGAAGGCGATCTCCCCGCCGAGCGCACCGAGCGAGGCGAGCACGCCGATCGGGTCCGCCCGACCGGTCCCCTGGACCAGGGCGGTGCCGGCCACGACGAGGCCGGCCGCACCGAGCAGGCGTACGGTCGGGCGCCGGCCGCGCAGCAGTGGACCGAGCAGGGCCAGACCGAGCGGCGCGGCGCCGATGAACGTGCCGACCAGGGCCGGCTCGGCGTGCGGCAGCGCGATCAGGATGAAGGCGTTGAACGCGGCCAGTCCGGTCGCCGCGAGCGCGGTGAGGATGCCCCACTCGCGTCGGGTCGGCCAACCAGTCGCCGCCCCGGTGTCGGCACCGGTTCGGGGCACGGTGTCGAGGCCGAAGCCGAGGGCGGGCCAGCGGTGGGCGATGGCGAACAGGGCGACGGCGGCGAGCGCGTACCGGGCGGCCTGGCCGGTCAACGCGGGATAGTCGAGCACCAGTTGGCTGATTGAGACGGAGCTGCCGACGATCGTCATCCCGGTGGCGCAGAGCACGACCGCGCCGGTGTTGGAGATCTTCACCGGTCCGACGCTAGGGTGCCAATGGTCCCCTGTTGAGGACCAGTACGGACGGGCTGTGGAGGACCAATTGACCACCCTGGAGACGCTCGTCGAACTCGACCGGGGTCGACCCGGCCTCGCCGTCCAGCTCACCGTCGCGCTGCGGGACGCGATCGTGCAGGGGCGACTCGCCCCGGGCACCCGGCTCCCGTCCAGCCGGGGCCTCGCCGCCGACCTGCGCCTGTCCCGGGGCGTGGTGGTCGAGGCGTACGAGCAGCTGGTGGCCGAGGGACGGCTGGTGGCCCGGCCCGGTGCCGGCACCCGGGTCGCCGCCGACAGTGCTTCGCCACGGAGCCGCCGGGCGGCGGCGGAGGTCCCGCCGAGCGCCACGGTCGGACCGGACCGGCCCAGCCAGCCGCCGGTGACCGGGAACGGGCTCCGGTCGGGCGTACCGGACCTGGCGATGTTCCCGCGCGCCCAGTGGCGGCGGGCGTACGAGCGGGCGCTGGGCCGGGCCCGCGACGCCGACCTCGACTACGGTGACCCGGCCGGGGCGCTCCGGCTGCGTACGGAGCTCGCGAACTATCTCGGCCGGGTCCGGGCCGCCCGGGTGCAACCGGCCGACCTGGTTGTCACCACCGGGGCGGCGCAGGCGTTCTCGCTGGTCGCCGGGGTGCTGCGCGGTCGGGGAGCGACCGAGGTCGGGATCGAGGATCCGGGCAGCGCCAGCATCCGGGGGCACCTCGAAGCGCAGGGGCTGCGCCTGGTGCCGGTGCCGGTCGACGGCGAAGGGTTGGACGTCGGGGCGCTGGAGCGCAGCGGTCTGCCGGCGGTGCTGACCACGCCGGCACACCAGTACCCGACCGGCGTGGTGCTCGCCCCGCGCCGCCGGGCCGCCCTGCTCGCCTGGGCGCGCCGGACCGGCGGCCTGGTGATCGAGGACGACTACGACGCCGAGTTCCGGTACGACCGGGATCCGGTCGGCTGCCTCCAGGGGCTCGCCCCGGACCTGGTGGCCCACATCGGCTCGGCCAGCAAGGCGCTCGCCCCCGCGATGCGGCTCGGCTGGCTCGCCGTACCGCCGGGGTTGCGGGCGGCGGTGCTCGCGGCCAAGGCGGCGGCCGACATCGGCGGGCCGGTCCTGGAACAGCTCGCCTTCGCCGAGCTGCTGGCCGACGGTGGCTACGACCGGCACCTGCGCCGCTGTCGGCAGGCGCACCGGCAGCGCCGGGACGCGCTGACCGCCGCCCTGCGCCGCTACCTGCCGGCGGCCCGGATCTCCGGTATCGCGGCCGGGCTGCACCTGGTGGTGGAGTTGCCCGACGGGATCGACGACGAGCGGTTGGCCGCCGCCGCCCACCGGGCCGGGCTGGTGCCGGTGCCACTGTCCCGGCTGCGGCTGGCTCCCGGCGGCCCGCCGGGACTGGTGCTCGGTTACGCCGCGAACTCGCCCGCCGAGCTGACCCGTGCGGTACGCACCCTGGCCGACCTCGTCGCCGCCGCGCCCGGGCCTCGTCGGACCGGCCACGTCACCCCGCCGCCCGGTCACGTCCCGCCACCGCCCGAGCCTCGTCGGACCGGCGACGTTCCCCGGCTGCCCGAGCCCGGTCGGACTCGCTAGATTCTTTTCATGTCGTCTTTCGTTCCACTCGCCGAGCGCATCGTCGACGCGTTGCTGGAGAGCAGCCCCGTGCTGGCGTCCTCGGCCGGTGACCACCGTTTCGACGACCGGTTGCCGGACCTCTCCGACGACGGGGTGCAGGCCCGGTCGGCGATGCTGCGCGACGCTGCCGGTGCTCTCTCCCAGGTGGACGACCTGGCCCTCGACCCGGCGGAGCAGGTCGACCACAGCCTGCTCGCCGCCCTGGTCGACCGGGAACTGTTCGAGCTGTCCGAGCTGCGTACGCACGAGTGGGACCCGCTGCGGCACAATCCGGGCCCGCTGCTGCACGCGCTGACCGCACGCCCGTACGCCCCGGTGGAGGTCCGGCTGGCGAGCCTCGCCGGGCGGCTGGCCGACGTACCGGACGCGTTGGCGACCGCGCGGGTCACGCTGCGCGACATGCCCCGGATCCATGCCGAGACGGCCGCCGGGCAGTTCGACGGTACGGCTGCGCTGGTCCGCGACGAGCTACCCGCCCTGCTCGCCGAGGCACCGGGCCTGCGGGACGAGGTCGAACCGGTGGCCCGGGAGGCGATCCGCGCGCTGGCCGGTTTCGCCGACTGGCTCCGGGCGGGCCTGCGCGACGACGCCGGTCCGGGGCGCGACCCCCGGCTCGGCCGGCGCCGCTTCGAGGCGCGGCTCTGGCACACGCTGGACACCGAGCTGTCCGCCGCCCAGGTCTTCGCCCGTGCCGAGGCGAACCTGGAGCGGGTCACCGACGAGATCCGGGAGGCGGCCGCCGAGCTCGTCGGTGGCCCGGCCACCGACGAGACCGTACGGCGGGCGCTGGACCGGCTCGCCGCCGAGCACCCGGACGACACCTCGATCGTGGAACTGGCCCGCACGACGCTCACCGAGTCGACCGACTTCGTCCGCGCCCACGACCTGGTGACGCTCGTCGACGACCCGTGCGTGATCCAGGAGATGCCCGAGTTCGCGCGTGGGGTGGCGGTGGCCTACTGCGATCCGCCGGGCCCGTTGGAGACCGCCGACGTGCCGACGTTCTACTGCATCGCGCCGACCCCGGCGGACTGGTCGGCGGACCAGGTGACCTCGTTCTACCGCGAATACAACAATCACATGGTGCGCAACCTGACCGTGCACGAGGCGATGCCCGGCCACTTCCTCCAGTTGGCGCACTCGCGCCGCTACCGGGGCAGTACGCGGGTCCGCGCGCTCGGTCGCTCCGGCCCGTTCGTCGAGGGCTGGGCGGTGTACGCCGAGCAGGTGATGGCCGACCTCGGCTTCGGTGGTCTGCCGATCCGGTTGCAGCAGCTCAAGATGCAGCTCCGGATGACGATCAACGCGTTGCTGGACCAGTTGGTGCACTGCGACGAGTTGCCCGAGTCCGAGGGCATGGCGTTGATGACCGGGCGGGGCTTCCAGGAGGAGGGGGAGGCGGCCGGCAAGTGGCGCCGGGCGCTGCTCACCTCGACCCAGCTCTCCACGTACTTCGTCGGTTACAGCGAGGTCGCCGAGATCGGCGCCGCCCGTCCGGTCGGGCCGTCGGTCCGCCAGTGGCACGACGCGATGCTCTCGCACGGCTCACCGCCGCCCCGCCACCTGCGTACGCTGCTCGGCGTCGAGCCGGCGTACTAGGCCGCGTTGCGACAAACGCCTCTCGACAAATAGCAGTAATTACGTTCATCAATGTATTTGCTTGATGAACGAATAGTGATCAATCGTGGTTTCGTTGTCCTTTCGAAAGATGGAAACTTGCGTCGGTCGATGTCTGACCGAGGAGGTGACCGATGCGGAGGGAGACGGGTGTGCGGGATGCGAACGAGCACCGGCCGGTGAGTCGGCGCGACGTCATGTGGGGTGCCGCCGCCGTGGGCGGTGCCGTGGCGGCGGCGGCCATCGGGGGACCGTTGATCACCTCGTCCGACGCGGCGGCGAAGCCGGAAGCGGTCCCGGGGGGATACAACGCCCCCGATGCCGCCCACGCCGCCGCCGTCGCGAAGGCGCCGCCGAGGGTCACCGGTATCGGCGACTGGTTGGGCTCACTGGTCCAGGTGGCCACGGTCGCGGCCAACGTGCTGCCGCTCATGATCGCGGCGAGGGACGGCGACGACTCGGTCGGACCGTACGACGCCGGAGGTGTCCAGTTCGAGGTGATCACCATGAACGGGAGCACCGACCTGTACGCCCACAACGCCTCCGACACGGACGCCGGGCTGCTGTACACGACCACCCGGTCCGCCCCGGACACGAACCTGAGCGTGTACCAGCCGCTGCCGTCGAACAACGCCTACAAGTGCGAGCCGGACCTGCTGGAGTTCGCCGACGGTGACCTGTCGCTGGCGCCCACCCCGCTCTCCACCCAGCTCGGTCCGCTCACCCGGGCCATCTCCTTCGCCGTGCGGGGGCTGACCATCGCCACCGGCGTCACCGTGGTCGGCGGGGTCTCGGTGTCGATCCAGAAGGGGCCGAACCCCGGCTCGTTCAACGCGGTCGTCACCACCACCGGGTCCGCGAGGCCGCTGAGCGTACGGGTCGAGGCGACCGGGGTGGACGGCAACGTCGTACGGGCCGAATGGAACTCGGGCGGCCCGAGCCCGACCTCGTCGCCGACCCCGTCGGCGTCGCCGAGCCGGGTGGCGGCACCGGCGGACACGATCACCATCCCGCTGTCGCCCGGGGTGAACCTCGACCCGGTGATCCAGCTGCTCCAGCTCACCCTCGACATCGACGCGGCCGGACTGGACGCGGTGACGGCCGACCGCCGCGCCCGCACCGTCCGGCTCTGAGGCCGGAAGGCGGCCGGAAGTCCGACCGGCGTCCGGTCCGGCCGGCTCAGTCGGCGGGCTGCCCGATGCCGACGTGCTCGATCAACCAGCGGGAGATCGAGTACGTCGGCGGCAGCGCCTCCGGCAGCGCGTCGAGCGGGAACCAGCGCGCCTCGGTCAGCTCGTGGCCGTCGACCAGCGGCTCGGCCGCCGGATCCGCCGCGTACGCGACGAAGCCGGTGAGCACCACGCCCGGACCGGACATCGCCCACGGCTGGCTGCCGAAGTAGGTCAGCCCGTCGACCCGTAGCCCGACCTCCTCGGCCACCTCCCGGTGCACCGCCTGCTCCAACGTCTCGCCCGCCTCGACGAAACCGGCGACCAGTGCCCACACCTCGGTCGCCCCGTACGAGTGCCGGACCAGCAGCAGTTGGCCCGGTTCACCGGCCGGACCGGGTCTGCGGATGGCGACCAGGACGGCGGGGGAGAGCTGCATCGGGACGTACAGCTTGCAGTTGGGGCAGCGGCGGGCGGTCTCGCCGGGCACGTCGGCCAACTCCGTCGTGCACGCGCCGCAGTAACGGTGCGTACGCCGCCAGGTGACCACCTGGAGGGCCCGACCGGCGAGCGAGGCGAGCGGCTCGGTCAGCCCGGCGGCCAGTTCCCGCCAGCCGAGCCAGGCGCCGAGGGCCTCGTCGGCGTTCTCCCGGGTGGTGGCCCAGACCCGCAGCCCGTCCAGGGTGCCGAGCGGGATCGGATCGGAACCGGCGGGCAGGTCGGCGAACCGGGGAAAGCCGCCGTCGGCGGCGACCAGCAGCTTCCCGTCGGCCACCACCAGGCACAGGTCGGTCGGGTCGGCCGGTACGTCGGCCGCCGCGCCGGGCAGGAACACCTGCCGGGCCGACGACGGGTCGCTGTTCACTGTGCGTACGCCTGACGGTCGACGAGCATGTGCGCCAGCCTTGTCGATCAGGGCAACCCCCGCAAACCCCGGTCCACATGACGGGTGCAGAACCAGCGGATATCCGGCAGATCGCCGCCCGGTTGGTGGAGGCCATCCCCGTCCGGCGACCACGGCCCGTTACGCTGCCTTCGGAACGCTTCCGCCGCACCGTCGCGGCCCGAGAGCACCAGTTGACACTCATCACGAGGAGCGACACAGTGGCCACCATCGAGGGAATCGTCGCCCGAGAGATTCTCGACTCGCGCGGCAACCCGACCGTCGAGGTCGAGATCGGGCTGGACGACGGTACGACCGCCCGCGCGGCGGTGCCGTCCGGCGCCTCCACCGGCGCGTTCGAGGCGATCGAGCTGCGCGACGGCGACGCAGACCGTTACCAGGGCAAGGGCGTCGAGACCGCGGTCGCCAACATCGAGGACCGGATCGTCGACCAGCTCGTCGGCTACGAGGCCAGCGAGCAGCGGCTGATCGACCAGAAGATGCTCGACATCGACGGCACCGCCGACAAGTCCGGCCTCGGCGCGAACGCGATCCTGGGCGTGTCGCTGGCGGTGGCGAAGGCTGCCGCGTCCAGCGCCGAGCTGAGCCTGTTCCGTTACCTCGGCGGCCCGAACGCGCACCTGCTGCCGGTGCCGATGATGAACATCCTCAACGGGGGCGCGCACGCCGACTCCAACGTCGACGTGCAGGAATTCATGATCGCCCCGATCGGCGCACCGACCTTCCGCGAGGCGCTGCGCTCGGGTGCCGAGGTCTACCACGCGCTCAAGTCCGTACTGAAGAAGCGGGGCCTGTCGACCGGCCTCGGCGACGAGGGCGGCTTCGCCCCCGACCTGCCGACCAACGCCGCCGCCCTGGACCTGATCGCCGAGGCGGTCGAGAAGGCCGGTTACCGGCTCGGCCGCGACATCGTGTTCGCGCTCGACGTGGCCGCGACGGAGTTCTTCTCCGACGGGATCTACACCTTCGAGCAGACCAGCAAGACCGCCGACGAGATGTCGGCGTACTACACCAAGCTGGCCGACGAGTACCCGATCGTGTCGATCGAGGACCCGCTCGCCGAGGACGACTGGTCCGGCTGGGCCAGCCTCACCGCGGCGATCGGTGACCGGGTGCAGATCGTCGGGGACGACCTGTTCGTCACCAACCCGCAGCGGATCGCCCGTGGCATCGCCGAGAGCTCGGCCAACGCCGTACTGGTCAAGGTGAACCAGATCGGGTCGCTGACCGAGACCCTGGACGCGGTCGACCTGGCCCACCGGGCCGGTTTCCGCTGCATGATGAGCCACCGGTCCGGCGAGACCGAGGACACCACCATCGCCGATCTCGCGGTGGCCACCGGCTGCGGCCAGATCAAGACCGGTGCCCCGGCCCGCTCCGACCGGGTGGCGAAGTACAACCAACTCCTGCGGATCGAGGAGGAGCTGGCCGACGCGGCGCGCTACGCCGGTGCCGGTGCGTTCCCGCGTTACCGTTCTGCCTAATTTCCGAATCGGCCTCGGGGAGGGGGTACGTCCACGTGACGGCTCGTCGCATACCGAGCGGCCAGCGGCCCGCCCGGCGGCCGGGGCAACCCGGTCGTGGCGGCGGCACCCGTGCCACGGGCCGGGAGTCCTCGGCCCGGCTGCCCGCACGCGGGATCTCCACCCGTACCCCTCGGGGAACGGACTCCCCACGGTCGGCCACCCGTCCGGGGGGGGGGGGGGGGGGCGGCGCGGCGGGGGGGGGCAAAAACAAATCTTCCCCCCCACCGCGACGGGTTGCCGGAGTGGAGACCGGCCCCTTTTCTGGTTTTTTTTCGGTTATCCCCCTACCCC
>NZ_JBVJHT010000017.1:93143-171503 GCF_055586685.1 Micromonospora sp. NPDC049529
CCCGCCCCCCCCCCCCCCCCCCCCCCCCTCCCCCCCCCCCCCCCCCCCCCCCCAACCCCCCCCCCCCCCCCCCCCCCCCCCCCCCCCCCCCCCCCCCCCCCCCCCCCCCGCCGCGGGTGCGACCAAACGCACCTTCGCCCCCCAGCCGCGCCGGTTCACCGGCCGGGCGACCGCACTCTTCGCGGTCTTCGTCGCGCTCGCGCTCGCGTACACCTACCCGGTCCGGGTCTACCTCGGACAGCAGGCGGACATCGCCCGGATGGAGGCCGCGCAGCAGGCCCAGCGGGAGCACATCGGCAAGTTGACGCAGGAGGCCGAGCTCTGGAAGGACCCGGCCTTCATCACCACCGAGGCCAAGGAGCGGTTCTTCATGGTCCGGCCCGGTGAGCGGCTGCTGCTGATCCTCACCGATGCCGAGGGCGCCGCCCGCGACGCCGGGACCGCCACCGAGCCGGCACCGAAACCCGCCGAACCCTGGTACGACATGCTCTGGTCCAGTGTCCGGGCCGCCAACGAGGAAGGTCCAGCACGTTGACCGTCGTACCCCCGGAGCGGCCGGCGGCCGGTCTGGTCCCCCTGCCCGCGCGCGAACCGGCCACCGACGAAGACCTGGCCGCCGTGGGCGCGCAACTCGGCCGTACGCCGCGCGGCACCCGAGCGGTCGCGCACCGCTGCCCCTGCGGGCGGCCGGACGTGGTCGAGACGACGCCACGGCTCGCCGACGGCACCCCGTTCCCGACCCTGTTCTACCTGACCTGCCCGCGCGCCGTCGGTGCGTGCAGCCGGTTGGAGTCGGCCGGGGTGATGAAGGAGATGGCCGACCGGCTGGCCGAGGATCCGGAGCTGGCGGCGCGGTACCGGGCCGCGCACGAGGACTACCTGACCCGCCGCGACGCGATCGGCGCGGTGCCGGAGATCGACGGCATCTCCGCCGGTGGCATGCCGGGCCGGGTGAAGTGCCTGCACGTGCACCTCGGTCACGCCCTGGCCACCGGCCCCGGCGTCAACCCGTTCGGTGACGAGACCCTCGAACTGATCGAGCCCTGGTGGCTCGGCGGTTCGTGCGTCGATCTGCCCCCGTCCCAGACCGACTGACAACCGTGCCGCCTCTCGTGGTTACCCTCTCGTCATGAGCACGGATCCTGTCGTCCGGCGGGCGCGGACCGCCGACGTGCGCGGCATCCGCGAGCTGATCGACACCTACAGTCCGGGTGGGCGGCTGCTCAGCAAGGCCACCGTCACCCTGTACGAGCACGTGCAGGAGTTCTGGGTGGCGGTCCGGCCCGACGACGGGGTGGTGGTCGGGTGCGGGGCACTGCACGTGATGTGGGAGGACCTGGCCGAGATCCGTACGGTGGCGGTCCACCCCGACTGCCGGGGCCTGAAGATCGGTCACCGGATCGTGGCCGAGCTGCTGGCGGTGGCGCGGGAGTTGGGCGTGACCCGGGTGTTCTGCCTGACCTTCGAGACCGGCTTCTTCGGCTCGTTCGGTTTCGTCGAGATCGACGGCGCACCGGTCCCGCAGGCCGTGTACGAGCAACTGCTGCGCTCGTACGACGAGGGTGTGGCGGAGTTCCTCGGCCTGGAGCGGGTCAAACCGAACACCCTGGGCAACGTACGGATGCTGCTGCGCCTCTGACGTAGGGTGGCTGCCGTGACGACCAGAGTGGCGGCGATCGACTGCGGTACCAACTCCATCCGGCTGCTCGTGGCCGACCTGCCGGATCCGGCGGCCGGTCCGACGGCGTCACTGGTGGACGTTTCCCGGCGGATGGAGATCGTCCGGCTGGGGCAGGGCGTGGACCGGACCGGTCGGCTCGCTCCGGAGGCGATCGAACGTACCCGGCAGGCCCTGGCCGGGTACGCGACCGAGCTGACCGACCTCGGCGCGACCCGCGTACGCATGTGCGCCACCTCCGCCTCCCGCGACGCCAGCAACGCCGACGAGTTCCGGGCGATGGTGTCCGACACCCTGGGCGTGGCCCCCGAGGTGGTCTCCGGCGACGAGGAGGCCCGGCTCTCGTTCACCGGCGCGGTACGCGGCCTGCCGGCCGACGCCCGGTCGCCGTTCCTCGTGGTCGACATCGGCGGCGGCTCCACCGAGTTCGTCGTCGGCGACCGTGGCCCGGCCGGTGGTGAGCAGGGCACGGCGGCAGGGAAGCAGGGCACGGGCTCGGCGGGGGAGCGGGTCACGGCGGCGATCTCGGTCGACATCGGCTGTGTCCGGATGACCGAGCGGCACCTGCACGACGACCCGCCGACGCCGGCTCAGGTCGCGGCGGCCGAGGCGGACATCGCGGCTGCCGTGGATCGGGCGCTGGCGGCGGTTCCCGGTCGGGAGGCGGCCACCCTGATCGGCCTGGCCGGTTCGGTGACCACGGTGGTGGCGATCGCCCAGGGCCTGGAGGCGTACGAGCCGGAGCGGATCCACCACGCGCGCATCTCGTACGACGAGGTGGCGAAGGTGACCTCGGACCTGTTGGCCCGGTCGTCGGCCCAGCGGATGGAGTACCCGGTGATGCATCCCGGCCGTGCGGACGTGATCGGCGCGGGCGCGCTGGTGCTTCGGGTGATCATGGAGCGAGCCGGCATGCCCTCGGTCGTGGCCAGCGAGCACGACATCCTCGACGGCATCGCCTACAGCCTGCTCTAGAAGATACGGAACTCAGTTCTGCGGGTTGGCCAGTTCTGGCCGGTGCTCTCGGATCCAGGCTTCAACGTCAGCCTTCGCCCACGCCTTGCCCATCCGCAGCACGAACACCGGATCGGGGAAGCCCTTGCTGTTGGCGATCACGTTCGCCCGTTGGCGGGACATCCCACCGAGCATGTCAGCGATCTCGGCAACCCCGACAACGTCCACGCGCTTGACAATAGGCACTGCCAAACGTGATCGTTGCCGGCCCTCAGGGTGAGACCGTTGGCTGACAGCTAGCTGTACGGAGGGCCTTGGAGTCGCCGGGACCCTCAGCCTTCCTCGTCAACCAGGTTTGGCCGGTGCTCCCGGATCCAAGCCTCGATGTCCTTGGTACGCCAGATCCGGCCCGTCGCGAGCGTGATGTACGGCTCCGGCCAGTCGGGGCGCTTCATCAGCTGCTCCACCCGCTGTCTGCTGACACCCAGGCGCATACGAATCTCGTGCGCTCCCATGAGATCGCCGCTCATAACCCGGACGCTAGACACCCCCCAACTAGGGCATGCCCTAGTTGGGCAACACCCTACTAGGGGTCTTGACTAGTGGCTACGCTGCCGACAGGCTGGAGGGATGTCGACGTCCAATCGCTCCACCGTTCATGACCGTCCCCCTCGACCTCAACGACCGCATACGCCCCACAGGCCGCTGTGGGCTTGCCTGGTGTGCTCGTTTCCTTGGCCGTGCCTCCCGGCCAGCAGGCATTGAAGACTGAGTACGAGAGGGACCGGGTGGGCCTCTCCGTCTATATGGCGGCCCAGCTTCACGAGGCGATGGCTGAGCTGTACCGGCTGAACCCGAACGAGATGCCGGGTCCCCAGGAGATGTTCGTCCGGTTCGTTGGATGGACCGCGCCGCGACGGGCGTTCTAGGTTGTCCGCTACCAGGCGTTCGTGCTGGTGGCGGGCGGTATGATTTTCATATGGTCACCACTGTCAATCTTCCCGACGAGTTGCACGAGCGGCTCAAGCAACTCGCCGATCAGGAGCACCGGTCGATGAACGCCACCATCGTCGTGGCGGTCGAGGAGTACATCTCGGCGCACAGTCGACGCGCCCGCGTACGGGATCTCGCGGGAGAGGTTGCCGAGCGCGACGCCGAACTGCTGCGTCGGCTGGCCGAGTGACCAACTATCTGGAGGTCGACGACCTCATGGAGATCGCCTCCATCGTGGTGGGTGGGACGCCGCAGATCCGTGATGTCGGTCTGCTGTCGTCGGCGGTCGTCCGTCCGGCCACCGTCGTGTTCGGCCGGGAAGCGTACCCGGATCTGTGGAGCAAGGCCGCCGCGCTGCTGCACTCGGTCTGCATGAACCACGCGCTGATCGACGGGAACAAGCGACTCGCCTGGGCGGCGGCCCGGGTGTTCCTGGCCCTCAACGAGGTCCGGATCCAGGACGTTGACGTGGATCAGGCCGAAGCGTTGGTGATGTCGGTGGCCGGTGGTGCGTTGACCGAGGTGCCCGACATCGCCCACGAGCTTCGCAAGCTCTACGTCTGAGGACTCGTCGGCCGCCTCCGCCTACTGTGCTGTTGACGGTATCTCGCAATACACACTACTCTCCACCGCGTGGACACTACCCAGCTGCTCAAAGGCGTGCTGGATCTCGCGGTTCTGGCCGTCCTCAAGGAAGAGGACGGCTACGGCTACGACATCATGCGTCGTCTACGTACCGCCGGTCTGGACGAGATCGGCGACGCCTCCGTCTACGGCACCCTGCGCCGGCTGTTCCAGGCCGGACTGCTGACCACCTACGTGGTGCCCAGCGAATCGGGGCCGCATCGCAAGTACTACGCCCTCAACACCGCCGGCCGCGACCAGCTCGACCGGTCCGGCAAGGTGTGGCGGGCCTTCTCATCCACCATGGACCAGCTCCTCGACGAACGGGGGCGCACGGCATGACCGCGCGCAACGGGGAGGGTGCCACCGGGCGAAGCGAGGATGACATGACCGAGCGGGAGATCACCGACTACGTCCAACGGGTCCGGCTGGCCCTGGCCGACCTGTCCCCGGCCGACCGGGACGAACTCCTGGAGGACCTGCCGGAACATCTCGCCGAGGTGGCCGCCGAGGACGCCGGGGCGCTCGTCGACCGGCTCGGCACCCCGGAGGCGTACGCGGCCGAACTGCGTACGGCGGCCGGGCTGCGACCGGCCGATCCGGCGCCCGACGCGGACAAGCGGATCGCCAGCGCGGTGCACCGGCTGCGCGGCCGGCTGCGCGCCGTCGACGCCCGGACCGGACCCGTGATCGGGTACGCCAACGCCAGCGACTTCATCCGGCTGCTCCGTCCGGCCTGGTGGCTGCTGCGCGGTTACCTGGTCGCCATGTTCATCACGGTCCTGTTCACCAGTGACGGCTACGGGCTGCTCCCCCGGCTCGGCGGCAACGGCCTGGCCGCCGTACTGCTGCTCGGCCTTTGCGTGGTCGGTTCGATCTGGTTGGGCACGCGTAGCGTCCCGCTCCGGGGCTGGCGGCGGCATTCGATGACCCTCGGCACGGTGGCGCTGGCGCTGTTCGGCTTGGTCATTTTCGTCGACATCGACCAGCGGGGACCGCACAACACCTACTACACACCGTCCTACAACGAGGATCCGTACGCCGGGGTCCAGGACGTCTACGTCTACGACGCGCAGGGCCGGTTGATGGAGGGGGTGCGACTGTTCGACCAGGACGGTCGACCGATCCGGCTCGGGCACCCGTGGTGCGATCGGCCCCTGCAGGTCCCCGGCGGGCTGGCCGAGGCGGCGCGGGATCAACTGGGGGATCCGCTGCGGCAGCCGTACCCGTACTGCCCGGAGGGTGCGCCGTTCCGGTTCTCGACCGGACCGGTCCCGTCCGACGCCGCGCCGACACCGCCGACGCCGGCCACCCCGACACCTGCACCGGTGGGGGGCACGCCGACACCGGTGCCGACCGGCGCGCCCCCGAGCCCGGTGCCGACCGCCCCACCGGTGGCGCCGCCCGCGGGCGGAACGGGCGGCAACCTCGGCTGAAAGGTGGAGGGATCCGGGCAGCGAAATGTCGGGGGCGATGGATACCGTATCCCCCGCACTTGATCACTTGGTGCGGATCGAACAAACCCCCTGTTTCGAGAGGACAGTCAGTGACGGACCAGGCACCCCCGCCGCCCGCCGCCCCGGCATCCCCCCTGCCGGGAGCGCCGGTGCCGCCGCCGGTCGATCCCGGCGCACCCGCGCCGTTCCCGGCCGCGGCCGGCGCACCCGTGCCGGTTCCCCCCGCACCGGCCAAGAAGAAGAGCCCGGTCAAGAAGATCGTCAGCGTGCTGGCGGTCATCGCGGTCGCGGTTGCGGTGAAGTTCGGCGTCAGCGCCGTGCTCGGCGGCGGCGAGGACAAGGCCGCCGAGGCGAAGGTCGGCGACTGCCTCGCCGCGCTGCCCGAGGTGGCCGTGGGCGAGGAGGAGAACGCTCCGAACGCCAAGGTGGTCGAGTGCACCTCGACCGAGGCCGCGTACAACGTGGTCGGCCGGATCGAGAACCAGACCGAGGCGCAGGCGAAGGCGAACACGGACTGCGAGCAGTACGCCGCCGAGGGCGAGGAGTACTCCATCTACTACGCCATCCCGGTGGGCGGCACCGGTTACCTGCTCTGCCTCAAGCCGAAGGCGGCCTGAACGAGCACGGATCCAGCCGTTCGACGGCTCCCGTAGCCGGAAGTCGTACAGACTCGGTTGACGGGTGACGGACGGGAAGGACGGCGGGGTGTACGTCCACCGATACGGGAGGCGTACGCCACGCCGTCTTCCCCGCTGACGGTCAGGCATGGCAGGCTACCCGCACGCAACGTAGCAACAACTGTGCGACCAGCCAATGATGACTGACCGACAGGAGGCCGGCTGATGGGCGAAAAGGTGACCTACCGGAGTAATGGTGGCACCAGCGAGGGATACCTGGCCCTACCCACCAGCGGTGCGGCCGGTCCGGCTGTCATCGTGATCCAGGAATGGTGGGGCCTGGTCCCACACATCACCGCCGTCGCCGACCGGTTCGCCGAGGCCGGCTTCGTCGCACTCGCCCCCGACCTGTACCACGGCGCCTCGACCGGTGAGCCGGACCAGGCCCGGCGGCTGCTGATGGGGCTGGCGATGGACCAGGCCGGTCGGGACATCGCCGGTGCCGCCGACTACCTGGCCGACCGTCCGGAGGTGACCGGCCAGGTGGGCGCGGTCGGCTTCTGCGCCGGCGGCAGCCTCGCCCTCTGGTCCGCCACGCTCTCCCCACGGATCGTCGCGACGGTCGGCTTCTACCCGGCCCTGCCCTGGGAGCGGATGCGTCCGGAGTGGTCCGGCTACGCAGGCAAGGCCGCGATCATCCACTGCTCCGAAGAGGACGGCACCTCGGCCGACGACGGCATCCAGGCCGCCCAGGTCGCGATCAAGGACGCCGGAGGCGAGTGCTCGCTGCACGACTACCCCGGCACCCGGCACGCGTTCTTCAACGACGACCGGCCGGAGGTCTTCGACCGGCAGGCGGCGGCCAGCGCCTGGGCCCGTACGCTCGAATTCTTCCGGAGCCGGCTTGGCTGAGACCCGTACCGCCGTGCAGGTCCTCGCCCGCGCCGCGCGGGCGAGCGACCTGCCCGACCTCGACGGCGCCGTCGCCGACTGCTTCGCCTGCCCCCGCCTGGTGGCCTGGCGGGAGGAGGTCGCCACGGTGCGCCGGGCGGCGTTCCGGGACCAGGAGTACTGGGGCCGACCGGTGCCGGGGTTCGGCGTCGCCGACGCCCGGATCGCCATCCTCGGCCTCGCCCCGGCCGCGCACGGCGGCAACCGCACCGGGCGGATCTTCACCGGTGACCGGTCCGGCGACGTGCTCTTCGCCGCCATGCACCGGGCCGGGCTGGCCAACCAGGCGACCAGTGTGGCCGCCGACGACGGCCTGACCCTGCGGCACACCAGGATCTTCGCGGCGGTCCGGTGCGCGCCGCCGGACAACAAACCGACCCCGGTCGAACGGGACACCTGCGCCCCCTGGCTGCACCGGGAGGTGCAGCTGATCAGACCCACGCTGCGCGTCGTGGTCGCCCTCGGCGCCTTCGCCTGGGCCGCGTGGTGGCCGGTGCTCCACCAGGTGTACGGCGTCCGCCCGCCCAGTCCGCGTCCCGCCTTCGGCCATGGGGCACACTGGGCCGGCGGAACCGTTCCGGACTTGCTCGGCTCGTACCACGTCAGCCAGCAAAACACCTTCACCGGACGGTTGACACCAGCGATGCTGGACGGGATATTCACCCGGGCCAAGGGTCTGGCCGGGTTGGACTAGGACATCGGCGACAGTTCGGGGGCGGTAAGCGGGATGGCCAGTTCCGCTCTGCGCAGATGGTGGCCGCTCGCGGCGGTCGCACTGCTGCTCGCCCTCGCCGCGTTGTCGACCGCCCAGTCGTCGCTGCGGATCGACCGGCTGGAGCAGGCCGAGCCGGCGCCGCCGCCCGACGTCATCGTCCCGGAGTACGTCGAGCCGACCCAGCCCCCACTCGAACTCGCCCCGGCCGAGCCGTTCACGGTGCCCGGCTGGTTGATCAACGGGGCGATCGGCCTCGCCGCCCTCGCCCTGCTGGCGCTGCTCGTGGTGCTGGCCCGGCGGCTGCTGCGGGATCTGGCCCGGCGGCGGAGCGCGAAGATGCCGACCGGAGCCGGCCAGGCGTCGGCCGCCCAGACCGCCCAGGCGGTGGTGGACGCGCTCGACGCCGGACTGGTCGACCTCTCCGACTCCGACACCGACCCGCGTCGCGCGGTGATCGCCTGCTGGGTCCGGCTGGAGCAGGCGGCGGCGGCCGCCGGGATGCCCCGCCGGGTCGGCGACACCCCGACCGACCTGGTGACCCGGCTGCTGCGCGACGGTACCGGGGTGGTCAGCGCCGAGGTGCTGGCCGCGTTCGCCCAGGTCTACCGGGAGGCCCGGTACGCCACCCGCAGCGTGGACGAGCGGATGCGCACCCAGGCCCGGTCCGCGCTCCAGCGGCTGCGTACGGAGCTGACCGCCGGGGTGACGTCGTGACCGAACGCAGCGCCAGCATCGACGACCTGCTCGGCAGCGGTGACCTGCTCACGTACGAGGAGGAACCGCAGCCGACCCGTCGGCGACGGTTCCGGGCCGGTCCCTGGCTCTGGACCGGGCTCACCGCCGCCGGCTTCACCGCCGTGACCGTGGTCGGGCTCCGGATGTTCGACCTCGGGATCTCCGTACCGGCGGCCTTCACCGCCTGGCTGGCCCTGCTGCTGCTGCGCCGGGCCACCGGCCGGGTGAAGGCACCGACCCGGCGTACGACCCGCCCGCGTCCGACCGTCGCCGACGACGGGATGTATAACTTCGCCGCCCTGGACGCCCTGCGCGCTGTGGTCGACCGGTGGGAGAACAAGCTGATCTGGTCCCAGGCCGAGACCGGTCGGTACGCCAAGGGCGTGCACCCGGACCTCGGCGACCTGGTCGACGAGCGGCTGCGCCAGCGGCACGGACTGACCCGGGCCAGCGACCCGGCGCGGGCCCGGAGCCTGCTCGGCGAGCAGGTGTGGAAGTTCCTCGACAGCCCCCCGAAGCGGACGCCCGCACCGCGTGACCTCGCGGTGATCGTCGCTCAATTGGAGAAGCTATGAACGACGCTGACCAGGTCAAGAGCACGCCCATCTTCGAGGTGGCCCGACTGGCCCGGGCGGTCCTGGACCAGGTCTGCACCGTGGTCGTCGGCAAGCGGGACTCGCTGGAGCTGGTGCTGGCCGGCATCCTGGCCGGCGGTCACGTACTGCTGGAGGACCTGCCGGGGCTGGGCAAGACGCTGACCGCCCGGTCGTTCGCGCAGGCGCTCGGGCTGGACTTCCGTCGGTTGCAGTTCACCCCGGACCTGCTCCCGGCGGACGTCACCGGCTCCTTCCTGTACGACCAGCGCAGCGCCGACTTCAGCTTCCGGGCCGGCCCGATCTTCACCAACCTGCTGCTCGCCGACGAGATCAACCGGACCCCGCCGAAAACCCAGTCGGCGCTGCTGGAGGCGATGCAGGAGAAGCAGGTGTCGGTGGAGGGCGTCACGTACCGGCTCGACCCGCCGTTCCACGTCCTCGCCACCGCCAACCCGATCGAGTACGAGGGCACCTACCCGCTGCCGGAGGCGCAGCTCGACCGGTTCCTGCTCCGGGTCTCGTTCGGCTACCCGACCCGCGAGGAGGAGGGGGAGGTGCTGCGCCGCCGGATGTCCCGCCGTCAGGAGGAGGCCGAACTGGCCCCGGTGGTCGACGCCGCCCGGCTGCGCGAGATGCAGGCCGCCCTGGAGGACGTGGTGGTGGAGGACTCGCTCGGCCGCTACATCGTCGAGCTGACCGCGGCCACCCGGGAGCACGCGTCGGTGCTGGTCGGGGCCTCGCCCCGAGGCTCGCTCGCGCTGCTGCTGCTGGCTCGGGCCAAGGCCGCGCTCGCCGGGCGGGACTACGTCATCCCGGAGGACGTCAAGGAGGTCGCCGCGCCCGCGCTGGCGCACCGGATCACCCTGCGCCCGGAGATGTGGCTGCGCCGGGTCGACCCGTCCTTCGTCGTCCACGAGGTGCTGGACCGCACACCGGCCCCGGCCAGCGGTGCGCTGCCCAGTTACGCCGCCGGAGCACGCGCGGTATGACCGGCAGCTCCGGGCCGCTGCGGGCCGCCGTACCGCAGCCGCGTCGCGCAGCGGCGCGCGACGCGGTGGGGGCGGAGCGGGTGGAGCCCGTACCGCAGTGGTGGACGCCGACCCGCGCGCTCGGCCGGGCGGTGCTGCTTACCGGCCTGCTGCTGCTGGCCGCGGTGCTGTTCGGCCGGGTCGACCTGGTCGTGCTGGCCGCACCGTTCGCGCTCGGCACCGCGTACGCCCTGCGTCGCCGGCCCACCGAGGCGCCCCGGATCGCGGTCCGGGCCCGGGACGAGGCACTGGTCGAGGGGAGCGACTTCACCGGCGCGGTGACCGTGGGCAACCCGGACCTCGCCGGTTACGACCTGGCCGTGGTCCGGACCAGGGTCTCGCCCTGGTTCAAGCTCACCGACGTCGCCTTCGCCGGCCCGGCCGGGGTGGACCGGCCGCTCGCCCTCACCCTGTCCCCGGACGAGGCGGTCGACCTGGAACTGCGCGGCGAGGCGCTGCGCTGGGGCCGGCACCCGCTCGGCCCGGCCGGTATCCGGGCGGTCGCCTGCGCCGGGCTGCTGGCCAGCCGACCGGTGCTGATCGAAGCGCAGCCGGTGCGGGTCTACCCGAAGACCGAGCCGTTCGACGCCGACGAGGCCATGCCGAGGGCCGCGGGGCTCGTCGGCGGACACCGCTCCCGCCGGCCCGGCGAGGGCGGCGAACTGGCCGGCGTACGGATCTTCGGTCCCGGTGACCGGTTGCGTCGGATCGACTGGCGGGTGTCGCTGCGGGCCCGGCAACTGCACGTGGCGGCCACCCTCTCCGACCGGGACGCCGAGGTGGTGCTCCTGCTCGACGTGCTCGCCGAGGCCGGCCGGTCCGGTGGCGTACGCGGCACCGCGTCGGTGCTGGACACCACCGTCCGGGCCGCCGCCGCCATCGCCGAGCACTACCTGCACCGGGGCGACCGGGTCTCGCTGCTGGAGTACGGTCCCGCCGCCCGTCGACTCCGTCCCGCCACCGGCCGACGCCAGTACCTGATCGCGCTGGAGTGGTTGCTCGACGTCACCGCCGCGAACTCCGAGCACGAACCGTACGACCAGGTCTTCGGCCCGCAGCTGCTCTCCTCGGACGCGCTCGTGGTGGTGTTCACCCCGCTGGTCGATCCCCGGTCGGCGGCGATGCTGGCCCGGCTGGCCCGGTCCGGCCGGTTCGTGGTCGCGGTGGACACCCTGCCCGAGCTGACCACCCCGCCCCGGCGCGGGCAGTGGACCGAGGTGGCGCACCGGCTGTGGCGGCTGGACCGGGAGAACACCATCGGCCAGTTGCGCGAGCATGGCGTACCGGTGGTGGCCTGGGCCGGCGCGGGCAGCCTAGACCTGGTGCTGCGCGACGTCGCCCGCCTCGCCTCCGCGCCTCGGGCGGTCGGCCGATGAGCGAACCCACGGCCGGGGCGGTCGGCCGATGACCACACCGACACCCGTGTTCGGAAGGCGGCCCCGGTGAACGCGATCTCGGAGCGGATCCGGTCGATCTACACCGTGATCACCCGGGCCACCCTCGCCCCGCTGCTGCTGCGCTGCGCGATCTTCCTCAGCGGGCTGGCCGGGTTCGTGCTCGCCTACCCGGTGCCGGTCCTGGGCGGTCGCGGCATCCTGTTCCTGCTGATCGTGGCGTTGCTGCCGGCGGTGGCACCGGGCCGGGCCTGGCCCACCCTGGCCGCGCTCGCCACCGTGGCCGGCTGGGTGGCCCAGACCAGCTACTACGGCGAGCCGGTCGCGCTGTGGCGGCTGCTCGGGCTGGCCTGCTTCCTCTACCTCACCCACAGCCTCTGCGCGCTCGCCGCCCAACTGCCGTACGACGCGGCGGTGGCCCCCGAGGTGTTCGCGAACTGGGTGCTCAACGCGCTGGCGGTGGTGCTTGCCACCGCCGTGCTGGCGGTGCTGCTGATCGCGCTGGCCGAGCGGTGGGACCGGGGCAGCTTCGTGGTGGCCGCGATCGCCGGGATGGCCGTCGCCGTGCTGGCCGCCTTCCTGCTGAGCTGGATGCTCCGGCGCGCCCGCCCGGAGTGACGCGGGTCGCAACCGGATTCGGGTCGGGCGACTCACGGCGGCGTTCTCCATCACAACAAGGGCATCTACCGCACACAAATTCTCCGGCAGGGGAAAGATAGAAGAGTGAAACAACGGATCCTCGTAGTTGGCGCTGGGCACGTCGGGTTGTATGCGGCCCTGCGCTTGTCGAAAAAGCTCCGCTCGTGGGAGGCCGAGGTGATGGTGGTCGATCCCCAGCCGCACATGACCTATCAGCCGTTCCTGCCCGAGGCGTCCGCGGGCAACATCTCCCCGCGGCACGCGGTGGTGCCGCTGCGCCGGGCCCTGCGCAACTGCACCGTGGTCGCCGGTGAGGTGACCCGGATCGAACACGCCCGCAAGACGGCGACCGTACAGCCGATCATCGGGCCGCCCCGGGAGATCCCGTACGACCACATAGTGGTGGCGCCCGGTTCGGTGTCGCGGACCCTGCCGATCCCCGGCCTGCGCGAACAGGGCATCGGCTTCAAGACCATCGGCGAGGCCATCTACCTGCGCAACCACGTCCTGGCCCGGCTCGACGTGGCCGCCGCCACGACCGACTCGGAGACCCGACGCAACGCCCTGACGTTCGTCTTCGTCGGCGGCGGCTACGCCGGTATCGAGGCGCTGGCCGAGATGGAGGACATGGCCCGGGACGCGCTCAAGTACTACCCGGAGCTCTCGACGGAGGACATGCGTTGGGTGCTGGTCGAGGCCACCCTGCGGGTGCTGCCGGAGGTCGACCGGGACATGGGCGCGTACACCGTGCAGCAGTTGCTCAAGCGCAAGATGGACATCCGGCTGGACACCCGGTTGGAATCCTGCGTGGACGGCGTGGTCAAGCTCTCCGACGGGGACAGCTTCCGGGCCGACACGATCGTCTGGACCGCCGGGGTGAAGCCTTCGCCGCTGCTCGACCAGACCGACCTGCCCCGCGACGACCGGCGCCGGGTCACCTGCCTGCCGACCCTCCAGGTGGTCGACGGCGACCGGGTGCTGGACGGGGCGTGGAGCGCCGGGGACTGTGCCGCGGTGCCGGACCTGACCGGCCCGCCCGGAACCTTCTGCTCGCCGAGCGCCCAGCACGCGGTGCGCCAGGCCGTCCAGATGGCGGACAACATCCGGGCGGTGGTCCGCAGCCGGCTGCCGAAGGACTACAAGCACAAGCACGCCGGCAGCGTGGCGAGCCTCGGGCTGCACAAGGGCGTCGCCCAGGTGTACGGGATCAAGCTGACCGGCCTGCCGGCCTGGGCCATGCACCGGGCGTACCACCTGGGCCGGATCCCGTCGTTCAACCGCAAGATCCGGGTGCTGGTCGACTGGCTGCTGGCCTTCTTCCTGCGCCGCGAGGTGGTCGCCCTGGGTCAGTTGCACGACCCCCGCGAGGAGTTCGTCGAGGCAACCCCCCGCATCGCCCCCCGCGTCTGACCGCGTACGCGAAGCGCCCCCCGGCAGCGCCGAGGGGCGCTCGTCGTCGGTGTGGCCGGCTCGGCGGCCGGCTCAGCCGACCTTCCAGGTCCACGCGTCGGCGATCCGGGTCCCCGGACCGAACAGGTCCTCCAGGGCGGTCCGCAGGCTCTCCGGGTGCGGCGCGTCGCTGGCCAGCACCACGCACGAGGCGCCCCAGAACTCCACGTCCTGCCGGGCCCGCTGGCGGTGCTCGTCGTCGATCGGCGGAACCACGCCGGTCTTGGCCACCTCGGCCAGCAGGGCGGAGGTGGCCTGCTTGTAGGTGCCCATCGAGGCCTTGCCCCGGGCCGAGTACGGCCCGATGAAAAAGCCCTCCGGCATCCCGAACTCGGCGTTGGCGGCGGATCCCCAGCGCATCGCCCACGGCTCCTTCGGCGTCGGCAGCGGAACCGGCACCATCACCCCACCGGGGGCGACACAGTCCCGCCAGTGCTCGGCGCTGATGAACGTCGGCAGCACCGGCCGGGCGGCGGTCGGCAGCGGCGCGGGGAAGATCGGCAGCAGTGCGGCGACGACCACGGCCGGCACCAGGATCCGGGTCGGCCGGGTCCCGGTCCGCAGGGCCCGGTCGAGGGCGAGCACCAGCACCGTCGCGACCAGCGGGATCAGCGCCAGGGCGAACCGCATCGGCAGCGCGCCGTCGACCACCGGCAGGCCGAGCAGCAACGAGTACGGTCCGGGCACGCTGGTCCGCGTACCGTTGATCACCAGGTCCGGGCCGAGCGACAGGGCCGCCATCAGCACCCCGGCGACGCCGACGGCGATCAGCAGCGGACGCCGGGCCGGGTAACGGAGCAGCCAGACCACCGCGGCGAGGGTGACGAGCAGCAGCGGCCAGCCGAGGAAGGTGTTGTACTCGGCCGGACCGGTGGTCAGTCGGGCGGACGCGTCGCTGCCGGCGATCGACAGCGGTGAGATCGCCACCCAGCTCGCCAGGTCGGCCGAGAAGTAGTACGGGCTGAACATCCCGTTCGGCACGCTCTGCGGCCCGGCGAACTGGAACCAGAGCGGGTACGCCAGCGCCGCCCCGGCCAGCCCGACGGCGAGCGCCAGGCCGGCGGCGAAGTGGGGCAGCGCCCGGCGCAGCAGCGCCCGGTCCGCGACCGCGTACGCGACGGTCATGATGATCAGGGTGAGCGCGGTGAGGAACAGGACCTCCTCGCCGACGAAGACCTGCACGGTCACCGCCGCCGCCAGCCCCACCCCGGAGGTGATCACGCGGCGCCGGTCCGGGCCCGGCCGGTCGGGGCGGGCGATCGGGTCGGCGGCGCGGACCAGCCGGACGACCAGCCAGACCATCACCGGCACCAGCCAGAGCGCGGTCATGTGCAGGTGACTGTTGGTCTGCGAGATCATGCCGGGGGCGAAGCCGCAGAAGCCGCCGCCGAGCGCGGCGGCCAGCCGGTGGGTGTGCAGGACCCGACGGAAGAGCAGGTACCAGGCGATCGCGGTGACCCCGAGGTTGCCGGCCACCAGCAGGGCGAAGGTGGTGGCCACCCCGAACACGAGGGTCACCGGGGCGAACAGCACCCCCAGTGCGATGACGGTGGTGTTGGCCATCAGGTTCACCCCGTCCGGCGCGTTGAGCCGGTCGGTGAGCAGACCGAAGTCGCCGAGCAGGGCGCGGGCGTCGGTGGCCAGGAACCACTCGTAGAGCACCTGGTCCTCGGGGTTCAGCGCGAGCGTACGAGCCCCCGGGTCGGGCCACATTCCGTGCGTCAACCATCCGGCGAGCACGAGGAAGAGGAGGCAGATCCCGAGGTCGGGTGCGTACGGGCGGGTGGCGTCGAACCACCGTACCGGGCGGGACCGGGGTACGCCGGATGTCGTGTCCGCTGTGTCCTCGCTAAGTTCGGTGTCCTGCGCTGCGGGGGCGGGGCTGGTCACGGCCTTGACCCTAGTGCCGATCGGTCGGCGGGGTGCGCCCGGTGGGTCGGAACCCGCTACCGTGACAGGCGTGAGGGCGCGTCAGCCCTCCGGAACCGCCCGCCCGGGTGGTGGAAAGGCAGACACGGCCGCCTTAAAAGCGGCTGCCGCAAGGCATGCGGGTTCGACCCCCGCCCCGGGCACCAGCGTTTGCAATACCATCTGGGTATCTGAATCCCACAAAGTTCGCTAAGACCCACTACCCTTGAGCGCGTCGCGGTCTCACCGCGTATCGACCCCCTGAGGGAGGCCTGAAAGTGAAGACTTCCAACCCGGTGCTGGCCCGGCTCGGCCAGGCGGCCGAGCGCGAGCGGGCCGCCGGGTACGCCCCGGCCGGCCCAACCGGGCAGCCCGGCTACGGGCAGCCGTACCCGACCACGGCGGGAGCCTACCCGGCAGCACCCCCCACCGTGCAGCCGATGTCCATCGATGACGTCGTCGTCAAGACCGTCACCCTGCTCGGCATCACGGGTGCAGCCGCCACCGCGGCGTGGGTGCTGGTGCCGGACGCGCTGCTCGGCGTGGCCTGGATCGGCGCGCTGGTGATCGGCCTGGTGCTCGGTCTCGTGATCAGCTTCTCGCGGATGGCGAATCCGGCCCTCGTGGTCGCCTACGCCGTGGTCGAGGGCGTGCTCGTCGGCGCGGTGAGCAAGTTCTTCGAGTCGCTCTACAACGGCATCGTGCTCCAGGCGGTGGTCGCCACCTTCGGGGTGTTCTTCCTGATGGCGATCCTCTACCGGGCGAAGGCGATCCGGGCGACACCGAAGTTCATCCGAGGTGTGATCGCGGCGACCGTGGGCCTTTTCGCGGTCATCCTGATCAACCTGGTGCTGTCGCTCTTCGGCTTCGACACCGGCCTGCGCAGCGGTGGACCGCTGGCGATCGGCTTCAGCCTCATTTGCATCGTGGTCGCCTCGCTCAGCTTCATCCTGAGCTTCCACGAGGTCGAAGAGGGCGTACGCCTGGGCCTGCCCCAGCGCTACTCCTGGACCGCCGCGTTCGGCATCCTGGTCAGCCTGATCTGGCTCTACTTCGAGGTGCTGCGCCTGCTCAGCTACTTCCAGGGCGACGACTGACCACCCCACCCCACCCAGCCCCACCCGACGCCCGCCCCCACCCCGGGGCGGGCGTCCGCCGTTCCCCTCCCGCCCCGCCCGCTCTACCCCGTTGATCATGAAGTTAGGTACGTCGGAACGCCTCCGGGAAGGCGCTAACTTCATGATCAACGAGGCGGGAGCAGGTGGGCGGGGCGGGGGTGGGGGTGGGGAGGGGCACTAGGGTTTGTGGGATGGGTGTGGAGGAGTTGGGGCGGGCGGTCGAGCTGTTGGTTGGTCAGGTGGCGCACTGGATGGCGCCACGGTGGGCGGCTCCGGCGACGACCGGCAACGTGTCCCGGGCGGACCTGCTGCACCGGCTGGTCCAGCAGGTCGCGAACCTGGCGGCGGACGCGGAGGGGGAGCCGCGCCGTACCGTGCCCCGGCTCGACAACGACCTGGCCCTGCCGGATCAGCTCCGGGTGGTCGCCGCCGACCTGCTCGCCGCCGACCCGCCGGCACCGGTGCTCGCCGAAGCGGCGGCCGAGGTCACCGCCACCCGCCGCGTCCTGTGACCCGCCAACCGGCCCGGCCCACCTGATCGGTCCGGCCCACCTGATCGGTTTCGGCCAGGCGATCGGTTCGACCGTGCTGATCGGTACGAGCCCTGCTGATCGGTACGAGCCCTGCTGATCGGTACGGCCGACCGGCCGACCGGTGCGACCCGGTCAGCCGGCCGCACCGGTCGACGGGTACGGCCGGCTGACCGACGGGTTAGCTGAGGCGTTCGAGGACGAGGGCCATGCCCTGGCCGCCACCGACGCACATGGTCTCCAGACCGATGCTCTTGTCGTGCCACCGCAGCGAGTTGATCAGCGTGCCGGTGATCCGGGCGCCGGTCATGCCGAACGGGTGACCGACAGCGATCGCGCCGCCCATCACGTTGAGCTTCTCCAGCGGGATGTCCAGCTCCCGGTACGACGGGATCACCTGGGCCGCGAACGCCTCGTTGATCTCGACCAGGTCGACGTCGTCGATGCTCATCCCGGCCCGCTTGAGCGCCTGTCGGGAGGCCTCGACCGGACCGAGTCCCATGATCTCGGGCGAGAGCCCGGTGACCCCGGTGGAGACGATCCGGGCCAGTGGCGTGATGCCGAGGTCTCGGGCGCGTTGTTCGCTCATCACGACCACCGCCGCCGCGCCGTCGTTGAGTGGGCAGCAGTTGCCGGCGGTGATCCGGCCGTCCGGGCGGAAAACCGGCTTGAGTCCGGCCACCCCCTCCAGGGTCACCCCGGGCCGGGGACCGTCGTCGGCGCTCACCACCTCACCCGAGGGCAGGGTCACCGGGGTGATCTCGCGGGCCCAGAAGCCGGCCGCGATGGCCTGCTCGGCGAGGTTCTGGCTGCGTACGCCGAACTCGTCCATGTCCGCGCGGCTGACGTCGTACACCTGGGCCAGGTTTTCGGCGGTCTGCCCCATCGTCAGGTAGATGTCGGGCAGTTCCCCGTCGAGCCGTGGGTCGGTCCAGCGGTCGGCACCCGCGCCGGTACGGGCCGCCGAGCGGGCCTGGGCCGCCGCGAACCGGGGGTTCTGCCACCCGCCGCCGACGAGTGCCTGGGCCTCGGACGGCAGGCCGTCGGAGCTGCCCCGGGCGAAGCGGGAGACGCACTCGACCCCGGCGGAGACGAAGACGTCCCCTTCACCGGCGGCGATGGCGTGGAAGGCCATCCGGGTGGTCTGGAGCGAGGAGGCGCAGTAGCGGGTGACCGTGGCGGCCGGCAGGGTGTCCAGGCCGAGCAGGGTGGCGACCACCCGGCCCATGTTGAAGCCCTGCTCGCCGCCGGGCAGCCCGCAGCCGAGGTAGAGGTCGTCGATTCCGGTGGGGTCGAGTTCGGGTACCTGATCCAGCGCGGCCTGGACGATCGTGGCGGCGAGGTCGTCCGGCCGCAGGTCGCGCAGGGAACCCTTGCCGGCTCGGCCGATCGGGGAGCGGGCGGTGGCGACGATGACGGCGGTGCGGGACGGATCGGTCGACATACCTCTAACTTAACCGGCCGGTAACTTATCGCGGAAGTCACCGCCGCTGTGATGACGACGGCGAAGTCACCGCCGCTGTGATGATTGCGGCGGGTCAGAGCTGCCGGGTGACCGCCGCGGCCTCGGCGACCGCCGGCAGCAGGGCGTGCGCCCAGACCCGGTAGCCGTCGGCCGACGGGTGGTAGCCGTCGTGGCAGAGGGTTCCGGCGTCGGCCCGGAACACCGGGCCGGTCTCGGCTCCCAGGTCGACCGCGACACCACCGGCGGCGAGCACCGCCCGCGCCTGCGCCCTGGCCGTACGTCGACCGAACAGGCCGGCGAGTTGACGCAGCGGCGGTGCGATGGCCCGTACGGCGCCGAGGTCGGGGCAGGTGCCGACGACCACCTCCACCCCGGCGTTGCGCAGCCGGCGTACGGCCGCACCGAGGTAGGCGGCCGTCTCACCGGGGCGACGCAGGGCGGTCACGTCGTTGGCCCCGATCAGGATCACCGCCACGTCCGGGCGTTCGCCGAGCAGCGCCCGCGCCACCTGGGTGGCCAGGTCCGTCGCCCGGGAGCCGGAGACGCCGACGCTGGACAGGTGCACCAGGCGGTGCCCCTCGCCGACCAGGTTTCCCGTGGTGGGGCCGGTGCCCTCGGAGAGCAGCCAGGCGAGCTGGCCCCCGACGGTGTCCCGGACCCGGTTCACCCCGACGCCCAGCGCCGCCGAGTCGCCGAGCAGGACCAGCCGGAGCGCGGGCGCGCCGGGCCGACCGACCACGGAACGCAGCGCCAGACCCAGTTCCGGTTGGGCGTAGTGCCGGTTGCGGGCGAGCAGGACCTCACCGGCGAGCAGGGCCGCGCCGCCGACGGTGCCGGCGATCAGCGTCAGCGCGGTGGTCCGGCCGATCTGGCCGACGGTACCGCTGCGTGGGCGTCCGGAACCGCTCGCTGTCATGCTCGCTCCTCCACTGTGGATGGCTCGGCTGCGGTGCCGGTCGTACCGGCCGGCTCGGCGACGGGTGCGGGTGTTCCGGAGGTGGCCGGCTCCTCGCCGCGCTGGTGGCCGAACCAGGCCCGGCGTCGGCGCAACTGCGCCCACCGCCCGGCCGGCCCACGTTCGCGTCCGCCGACCTCGGTCCCGCTGACCTCCGTACCGGCGTGGCGGGCGGCCTCCTGGGCGGCGGCCGGCAGCGACCGTACCCCCTCGCCCTCGGCGAGGGCTGGTCGGCGTTCCTCGGTCGCGCCCAACGCCACCAGGATGGTGGGGAGCAGGGCCGCCGCGGCGACCGCGTAGCCCTCGGCGGACGGGTGGAAGTGGTCCCAGGCGAACATCCGGGTCGGCTCGGCCGCGAACCGGGGACCGAGCAGGTCACCGAGGGAGACCGTGGCACCGCCGGCCTCGACCACCGCCACCGTCTGCGCGGCGGCGAGCTGTCGGCTCCAGCGCCGGGCCAGCCAGCGCAGCGGCGGCTTGATCGGCCGGATCGCGCCCAGGTCGGGACAGGTGCCGACCACCACCTGGGCGCCGGCTCCGCGCAGCTCGCGGACCGCGTCGACCAGATAGCGTACGGCGATCGACAGCGGCGTACGGGCGGTGACGTCGTTCCCGCCGACCAGGATCACCGCCAGGTCCGGTTGTAGTTCGAGGGCCGCCTCGACCTGCGGTGCGAGCCCTGCCGAGCGGCTGCCGACGACGGCGAACCGGTGCAGGCGTACCGGCCGGCGCAGGCGGCGGGAGATGCCGGTGGCGAGCAGGGCGCCGGGCGTCTCCCGGGGGCGGTGCACGCCGTACCCGGCGGCAGACGAATCGCCCAGGATGACCATGGTGAGTGGTTTGCCCGGAAACCGGGCGCCGTACACCCCGTCGCCGCGCGGCGGTGGCGCCTCGGCCAGCGGGATGATCCGCCGGGCCTGCCGGGCCTGGCCCTTCAGTACGCCCCACGCGGCCGCCGTCGTCGCCACCGTCAGCCCGGCACCGAAGATGGTCAGTTTCGCGACCCGGCGCGCGACGCGCCACGGCGCCCGTTCCGGCGCCACCGAACCGGCCGTACTCATCAAGCGCCCCCCGCCTTCGCGGACATCCTGCGGCCTTCGAGGCTATCGCGGTGGGTCGTTCCGCGCTGTCGGCGTTCTGGCTCCTTCCGGACCCGGAGGCCGCGGTGCCCCTTTCCTCATGCTGCGGGGAAGTTGCCTCCATGTGCATCATGGGCGGAAGGAGGGTGCGGACATGGCGAAGACACTGAAGCGGACGGCGGCGTTCGCGGCGCTGGCCCGGGCGTTGACATCCGGGTCGCGGGGTGGGCCGTCGCTGGGGGCCCGGCTGGCGGCACTGCCCCGGATGATCCGCGCGACGGCCCGCGGTGAGTACGACGGCGGCCTGAGACTGGCCCTGATGGCGGCGGCGACCGCGTACGTGGTCTCGCCGGTCGACCTGGCACCCGAGCTGTTGCTGGCGGTCTTCGGGCTGGCCGACGACGCGCTCATGGTGACCTGGCTGGCCGGGAGCGTGCTCGCCGAAACCGAGCGTTTCCTGCTCTGGGAGGCCCGTCGGGACAGCGTGGTCCCCGGCCACGTGGTGCCCTGAGTCCCCGGTCACACGGTCCCCTGACGGGACGTACGCTGATCTCGCAGCCAAGCCGGCTGACCTGACGAAGCCACGGACCACCATCCGGCCACGAGCCGGGACGGGCCACGCGGAAAGGCACAACGAGGTGCGCTACTACGACAATGTCGTCGACCTGATCGGGCACACGCCTCTGGTGCGGTTGCACCAGGTCACGGCCGGTATCACCGCGACGGTGCTCGCCAAGGTGGAGTACTTCAACCCCGGCGGCTCGGTCAAGGACCGGATCGCGCTGCGGATGGTCGAGGAGGCGGAGCAGGCCGGTCTGCTCAGGCCGGGCGGCACCATCGTCGAGCCGACCAGTGGCAACACCGGTGTCGGGCTGGCCCTGGTGGCGCAGCTCAAGGGCTACAAGTGTGTGTTCGTCTGCCCGGACAAGGTCAGCGAGGACAAGCGCAACGTGCTGCGGGCGTACGGGGCCGAGGTGGTGGTCTGCCCGACCAGCGTCGCGCCCGAGGACCCCCGGTCCTACTACAACGTCTCCAACCGGCTCGCCGAGGAGATCCCGAACGCCTGGAAGCCCAACCAGTACGCCAACCCGGCGAACCCCCGGTCGCACTACGAGACGACCGGTCCGGAGCTGTGGGAGCAGACCGAGGGGCGGATCACCCACTTCGTGGCCGGGGTGGGCACCGGCGGCACGATCTCCGGGATCGGCCGCTACCTCAAGGAGGCCTCCGGCGGGACGGTGAAGATCATCGGTGCCGACCCGGAGGGTTCGGTCTACTCCGGCGGCACTGGTCGGCCGTACCTGGTCGAGGGGGTGGGCGAGGACTTCTGGCCGGACACCTACGACCGGTCGGTCGCCGACGAGATCATCGAGGTCTCGGACAAGGCGTCGTTCGACCTCACCCGGCGGCTGGCCCGCGAGGAGGGCCTGCTGGTCGGCGGGTCGTGCGGGATGGCCGTGGTGGCGGCGCTGGAGGTGGCCCGCAAGGCCGGCCCGGACGACGTCGTGGTGGTGCTGCTGCCCGACGGCGGTCGCGGTTACCTGTCGAAGATCTTCAACGACGAGTGGATGGCCCGGTACGGCTTCCTGGAGACCGGCAACGCCGAGCCGACCGTGGCGGACGCGCTGGCCAGCAAGCCGGGCGGGGTGCCCGAGCTGATCCACGTACACCCGACCGAGACGGTCCGGGACGCGATCGACTACATGCGCGAGTACGCCGTCTCCCAGCTCCCGGTGCTCAAGGCCGAACCGCCCGTGGTCACCGGTGAGGTCGCCGGCTCGATCGCCGAGCGGGACCTGCTCGACGCGCTCTTCACCGGCCAGGCGCACCTGCACGACACCATCGAACGGCACATGGGCCCGCCGCTGCCGATGATCGGCGGCGGTCAGCCGGTCAGCGAGGCGGTCACCATGCTGGAGAAGTCGGACGCCGCGCTGGTGCTGGTGGACGGCAAGCCGAGGGGCGTACTGACCCGGCAGGACCTGCTCGCCCACCTCGGCGCCCGCTGAGGGTCGGCTAGCGGCTCAGCTCCGCCGGGACGGCGATCACGTCGACGAACGCACCCCGGCGGAGCAGGGTGACCGGCAGCCGGCTGCCGATGGCCGGACCGAGCATCAGGCGCTGCAACCCCTGCCCGCTCTGCACCGGCCGCCCGCCGGCCGAGATGAGAATGTCGCCGAGGTAGATCCCGGCGCTGCCGGCGGGGCTGCCCGGCACCACCTCCACCACCCGCAGGCCCCGGCGCTGACCGGTGCGTTCGGCGACCGCCGGGGGCAGCGGCACCGGCACCCCGGCGACGCCGAGCCAGGCCCGCCGGACCCGCCCGGTCGAGACCAGGTCGCCGATGATCTGCCGGGTGGTGGAGTTGATCGGTACGGCCAGTCCGAGCCCGTAGCCGGCGACGGCGGTGTTCACCCCGATCACCCGACCGGCGGAGTCGGCCAGCGCTCCGCCCGAGTTGCCGGGGTTGAGCGCCGCGTCGGTCTGGATCACGTCCTCGATCAGCCGTACCAGTCGGCCGTCGCGGGCGGGCAGGGACCGGCCCAGGCCGGAGACCACCCCGGCGGTCACCGAGCCGGCGAGCCCCATCGGGTTGCCCACGGCCACCACGAGCTGACCTATCCGGAGCCGGTCGGCGTCGCCGAGTTCGGCCGGCGGCACACTGGTCGCCCGGACCCGGAGCACGGCCAGGTCGGAGAGCGGGTCGGTGCCGACGACGTCGAACCGCGATTCGGCACCGTCGGCGAAGGTGGCCGTACCGCCTTCGGCTCCGTCGACCACGTGGGCGCTGGTGAGCAGGAGACCGTCGGGGGTGAAGGTGACCGCCGAGCCGGCCCCGTTACCCCGTGCGGAGCGGACCGCCAGCGCGGCCACGCTCGGCAGGACCCGGGCCGCCACGCCGGTGACCACTCGGGAGTACGCGTCCAGGGCGTCGGATTCGGTGGGGGGTGGCTGGATCTGTTCGCCGTCCATGTCGCGGACAACAACCAGCGGCGCGCTTCGATGCCCGCCCGGACTCCGCCGACAGCGAACACGGCGCGGGTGCGAACGCGGCGCGGGGCGGCGGCGAACACGGCGCGGGTGCGAACGCGGAGCGGGGACGGCGGCGAACGCGGCGCGGGGGAGCGGGGCGGCGGCTAGGGCAGGTCCCGGACGTAGCGCAGTTGCGGTGCGAGGGCGGAGCCGACGTGCTCGGTCCGCTCGACCCCGTCCGGGGTCCATCCGCCGCGCCGGTAGAACTCCTGCGCGTGGGTGTTACCGACCAGCACCCAGAGGGCGGCCCGCTGCCAGCCCCGGCCGTGCAGGGTGGCCAGGGCGTCGACGATCAACGCCCGACCCAGGCCCCGGCCCTGCTGCTCCGGCTCCAGGTGGAGGGCGCAGAGTTCGCCGTACCCGGTCGGGTCGAGTTCGTGCGGTCCGACGTAGCTGAAGCCGACCAGTCGGTCACCGTCGTCGACGACGGTCATCACGTGGGTGTCCCGTTCCCACTTCCAGCGCTCGCTCCACCACATGCCGAGCACGTCGGTGGAGTCCGCGGCCAGCAGCTCGGCGGAGACGAAGTCCCGGTAGGCGGCCTGCCGGGAGCGTGCGTGCAGCGCCCCGACGGCCATCAGATCATCGGCGGTCGCCGGACGCAGGGTGACGGTCACCCGGCCGAGGATAGTCGGGGCACCCGGACCCGTCCGAGGTCCTCGGCCAGCACCAGGTCGCCGGTGAAGTGCTCACGCGCCTCCGCCTCGAACCGGGCCGGGTCGGGGTAACGCTGGGAGAAGTGGGTGAGCACGAGTCGACGTACGCCGGCCTCGGTGGCCACCCGCGCGGCCTGCGCCGCGGTCAGGTGCCCGGCCTCGGCGGCCAGCGCGGCGTCCCCGGTCAGGAAGGTCGACTCGATCACCAGCAGGTCGGCGCCGTCGGCGAGGTCGTACACGGCGTCGCAGAGCCCGGTGTCCATGACGAAGGCGAACCGTTGGCCCCGGCGCGCTTCGCTGACCTCGTCCAGTAGGACGCGGCGTCCGCCGGACTCGATCTCCCCGGCGCGGATCAGCTCGCCGATCGCCGACCCGGAGATGCCGTACGCCGCCAGCCGCGACGGCAGCATCCGGCGCCCGTCCGGCTCGACCAGCCGATAGCCGTACGCCTCGACGGGGTGGTGCAGCCGGCGGGCGGTGAGGGTCGCGCCCCGGATCGGGATGGTCTGTCCGTCGCGTTCGACGGGCTCGGGGCGGACGTCGGCGGTCTCGTGGAAGGCGCTGGCGTGCCGCAGCCGGTCGAAGTATTCGGCGTCCCCGGCCGGGAAGTGCACCGGGACCGGGTGCGGTACCCGGTCCAGGGAGAGGCGCTGGATCACCCCGGGCAGGCCGAGGCAGTGGTCGCCGTGGAAGTGGGTGACGCAGATCCGGGTCAGGTCGGTGGCCGAGACGCCGGCCCAGAGCATCTGCCGCTGGCTGCCCTCGCCGGGATCGAACATGATCATCTCTTCGTCCCAGCGCAGCAGGTACCCGTTGTGGTTGCGCTGCCGGGTCGGTACCTGGCTGGCGGTGCCGAGGACCACCAGTTCACGGGTCACCGGGGCCTCCCGGGTTCGGAGATGAGATCGCACCGGATATGGAACGACCCCCGGGGCTTCCGCGCGGTCGCGCGGGCCGGCTGGACAAAGCCGGCACCCCGGGGGTCGGGTGGCTGCCTGGGTTTCGCCGCACCGCTGCCACACGGTCTCGACGATGTTGCACTGTCAAGGACAGCGGCTAGCGGACAGCCACCTCACGAGTCCCGTTGCTACACAAAGCTTGGACCACCTCCTCTCACGTGTACGGCCACGTTAACCACCTTCAGGCCGTCCCGCCAATGGTTTTAGATCACTGATCGGGCGCCGGTACGGGGCCGGGATGCGGTAGGCGCGGGCGCAGGGCATGTCACGGATCGGGCCGTTCAGTGCAACGACTCTGTCTTGCATCTCGGTTTAGTGACACGACAACCCCGCTCATGTCAGTGATCTGGCTATTCATTGCAACGCTGGTCAACAGGCGAGGCAATGTCAGTCATCGCGCGGATGTCCGACAAGTCCGCGTACAATGGCATGGTGGACGTTTCGATCTTCACTTCGCAGGCGCCCGGAGACCTCGTCAAGATCAATGGTGTCGATCCCCGCCGCGGCGAGTGGGAACACGTGGCGTTCGTGCCGCATCCGCTGCCCAAGCTGCCTCCGGACCTCAGCGCGCGGACCTACCGGATGGTCGCCGACGCGCGCGCGGCGCTCGGAGCTCTCGACAGCACCGCGCGACGCCTGCCGAACCCTCGAATCTTCAGGCGGCCCGCGCTACAGGCTGAGGCGCAGAGTACGTCAGCGCTGGAGGGTACCTACGCACCGTTGGGCGAAGTCCTCGTCGCGAACGAGGAACGACCGACGAATCCAGATCTACGCGAGGTCCTGAACTACGTTCGCATGGGTGACGCTGCCTTCGGTTGGATAGAAGAAGGTATGCCCTTGACGGTGGGAATGCTGGAGCAACTGCAAGCGATGCTCGTCAGGGGCACTCGGGGCGAAACCCCCAACTCCGGAAGGGTTCGCAATCATCAGGTAGTCGTCGGTCAGCGAACGAACGCCCCGTCGGGCGCACTGGCGGTGCATTCGGCTCGGTTCGTTCCGTCGCCACCGGGTTCGGATCTCACCGCGAACGTGCGTGGTCTCCTCGACTGGATGACCGACAGCGACGTGATGCAGGAGATCGATCCCGTGGTGGCGGCAGCGCTTGCCCACTACCAGTTCGAAACGCTTCACCCGTTTCATGACGGGAACGGCCGTATCGGTCGGTTCCTCATCGTGGCGCACCTGCTCAAGCAAGGCGTCCTCCTCGAACCCACGCTCACGGTCTCGCCGTGGTTCGAAGCCCGACGGTCGGAGTACTACGACCGTTTGCTCGCCGTCAGTACCGAAGGGGCGTGGGATCCGTACGTGAAGTTCTTCGCCACCGGTCTCGAGTCGTCGGCGAATGCCACGCATGAGCGTATGAAAGCATTGGTGGCGGTGCGGGAGTTGTTCAAGGAACGCATCCGAAAGTCCCCACTGAGAGCTGATACCGCGCACACGTTGGTCGACTTCGCTATTGCCCGGACAGCCTTCACTGTCCGCGATGTCGAGAAAGGCCTTGGAATCTCATATGGTCGCGCCAACGGACTTGTCCAGCAGATGATCCAACTGAGGATACTTGCTGAGGTCGACGCCTCCACCGGCGAGTCCAGCCGTCGCTTCTATGCTCCCGAGGCATTCGATGTTCTGGTGAAAGAGGCTTAGGTTGTCGGCGTCGGGCTGTTGCGGCATCAGACCCTTGGGCGGCCATCGCCGATCGAGGGGCGCCCGCTGGAGGGCGCCCCTCGGGGACCGCTACTTGACGCGATCTCCGGCGACGCGGGCCACGCCGACCGGGCAGCTCATCCCGTTCGGGCCGTGAGTGCAGTAACCGTTCGGGTTCTTGGTGGGGGCCAGGTACTGCTGGTGGTAGTCCTCGGCGTAGTAGTAGTCACCCAACTCGCCGATCTCGGTGGTGATCTCCGGCCGGCCGGCCCTGGCGACCACCGGGGCGAACGCCTCGCGGGACTCCTGTGCCACCTTCAACTGCTCGGGCGTCGTGCTGTAGATCGCCGAGCGGTACTGGGTGCCCACGTCGTTGCCCTGGCGCATGCCCTGGGTCGGGTCGTGGTTCTCCCAGAAGACCTTGAGCAGGTCCTCGTAGCCGATCTCGGTGGGGTCGTAGACGACCTGCACGGCCTCGGTGTGCCCGGTGAAGCCCGAGCAGACCTCCTCGTACGTCGGGTTCGGGGTCTGTCCGCCGGCGTAACCGACGGAGGTGGAGATCACCCCCGGAAGCGTCCAGAACAGTCGCTCGGCACCCCAGAAACAGCCCATCCCGAAGACCGCGATCTGACTGCCCTGCGGCCAGGGACCCTGCAACGGCGTGCCGAGGACGGCGTGCCGGTCGGCCACCGGGATCGGGAAACTGCGTCCGGGCAGCACCTGGTCGGGGCTGGGCAGGCTGGCCTTCATTCGCCGTAGGAACACGGTAGGTCTCCTTTCGTACCTCTGCCGGGTGTAACGCCGCGCGGGTGGGGATCCTTACCCGCGTTTGCCGTACCCCGGGCCCTTCGCCGGACTCAGGCGGCCGTCACAGCGCGGCGGCGATCCTGGCCGCGTAGCCGGTGGCGGTGTCGGCGTCGTCGTAGGTGGTCCGGGGCCAGAAGAAGCCGCGCAGGCCGTCGCCCTTCGTCCGGGGGATCACGTGGGTGTGCAGATGCGGGACGGACTGGGAGACCCGGTTGTTCATCGCCACGAAGGTGCCGCCGGAGCCGAGTCCGGTCTCGACCGCGACCGCGATCCGCTGGACCAGGCCGAAGTATCCAGAAAGCGACGAAACAGGCAGATCGGCCAAAACCTCGTAGTGGTCACGGGGCACCACCAGCACATGGCCCCGGAAAACCGGTCGGGTGTCCAGGAAGGCCATCCCGGCCGGCTCGTCGGCGACGGTGAACGCCGGCACGGAGCCCGCGAGAATGCCACAGAACGCGCAAGGCCTCACGGGGGCAGACTAACCTCACCCCAATGAACTACGGCTTCGAGACGCTCGCCATCCACGCCGGTCAGGAACCTGATCCACTGACCGGCGCGGTGGTCACACCCATATATGCGACCAGCACCTACGCCCAGGACGAGGTCGGGGCGCCCCGACTGGGATACGAGTACAGCCGGTCGGCCAATCCGACCCGTACCGCCCTGCAGGAGTGCCTCGCCGCGATCGAGGGCGGCCAGGTCGGGCTCGCCTTCGCCAGCGGTCTCGCCGCCGAGGACGCCCTGCTGCGTACGGTCTGCCGGCCCGGCGACCACGTGGTGATCCCGGACGACGCGTACGGCGGCACCTACCGGCTCTTCGCCAAGGTGCTGCACCGGTGGGGGCTGAGCTGGACCCCGGCGAAGCTCTCCGACCCGGACGCCGTACGGGCCGCGATCCGTCCCGGCCAGACCAAGGTCATCTGGGTGGAGACGCCGACCAACCCGCTGCTCAACATCGCCGACCTGTCGACTCTCGCGGCGATCGCACACGAGGCACAGGCGCTGCTGGCGGTCGACAACACGTTCGCCTCGCCGTATCTTCAGCAGCCGCTGGCACTCGGGGCCGACGTGGTCGTGCACTCCACCACCAAGTACCTCGGCGGGCACTCCGACGTGATCGGCGGGGCGCTGATCGCCGCCGACCGGGGCCTGGGCGAGGAGCTGACGTACCACCAGAACGCGATGGGTGCCGTACCCGGCCCGTTCGACGCCTGGCTCACCCTGCGCGGGATCAAGACCCTCGGCGTACGGATGGACCGGCACTGCGACAACGCCGAGCGGATCGTCGACTACCTCGTCGCGCACCGGGCGGTCGCCGAGGTCCGCTACCCGGGCCTGCCGGACCACCCCGGTCACGAGGTGGCGGCCAAGCAGATGCGCCGGTTCGGCGGCATGATCTCCTTCCGGGCGACCGGCGGCGAGGCGCAGGCGGTCGACATCTGCAACCGGACCAAGCTCTTCGTCCTCGCCGAGTCGCTCGGCGGGGTCGAATCGCTGATCGAACACCCCGGCCGGATGACACATGCGAGTGCCGCCGGCTCGCCGCTTGAAGTTCCCGCCGATCTCGTGCGACTGTCTGTCGGCATCGAAACGGCTGACGACCTGCTCGCCGATTTGGAGCAGGCGCTCGGCTGACCTTTCGGGAGGGGTGGGGAGTGCAGGAGCTCATGCCGTCCTGGGTCGGCGCGACCGCGAAGCAGATCGCCCGGGCGGTCCGCCGGGGTGACGCGTCCGCGACCCAGGTGGTGGCGGACCACCTCGACCACATCGCCCGGAGCGACGGCGACCTGGCCGCGTTCCGGGTGGTCCGGGGCGGAGAGGCGATCGTCGAGGCGGAGAAGGTCGACGAGCAGGACGACCTGGCCAACCTGCCGCTGGCCGGGGTGCCGATCGCGGTCAAGGAGAACACCTCGGTCGCCGGCCTGCCCACCTGGAACGGCTCCGTCGCGGCCCGTACCCCGGTCGCCGAATCCGACCACGAGGTGGTTCGGCGGCTGCGCGGTGCGGGCGCGGTGATCGTCGGTGTGACCCGGATGCCGGAACTGGGCCTCTGGGGATCGACCGACGACCAGAGCGGCCCCACCCGCAATCCGTGGGACCTCGACCGCACCCCGGGCGGCTCGTCCGGGGGTGCGGCGGCGGCGGTCGCCTCCGGGCTGGTACCGATCGCGCACGGCAACGACGGGCTGGGCTCGCTGCGCATCCCGGCCGCCTGCTGCGGCCTGGTCGGGCTCAAGCCCGGCTCCGGCGTGGTGCCCTGCCAACTCGGCGCGGACGACTGGTTCGGGCTGACCGAACACGGCATCCTCGCCACCACCGTCGCCGACACCGCGATCGGCTTCGCCGTACTCGCCGGTCGGCGGCCGGACAAGTTGGTGCCGCCGCAGCGGCTGCGGGTCGCCGTCTCGCTGCGCTCGCCGGTGGCGGGCGTACGCCCGGACGCGCCGAACGCCGACGCGGTCGCCACCGGTGCCCGGCTACTCGCCGCCGCCGGCCACGACACCGTCACCGTCGACCCGGTCTACCCGACCTCGCTCGGCCTGCGCGGGATCGCCACCTGGCTGGCCGCCGCCGCCCGTGACACCGAGTTGGCCGGACTCGACCGGCGGCTGCTCCAGCAGCGCAGCCGGCGGCACGTCGGGCTCGGCGACTGGGCGTACCGGCGGGGCTACGTCCGGGAGGCCGACCGCTCCGCCTGGCGGGAACGCTCGATCGGGTTCTTCACCGACAACTCGGTCGACCTGCTGCTCACCCCGGCGCTGGCGGCGACCCCGCCGCGTGCGGAGGGCTGGGCCGGCCGCTCCTGGCGGGCCAACATGATGACCAACATCCGGTACGCGCCGTTCGCCGCCCCATGGAACATCGCCGGCCTGCCGTCGCTGGTGGTCCCGGTCGGGCTGCGGCCGGACGGGCTGCCGGTCGGGGTGCAGCTCGTCGGCCCGCCCGGCTCGGAGCTGCTGCTGCTCGGCGTCGCCGGCCAGTTCGAGATGGCCGCCCCGTGGCCCCGCCACGCCCCCAACTGGCCCCGAGTCCCCCAACCCACCCCCTAACCCCACCCCACCCCACCCCACCCCACCCCACCCCCGCCCAAGATCCGCGCTCAAGTAGAGAAAGAGTGGTTATCCGCCGCCGGATAGCCACTCTTTCTCTACATGAGTCGCCTACCACCGGCGGGGTGGAGGGGATTGTGATGGCGGGCATTGTGGGGGCGCCCCGGGTGACCGGTCGGGGGTGGGGTGCGACGATCTGGACATGACGGACCTGGTCGGCCTTGCCGACGTGCACGCCGCGCGGGAACTGCTCGCCGGCATCACCCGGACCACCCCGCTGGAGCCGTCCCGGCCGCTCAGCGCCGCGCTCGGCGGGACGGCCTGGCTCAAGTGCGAACACCTCCAGCGGGCCGGGTCGTACAAGGTGCGCGGCGCGTACGTGCGGATCGCCCGGCTGTCGGAGGCCGAGCGCGCCCGTGGGGTGGTCGCGGCCAGCGCCGGCAACCACGCCCAGGGCGTGGCGCTCGCCGCCGGCCTGCTCGGCATCAACTCGACCGTGTTCATGCCGGTCGGCGCGCCGCTGCCGAAGGTGGCGGCGACCAAGGGGTACGGCGCCCGGATCGAACTGGTCGGCAACACCGTCGACGAGTCGCTCGTGGCGGCCCGGGACTTCGCCGAGCGCACCGGGGCGGTGTTCATCCACCCGTTCGACCACCCCCACGTGATCGCCGGGCAGGGCACGGTGGCGCTGGAGATCCTGGAGCAGTGCCCGGACGTGAAGACGATCGTGGCCGGGGTGGGCGGTGGCGGGCTGGTGTCCGGGATCGCGGTCGCGGTCAAGGCGCTCCGCCCCGACGTACGTGTGATCGGGGTGCAGGCGGCCGGCGCGGCGGCCTTCCCGCCCTCGCTGCTCGCCGGCCGGCCGGTACGGCTGCCGGCGTTCGCCACCATCGCCGACGGCATCGCCGTGGGACGCCCCGGCGATCTCACCTTCGCGCACGTCAGCAAGCTTGTCGACGAGGTGGTGACGGTCTCCGAGGAGGACATCTCGCGGGCCCTGCTGATGCTGCTGGAGCGGGGCAAGCAGGTGGTCGAGCCGGCCGGTGCGGCCGGGGTGGCGGCGCTGCTGGCGGGGGTGGTGGAGGTGGAGGCGCCGGTGGTGGCGGTGCTCTCCGGCGGCAACATCGACCCGCTGCTGATGCTGCGGGTGATCGAGCACGGGCTCGCCGCGGCCGGGCGCTACCTGCGGCTCACGGTCCGCTGCAACGACCGGCCGGGGCAGCTCGCGCTGCTGCTCAGCCAGATCGGCGAGCACCGGGGCAACGTGGTCGACGTGGTGCACCAGCGGCAGAACCCGCACCTGCGTCTCGGTGAGGTCGAGGTGGCGCTCTCGGTGGAGACCAGGGGAGCGGAGCACTCCGACCGGCTGATCAGCGCGTTGCGGGCCAGCGGGTACCACGTGGCGTTCGGCGAGACGGTCGGCTAGGAAGCCCGCCGGTTGGTTCGTACCGGTTTCGAGCTGTTCGACCGGGATCGCGAGGTGTCGATCCCGGTCGAATCGCGCTCGGGAAGCCGACGGTCAGCCGGCGAACGGCTCGAAGGCGACCACGGTGACCTTGATGTCCGCGCCGCTCGGCGCCGTGTACGTGACCGTCTGGCCGGCACGGCTGCCGAGGATGGCCTTGCCGAGGGCGGACTCCGGGCTGTAGACCGTCAGGTCCGTGGTGGCCGCGATCTCCCGGGAGCCGAGCAGGAAGGTCTCCTTGTCCTCCTCGTCGTCGTCGAAGTGGATCGTGACGACGGTGCCCGGGGCGACCGAGTCGGCGTTGGGCGCCTCACCCACCGAGGCGGTACGCAGCAGTTCCTGGAGGTAGCGGATGCGACTCTCCTGCTTGCCCTGCTCCTCGCGGGCGGCGTGGTAACCGCCGTTCTCCCGCAGATCGCCTTCTTCTCGGCGGGCGTTGATCTCCGCGGCGATCACCGGCCGGCCGGCGATCAACTCGTTGAGCTCGGCCTGCAGGCGGTCGTGCGCGTCCTGGGACAGCCAGGTGGCGGGCGCCTCGCGGTCGGTCGTGGACACAGACGATCTCCTTGGGTAAACGGACTGCTGCGGACAGGAACGAAGTACCAAGTTACCAGTGCGATACACACGGGACGGGTGATGATTTATTGCCGAACCGAACCGATCCGCCCCGATCGGCCCACAGCCGGTGTTCGGAGCCCCTGCGATCGGGGTGGTCCGGGGGCGCTGCCGGTGCGCCTCAGCCGGCCGCCCGGCAGCGCAGCACCTCGCCGATCATGGCCTTGGCGGTGGTGGTGAGCTGGTGCTCGACCACCGGCTGCCGCTCGCCGGGCGGGGCGTCGACCCGTACCTCTTCGCGGGCGACCTCGGCCCCGTCGCGGGAGCGGGCCCGTACCGCACAGATCGCCGAGCCACCCGCCGGTACGGTCACCCGGAACACCAACCGCAACTGGCTGTCGGTAATGTCGGTGTAGGTGATCACCTGTGCGTCGTAGGTGGGGTCGCCGTACTGTCGGTACAGCCGGGCGGAGGCCAGTCCCAGGACGGCCAGCAGGGTGATCGCCAGCAGTGCGCCGAGCCACGGCCGGCGGCGTCGGGGCGCGCGTCGGTGTCCGTACCGGCCAGCGGGGAAGACCGGCGCGTCGGAAGAACGAGTGGCGTTCGTCTCGGTCACCGGGCACATCTCCTGCGGGGCGTTGTCGGTGGCATCGGCCAGAATGGCAGTGTCCATCTTCGCAAGCGGTTACCGAACGATACCGGCAGGTCAGCCGGTCGAGCCGCGGGGGCTCGGCGGCAGCACGGACGAGGAGCATTTCGTTGGCAGAGCAACTGCGTCTCATGGCCGTACACGCGCACCCGGACGACGAGTCCAGCAAGGGTGCGGCGACCATGGCGAAGTACGTCGCCGAGGGCGTGAGCGTGCTCGTCGCCACCTGCACCGGCGGTGAGCGGGGCAGCGTGTTGAACCCCAAGCTGGACCGGCCGGACGTCTGGGCGAACATCGCCGAGATCCGCCGGGCGGAGATGGACGCGGCCCGTTCCATCCTCGGCATCGAGCAGGCCTGGCTGGGCTTCGTCGACTCGGGGCTGCCCGAGGGTGATCCGCTGCCGCCGCTGCCCGAGGGGTGCTTCGCCCTCCAGGACGTGGCCGTCGCGACCGGTTCGCTGGTCCGGTTGATGCGGGAGTTCCGGCCGCACGTGGTGACCACGTACCCGGAGGACGGCGGTTACCCGCACCCCGACCACATCATGTGCCACAAGATCTCGGTGGCCGCCTTCGAGGCCGCCGGTGACCCCAGCCAGTTCCCCGAGCTGGGCCCGGCCTGGCAGCCGCTGAAGCTCTACTACGACATCGGTTTCTCCAAGGCCCGGTTCATGGCCCTGCACGAGGCGGTGCTCGCGGCGGGGCTGGAGTCGCCGTACGCGGAGTGGCTCAAGAACTGGGAGGACCGGCCGGACAAGGGTCCCCGGATCACCACCCGGGTGGACTGCGCGGAGTTCTTCCCGGTGCGCGACGACGCGCTGCGGGCGCACGCCACCCAGATCGACCCGGACGGCTTCTTCTTCCAGGTGCCGATGGAGATCCAGAAGCGGGCCTGGCCGACCGAGGACTACGAGTTGGTCAAGTCGCTGGTGCAGACCCCGATGCCGGAATCCGACCTGTTCGCCGGAGTACGCGAGACCGCCCGTGCCCGCTGACCTCGGCGGGGCGTACTGTGGTGACAGCTCGCCTATCGAAGGATCCCAGCCATGCTGACCGCTGTTGACCTGCTCGCGGCGAACAACTTCGGGGACACCCGCACCGGTGGTCTGGCCGGCCCGATGGGTCTGTTCCTGATCGTGGTGCTGGCCATCGCCACGGTTCTGTTGATCCGCAACATGAACGCGCGACTGCGCCGGCTGCCGGACCGGTTCCCCGACCAACCGCGCGACGATCTGACCGGTCGGGTCGATTCGTCCGTTCCGGGGGCTACCGAAGCGGACTTGGCCGAGGAATCTCATGGTAGCGCTCCCAGTGCCTCCCACCAGCGCGGTAACGGGCATTCGGTGGCATGATCCCGGCTAAACCGGCCGGGCGACCCCTGTTGCACCAAACCGGTTTGGCTTAGCCTTCCGCCGGGGACCAAAAGTCCCCGCACCGTGCGCGGGAGGGGGCGCCGATGAGAGTCAGACCCGACGCCCGACGCGGTGCGCGGCCCGCAGCGGCGCCGCGTCGACGGACGGCGGGCGGAGGCGGCCCGTGACATCCGGCCGACCGGCCGCCCCACGGACCGCGGCCCCGGTCGGCATCTCCGGAACTCCTCGGCGGATGCGCGTCCTGACCGCGTCCCTGCTTGCCGCCGCACTCGCCGCCGCCGGGGTGGGTTTCGTCGTCCCGGCCGACCTGCCGCCGGACGACCCGCTCCACGGCGTCCACCCACTCGCCCGGCTCGCCGTCGTGGCCGGCGTGCTGGCGCTCGCCCAACTGGCCCGGCTCCGCTTCCGGGTCGCCTCCGGCACGGTGAGCGTCACCTGGGGCGAGGCAGCGCTCATCATCGGCCTCTACCTGGCGCCGGCCGGCTGGCTGCCGGCCGCCGCCCTGGTCGGGACCGGGCTCGGCTGGGGACTGTTGTCGATCTTCCCTGATCGGCGCTCGATCGTCGAGGTCGTACACATCGCCGCCTCGCTGACCGCGGCGGTCGCGCTCGCCACCGCCGTCGCCACCGCCTTCGAAGCACCGCTCGGCGCCGCGCTGACGCCCGCGCTCGCCGCCGCGCTGCTTCTCGGCTCCCTGACCTACCTGCTCGCGACCGGGTGGCTGGCCGCGCTCACCATGTCGCTGCGGCACGGGCTGCCGATGGGACCGCTGCTGCTGCGCGCGCTCCGGGGCAAGCTGCCGATGTTCGTCGGCAACGTGCTCGTCGGCCTGGCCGTCGTCACCGTCCTCGAACACAGCGTCCGCTGGCTGCTGCTCCTGCCACCACTGTGGTGGTTGCTCCAGCAGACGTACAGCCAGCGGTTGCGGGCCGACGACGAGCGGCGGACCTGGCGGGCCTTTGCCGAGGCCACCGGCGCGCTGAACCAGCTCGACGAGCGCGGTGTCGCCACCGCCGGGGTGCGGGGCGCGCTGGCCGTCTTCGGCGCCGACCGGGTCGACCTGCACGTCGCCCGGGGCGGCGACCGGTGGCGGCACTACAGCGGCGGGGGCGGCGAGCCGGTCGTCGACCACGACCTGACCACCCCGCCCGAACCCGAGAACAACCCCCACCTGCTGACCCGCACCCTGGAGGTCGGCGCCAAACCGGTCGGTGAACTGCGGGTGCGCTTCCCCCGCTCGGTGCAGCCCGGCGAGCGGGACCGGGACGTGCTGTCGGCGTTCGCCGACGCGCTCGCCGCCGCGCTGCACGACGCCGCCACCCACCAGGAACTGCGGATCATGGCCGCCCAGTCGTCGTACGAGGCGGTGCACGACCCACTGACCAAGTTGGTCAACCGCGCGGCCATGCTCAGCAAGGGCGACCTGGCGCTGCACCGGCTCGGCCACGACCACCCGGTGGCGCTGCTCCTGCTCGACATCAACAACTTCAAAGAGGTCAACGACACCCTCGGGCACGCCGCCGGGGACGAGCTGCTCCAGGTGACCGCCCGCCGGCTCCAGGAACTGCGCCGCGACGGCGAGGTGCTGGGCCGGCTCGGCGGCGACGAGTTCGCGCTGCTCGTCACCTCCCTGCCGGCCACCCCGCTGCCGACGCCCGTGGTGCCGGCGCTGCCGCTGCCGGTCTCCACCGAACTCAGCGTCTTCGGCGAGTGGCCCGCCTCGTTGCCGTACCCGCTGCGCCGGGCCCGCGAGATCGTGGAGGAACTCGCCGCCCCGACCGAGGTGGCCGGCGTACGGATGTCGGTCGAGGCGTCGGTCGGCGTGGTGGTCGCCGGGGCCGGCACCGCCGACATGACCGAGCTGCTGCGCCGGGCCGACATCGCCATGTACCAGGCCAAGGCCGGTGGCGGCAGCATCGCCAGCTACGACAGCAGCCAGGACGCGGCCAGCACCGACCAGCTCGCGCTCCTCGCCGAGCTGCGGGAGGCGCTTGCCGCCGACGACCAGCTCATGCTCGCCCTCCAGCCGGCCGTCGACCTCGCCACCGGTGCGCCGACCGGGGTGGAGGCGCTGATCCGCTGGCGGCATCCGCGCCGGGGCCGGCTCGGCCCGGTCGACTTCGTCCGGACCATCGAGGGCAGCGAACTGCTCGGCCCGTTCACCCGGTACGTCATCGACAAGGCCCTCGCGGTCGCCGCCGACTGGGCCCGGCACGGGCTCGACGTACCCATCTCGATCAACCTCTCCGCCCGCAGCCTGCTCGACCCCCGGCTCCCCTCGGAGGTGGCCGAGTCGCTGCGCCGGCACCAGGTGCCGGCCCACCGGCTGGTCCTGGAGATCACCGAGACGGTGGTGATGAGCGAGCTGGGCGTGATCGACGAGGTGCTCTCCGAACTGCGGGCGATGGGGATCCAGCTCGCGGTGGACGACTTCGGCACCGGCTTCTCGTCGCTGACGTTCCTGACCCGCGTACCGGTGGACGAACTGAAGGTCGACCGGTCCTTCGTGATGGCGATGGCCGACTCGCCGGAGGCCGCCGCGATCGTCCGGTCCACCGTCGGGCTCGGCCGTGAACTCGGCCTGCGGGTGGTCGCCGAGGGCGTGGAGACGGCCGACCAGCGGGCCGCCCTCGCCGAACTCGGCTGTACGGCCGCCCAGGGCTACCACTTCTTCCGGCCGATGGGCTCGGACAAGATCGTCACGGTGTTGCAGACCCAGCTCGACAGCTCCCAGCAGGCCCGGATCTTCCCACTGCGGGCCGACGGCGCGTCGTAGGGCCGGGGGACACCCGCCCACCGCCGGCCACCGCTGGATATGGTCGTCGGGTGAATCGACTGGCGAGCGCGACCAGCCCGTACCTGCTCCAGCACGCGGACAACCCGGTCGACTGGTGGCCGTGGACCGCCGAGGCGTTCGCCGAGGCGAAGCGCCGCGACGTACCCGTGCTCATCTCGGTGGGGTATGCGGCCTGTCACTGGTGCCACGTGATGGCGCACGAGTCGTTCGAGGACCCGGCCGTCGGGAAGCTGCTCAACGACAACTTCGTGTCGATCAAAGTGGACCGGGAGGAGCGGCCGGACGTCGACGCGGTCTACATGACCGCCACCCAGGCGATGACCGGGCAGGGCGGCTGGCCGATGACCGTACTCGCCGCGCCGGACGGCACCCCGTTCTTCTGCGGCACGTACTTCCCCCGAGCCAACTTCGTCCGGCTGTTGGAGTCCGTCACGACGGCCTGGCGGGACCAGCGCGAGGCGGTGCTCCAGCAGGGGGCCGCGGTGGTCGAGGCGATCGGTGGCGCCCAGGCCGTCGGCGGTCCGACCGCCCCGCTCGACGCCGAACTGCTCGACGCCGCCGCCGACCAGCTCGGCCGGGAGTACGACTCCGTCAACGGCGGCTTCGGCGGCGCCCCGAAGTTCCCCCCGCACATGAACCTGCTCTTCCAGCTCCGGCACCACCAGCGCACCGGCTCCGAAAGCACCCTGGAGATCGTCCGGCACACCGCCGAGGCGATGGCCCGGGGCGGCATCTACGACCAGTTGGCCGGCGGCTTCGCCCGCTACTCGGTCGACGCGCACTGGACGGTGCCGCACTTCGAGAAGATGCTCTACGACAACGCCCTGCTGCTGCGGGTCTACACCCAGCTGTGGCGGCTCACCGGTGACCCGCTGGCCGGGCGGATCGCCGGGGAGACCGCCGCCTTCCTCCTCGACGACCTCGGCACCGAGGCTGGCGGGCTGGCCTCCGCCCTGGACGCGGACACCGACGGGGTGGAGGGCGCCACGTACGCCTGGACCCCGGCCCAGCTGATCGAGGCGCTCGGCACCGACGACGGCCGCTGGGCGGCCGACCTGTTCACGGTCACCGAGGCGGGGACGTTCGAGCACGGCACCAGCGTGCTCGAACTCGCCCGCGACATCGACGACGTCGACCCCGAGGTGGCCGACCGCTGGCAACGCGTACGCACCGCGCTGCGGGCCGTACGCGACCTGCGTCCGCAGCCGGCCCGGGACGACAAGGTGGTGGCCGCCTGGAACGGGCTGGCCGTCACCGCCCTGGTCGAGTACGCGACCCTGACCGGTGACCCGGTGACCGCCACGGCGGCACGGGACATCGCCGGGGTCCTCGCCGACCGGCACATCGTCGACGGGCGGCTGCGCCGGGTCTCCCGCGACGGGAAGGTCGGCGAGCCGGCCGGGGTGCTGGAGGACTACGGCGCGGTGGCGGAGGCGTTCTGCGCGGTGCACCAGCTCACCGGTGAGGGCCGCTGGCTGACCCTGGCGGGGCAGTTGCTGGATGTCGCACTGACCCGTTTCGCGACCGGCCGGGGCGGGTTCTACGACACCGCCGACGACGCCGAGAAGCTGATCACCCGGCCGGCCGACCCGACCGACAACGCCACCCCGTCCGGGCTGTCGGCGGTGGTGGCGGGGCTGGCCGCGTACTCGGCGTTGACCGGTGAGCCGCGCTACCGGGAGGTGGCCGAGGCGGCGCTGGCGACGGTGGCACCGATCGTGGCCCGGCACGCCCGGTTCACCGGGTACGCCGCCACGAGCGGTGAGGCGCTGCTCTCCGGCCCGTACGAGGTGGCGATCGTCACCTCCGACCCGTTGGGCGATCCGCTGGTGGTGGCCGCCCGTCGGCACGCCCCGCCGGGGGCGGTGGTGGTGGCCGGGGCCCCGGACCAGGAGGGGGTGCCGCTGCTGGCGGACCGGCCGATGCTGGACGGCGGTTCGACCGCGTACGTCTGCCGGGGTTTTGTCTGTGATCGCCCTGTCCGTACGGTCGAAGACCTGATCGCCCAGCTTTCCCGGCGGTAGCCGGCGCGGGCCGCCGCACCCGCGCACCGGGTGCGGCGGTCGGTGGCGCCACCGCCCGCTAGGCTTGCCGGCGTTATGGATTCTCGAACCGGTCTGCCCGTTGTCGGCATGGTGGGGGGCGGTCAGCTCGCCCGGATGACCCACCAGGCCGCGATCGCCCTCGGCCAGTCGCTGCGCGTCCTGGCCCAGACACCGGAGGACGGTGCCGCGCTGGTCGCCGCCGACGTCCGGTACGGCGACCACACCGACCTCTCCGCGTTGCGGATTTTCGCCAAGGGCTGCGACGTGGTCACCTTCGACCACGAGCACGTGCCGAGCGAACACATCCGCGCCCTCGCCGCCGAGGACGTGACCCTCTACCCGTCGGCCGACGCCCTGCTCTACGCGCAGGACAAGCGGGCGATGCGGGAGCGGCTCGGCGCGCTCGGCGCACCCGTACCGCGCTGGCGGCCGGTGGGCGACCCGGCCGACCTGACCGGGTTCGGTGACGAGGTCGGCTGGCCGGTGGTGCTGAAGGCCGCCCGGGGCGGCTACGACGGCCGTGGTGTCTGGGTCGTCGCGAACGCCACCGACGGGGCGGCGCAGGTGACGAAGCTGCTCGACGGTGGCGCCCAACTGATCGTCGAAGAGCGGGTGGCGCTGCGGCGGGAGCTGGCCGTACAGGTGGCCCGGTCGCCGTTCGGGCAGGTGGCCGCGTACCCGGTGGTGGAGACCGTGCAGCGGGACGGGATCTGCGTCGAGGTGATCGCGCCGGCCCCGGACCTGCCGGAGCCGTTGGCCCTGGCCGCCCAGCAGCTGGCGATCGACATCGCCACCACGCTCGACGTGGTAGGCCTGCTCGCGGTCGAACTGTTCGAGGTGACCGGCCCGGACGGCGGCCCGGTGCTGGTGGTGAACGAGCTGGCCATGCGGCCGCACAACTCCGGGCACTGGACCATCGAGGGGGCCAGGACGTCCCAGTTCGAGCAGCACCTGCGGGCGGTGCTCGACTACCCGATGGGTGACACCGCGCTGACCGCGCCGGTGGTGGTGATGGCGAACGTGCTCGGTGGCGCCGAGGGTGGCATCTCGATCGACGAGCGGCTGCACCACCTGTTCGCCACCGACCCCGGCGCCAAGGTGCACCTCTACGGCAAGCAGGTCCGTCCCGGTCGGAAGATCGGCCACGTCACCGTGCTCGGTGACGATCTCGAACAGGTACGCGCCCGCGCCGCGCGCGCCGCACAGTGGCTCCAGGAGGGGCGATGACGGCAACGGAGGCGGCGACGACCCGGGTTGGCCTGATCATGGGCAGTGACTCGGACTGGCCCACCATGAAGGCCGCCGCCGACGTGCTGGACGAGTTCGGGATCGGCTACGAGGTACGGGTCGTCTCGGCGCACCGCACCCCGGTCAAAATGATCGAGTACGGCCAGCAGGCCGCCGGCCGTGGCCTGAAGGTGATCATCGCCGGTGCGGGTGGTGCCGCCGCCCTGCCGGGCATGGTCGCCTCGGTCACCCCGCTGCCGGTGATCGGTGTCCCGGTGCCGCTCAAGCACCTCGACGGAGTCGACTCGCTCTACTCGATCGTGCAGATGCCGGCCGGCATCCCGGTGGCCACCGTGTCGATCGGCAACGCCCGCAACGCGGGCCTGCTCGCCGTACGCATCCTCGCCACCGCCGACGACACCTTGCAGGCCAGGGTCACCGCCTTCGCCGAGTCCCTGGAAGCCCTGGTAGAGGAGAAGGAAAAAGCCCTCCAGGCCAGCCTCGCCTCCTGACCCCCCGGACCTCGCGGGCTCGCCCCAGCACCCCGCCGATCTAGGGCGAATACGTGTTAGTGGATCTCCGATCACCACCGTTTGCCCTAGATCGGCGGCGGGGTAGGGGTCAGCGCATGCCGCGCAGGGCGCCCCGGAGGCGTTCCTGGGCTTGGGTACGGCGTTCGGTGCTGCCGCCGAGGACCAGTAGGACGATGCCGACCGGGATCAGGACCAGCCACGGGCCGAACACGGTCAGCAGGTGCAGGGTGGCGATCACCGTCACCGCCGCACCGATGATCACCGGCGCCTGCTGCCGCCGCCACGAGCCGAAGATCAGCACCGCGACGCCGCCGAGCAGGAGCAGGATCTGGCGCAGGTCGCCGGCCGAGCTGAACAGCACGATCACCAGCGTCGGCAGGAACGCGGCGACCAGGGCCGGGCCGTACGCGACCCAACTGCTCAGGTCCGGGCGCTGGCGCAGTTCCAGGATGCCGACGAGCAGGGCGAGCGCCGCGAACGGCAGCGTGTACGCCTCCGGCAGGGCCACGTCGGCCACCCCCATCAGCAACCACCAGGCACTGATCTCGCAGGCGACCGCCGCCCAGAACAGGATCCGCCGGGCGACCACCCGCCGGCCCGGCCGGGTCGCGGCCACCCCGAGTACGGCTCCCCAGGCGGCGAGCAGGGCGGCGATGTGCCGGGGTGAGTCGAAGGCCAGCGCACCGGCGATCAGCGCGGCACCGTACCCGGTCCACTCGACGGTGGCGGCCTCGCGCAGCGACTCGGGCTGACGCAGCCGGGGCAGGGTCGCGGCGAGCAGCAGCAGCGCCGCCCCGACCCCGAGTACGCCGAACGCCGACCAGACCGGGTCCAGCCCGGCGACCAGTCCGACGGTGAAGACGAAGAGCTGGGCCATCACCGAGGCGAAGAGCCAGCCGAGGATCCGGGCCGCCTGGGTCCGGCCGGCGAACGCGGCCACCCCGCCGACGACAACGGCGGCACCGAGCGTGAACAGGGTCAGTTCGCGGGTGGCCAGGGCACCGGCGAGTCCGGCACCGCCGGCCGCGAGTCCGATGGCGAAGACCAGGATCCGGGCCAGCCGCAGCGACCGGGCTCGTTCCGCGTCCGGCGGCGGCGGGGTGAGCGCCAGCCCGAGCATCGCGATGGTGAAGACGGCGAGCGCGGCCATGGTGCTGTTCGGCCAGCCCAGCCCGAGCGAGATCGGCGCGATCAGCACGGTGATCGCGGCACCGGGCAGGACGACCGGGATGGCGCGGGCGGGGCGGCCACCGGTGAAGCCGGTCGCGGCCAGCGCCGCCGCGACGGTCAGCAGCAGGGCGGCGAGCACGTGGGTGGCGTCGACCGCGCTGCCGGTCGGGTTCGCGATCGTCTCCGGCGGTCCGTCCCAGATCCCGGAGAGCACCCGGTACGGCTCGACCAGCGCGGCGACCAGGACCGGTCCCAGGGTCGCCACGGCAACCAGGGTCGGCAGTACGGCGGCGGCCATCGCGCCCATCGCCGGGTTGATCGCCCAGCGGCCGCGCGGCTGGTCCGGCATCCGGCGTACGGCGCCGCCGAGCATCACCGACCAGCGCCGGATCGGCCGGATCCCGGAACCGGGCGGTGGGGTGGCCGACCGGGCCAGTTCGGCGAGTACGCCGAGCAGCGCCGCCGCGGCGGCGTAGACCCCGGTGGGCAGGTCGGTGGGGATGGAGGCGATGGCGGTGATGGTGGCCCCGCCGACCACCCCGAGGGTGGCGTACGGCAGGTAGCGCGGCACCCAGCGGCGGGTGAGGGTGAGCAGGGCGACGCCGAGGCTCGACGCGGCCAGGGCACTGGTCAGCACGATCTCGGCCGGGGAGCCGAGGGCGGCGGCCAGGGCGGCGAACGCGCCGGGCAGGGCGAGCAGCGCACCTCCGGCGGCGGCGCCGCCGATCTGGCCGAGGTGTGGTGGCAGGTCGTCGACCGGTTCGGTTCGCGCGCCGGGGTAGCGGTCGCGATCGTCGTCGTACCCGAGGTCATCGTCGTCGGGTGCGTCGGTCTCGTCACCGGCGGGCTCGGGCCGGTCGGTGTAGTTGCCGAGCACCCGGGCGAGTGCGGCGACCACGAGGCCGACCAGGGCGACCACCCCGAGGGCGGCGGCGGTGGTCCAGGGCCGGACCAGGCTGGCTCCGACAGCGTGCAGGGCGACGACGGCGGCGACGGTGGCCCGGGTCAGTCCGGCGCGGGGGTCGGCGGCCGCCGCGGCGGCCATCCCGTACGCGGTGGCGACCGCCCCGCCGACCACGATCGGGGACCACCAGGGCAGGCCGAGCGCGGCCGGGGTGCCGATGGTGGCGAGTCCGACGCAGACCCCGGCGATGTCGTACTTCCAGGGGCGGGGCAGGGCGGCGGCGGCCGCGGCGGCGAGTAGGACCAGGGCGATCGGGGCCTGCCAGGCGCTGGTGCCGGCCCCACCGACCGGCCACGCGTCGAGGTCGGCGGCCCAGATCCGGCCGGGGGTGGCCAGCACCCGCAGGCCGCCACTGATCGCCGTGTAGCCGGCGAGCAGGGCGATCACGCCACCGCTGAGCGCGACGCCGAGGATCGGGCCCCGGCGCCAGTCGCCGGGCAGCGCGCGTACGCCGACCGCGACGACCAGGACGAGCCCGGCGGCGGCGGCCAGTTCGGCGCCGGGGGCGAGGATGCCGGCGATCCGGGCGAGCGCACCGACCAGGCCGGCGGTGGCTGCCGCGGCGGCGAAGTCGGAGCCGTCGAGCAGCCGGTCGGCACGGCGTCCGGAGTCGATCGACGGGGCGAGGAAGAGCAGGATGGCGGCGACCATGAGCAGCGCGCCGACCCAGGCGTCGGCGACCGTGGCACCGGGTGCGCCGAAGGCGGCGGCGGTGACGGCGAGCGCGCCGAAGCCGGTGCCGATGGTCAGCGGCAGGCTGATGTGCCGCAGTGAGACCTGGGCGATGGCCGCGTACAGCAGGGTCGCGCAGACGGCCAGGTAGCTGGCGGCGAGCACCGGCTCGGTGGCGTCCCGCACGGACGCGGCGGTCGGGGTCGGGTCGACCGGTACGGTCGCGGCGACGAAGGCGGCGACCGCGCCGGGCAGGGCGAACGCCGCTCCACCGGCCGCCCATGAGCTCACCAGTCGGGCCGATTCGCCGAGCGTGACGGCGGGCACCCGGGGTGCCAGGCTGATCAGCAGGCCGGCGACGGCCAGGGTGAACAGCACCGCCGCGGTGAGGCTGGGCCGGGACGCCGCCGCTGCGGCTCCGGCCAGTCCGACCACCGCCGCCGCCAGTGCGTGCGCGAGCGCGGCCCGGCGGGTTTCGGCGGTGAGGCCGACGACGCCGATGCCGATGGCGGCGAGGACCGGTGGCCACGGGGCGGCCATCCAGGGCAGTCCGAGCGAGGCGGGGGCGGCCAGTGCGGTGAGCGCGGCGCCGGTGACGGCGAACTCGCGGCGTACCTCCGCCGGTAGGGCGAGCACCGCGGCGATGGTGAGTAGGAAGGCGGTTGCCGCGAGTTGCCAGCCGGCCGGGCCGACGGTCTCCGCGAGGGTGGCGGAGTAGTCGGTGAGGTCGGCCCGCCAGACCGGCAGGGCGGCCTGGATCGGGGCCAGTGCCGCGCGCAGCGCGCTGCCGGCGACGACGACCCCGATCACCACCAGCGCGACCGCCGAGGCGAGTTGCGGCCCGCGTCGGGCCGCCGCCGGTACGGCCCGTACGCCGAGGCCGGTGAGGGCGACGACGAGGGCGATGAGGAGCAGGGCCCGACCGGGCAGCGCGACGGCGGCGATCCGGCCGGCGGCGCCGATGACCGCGAGAGTCACGATGCCGGCGGCGAGGGCGGGCAGTGGTGCCCGGCCGATCCAGAGCGCACCGACCAGGCCGATTGCGGCGGCGAGCACCAGCACCACCCCGGCCCGGAACGCGCCCGGTACGGTCTCGGTGCCGACCAGCGCGATCACCGCGTAGAGCAGGGCGGCGCCGACGGCCAGCCCGTGCAGGGCCCAGGTCAGCTCCCTCAGCCACGGGGTGTTCGGGACGGTGGTGGCGCCGGCGGTCCAGGCGGCGGTCCGGGCGGGACGCGGCGGGTCGGCCGGCTCCGGTTCGCGCGGTACGCGGTTGCGCCCCTCCCGCCCCTCCCGCCCACCGGGCACGATGAGTACGGCGTCCGCCTCTTCCGGTGCGGACTCCGGCCGGTCCAGCAGGGCGTCGGGTTCGTCGTCCCCGGTACGCCGTCGGGGCTCCCCGCTCGGCGGGGCGTCGTCGACGAACGCGGGGCCGGTACGGGATGTCGTGGGCCGCCGGGGTGCCGGCGGCGGTGGTGCCACCAGTCGCCCGTCGCGGGTGAACATCCGGGCCAGGAGCAGGTCGATCGCGGCGACCGCGGTCAGCACCAGGGCCCAGCCGGTCGGTCCGCTGATCCAGCCGTACGCCAGCAGTGGCAGCACCGGTTGGCCGGCGATCACGGTGGCGTACCGGCCGACGTGCAGGCCGGTGACGCTGCCGTACACCCAGCCGACTCCGGCGGTGACGAGGCAGGTCAGGCCGGCGAAGACGGTGCCGGAGAGGCCGCTGGTCCAGACCGCGTCGATGGCCCAGACGGCGTACCCGTTGAGCGGCACCAGGAGCAGGCCGACGGCGGCGATCGTCTCGGCCGTGGCGGTGAGCCCGCGCCGGGCCACCACCGGGGGTGCTACCAGCATCAACGCGGTGGCGGTGAGCAGGATCGCCACCCGGCTGAAGTCGCTCTGCGAGCTGATCGCGACGGCGGCGAAGGCGACCGCGGCGACGCCGAGCAGCAGGGCCCCGAGGCCGAGCAGGATGTTCTGCACCTCGCGGGTGGAGGCCTCGGGCTGGTTGGGCGGCGGCTCTGCGGCGTCGGGGCGGCCGGTGGGCCGGCGGACACCGCCGGGTGCGGTACGGCGCGGCGGCGGTGGGGGAGGCGGGGGCGCGGCTTCGGCGCCGGTGGTGCCGGTGTCGGTGGTGGTGCCGCCGGATCGGGGTACCCGGGGCGGTGGCGGCACGCCCGGTTCGGCGGTCGGGGGTCGCCGGCCGGCGCGGCGGCGCAGCACCCGCCGGGGTTTGGTCGCCTGTTTGAGTCGTTCGTCGTTGGCGTGGGTGAGGATGTCGCGTTGGAAGAGCGCGGCCTGCATCTTGGCGGCGAGTTGGCGCTGTTCGCTGGCGATGGCCGCGTCGCGCATCTTGATCTCGGCGATGGAGCGTTCGATCCGGGCCAGGTCGTCCGCCCACTGGCCCTGCTCGGCCCCGCAGTGCGGGCAGCGGGGAGCGGCGTCGATCTCCCGGCCGCACGAAGAGCACCGGTACGTACTCATGCAACCTCCCGAGCCGGGGACCAGCAATGTGGACTCACCTGGAAGCATGCCGAAAGCAGGCAACCGTTGAAAGACCCTCGCCGGTGGGAGATCGGAAAAAGCCGGTCACGAATCCGAGGAGGATCCGTGACCGGCCGTGTTTCACGTCCGGGGGTGGTGCCTGCGGGTCAGGGGCGACCCATGCCCCGGTATTCCCAGCCGGCCTGGGTCCACAGTCCGGAGTCGAGGCAGTTGCGGCCGTCGACCACCCGGCGGCCGGCGGCGAGTTCACCGAGGGCGACCGGGTCGGCGTTGCGGAAGTCGGCCCATTCGGTGAGCACGCAGACCAGGTCGGCGCCGGTGACGGCGTCGTTCATGCTGGCCTCGTAGTGCAGGTCGGGCTGGGCCCGGCGGGCGTTCTCCATCCCCTCGGGGTCGAAGATCCGCACGTCGGCGCCGGCCTTGGCCAGCAGCGCCGCGACCGCCAGCGACGGGGCGTCGCGGACGTCGTCGGAGTTGGGCTTGAAGGTGGCGCCGAGGACCGCGATCCGGGTGCCGGACAGGTCGGGACCGGCCGGGCCGTAGCGGCGGCCGAGCAGCTCGGCGGACAACTGCAACACCCGGGTACGGCGACGCAGGTTGATCAGGTCGACCTCGTGCAGGAACCGGAGCGCCTCGCCGGCACCCAGTTCCTGGGCACGGGCCTGGAACGCCCGGATGTCCTTGGGCAGGCAGCCGCCGCCGAAGCCGACGCCGGCCTGGAGGAAGCGGTTGCCGATGCGCGGGTCGTAGCCGATCGCGCGGGCGAGCTGGGTGACGTCGCCACCGGCGACCTCGCAGACCTCGGCCATCGCGTTGATGAACGAGATCTTGGTGGCGAGGAAGGCGTTGGCCGCGACCTTGACCAGTTCGGCGGTGGCGAAGTCGGTGACCACCAGGGGAACCTCGCGGTCCTCGGTGGCGGCCAGGTCGAAGACACCCTTGTGGGCGGCGTAGAGCATGCCGTTGGCCCACTCGCTCTTGACCCCGACGACGATCCGGTTGGGGCGGAGCACGTCTTCGACGGCGAAGCCCTCCTGGAGGAACTCGGGGCTCCAGGCGACCTCGACACCGAGGTCGGCCGGGATGTGCTTGCCGACCAGTTGCTCGATCCACTCGGCGGTGCCGACCGGTACGGTCGACTTGCCGACGATCAGGGCCTTGCGGGTCAGGTGCTGGGCCAGTCCGGTGACCGAGGTCTCGACGTACGACAGGTCGGCGCCCATCCCGTCGGCCCGTTGCGGGGTGCCGACGCAGATGAAGTGGACGTCACCGAAGTCGGCGGTCTCCTGGTAGGAGGTGCTGAACCGGAGCCGGCCGGCGGCCAGGTTGCGCCGCAGCAGTTCGTCGAGTCCGGGCTCGTGGAACGGCACCTCGCCACCGGAGAGCTTGGCGATCTTTTCCGCGTCGACATCGAACCCGATCACGTCGTAGCCGAGTTCGGCGAAGCAGATGGCATACGTCGCACCCAGGTAGCCGGTGCCGAGGAAGGTCAGCCGCGGCCGCGCCGCGCCGGAAGGAGGGCTCACCGCGACGATTGCCGGCTTGGGTTGTGTGCTCGGGTACGGGATTGTCACGCCTTTTCTCTCCGCTCGCACTGGGCGGCGCTTCCTTGCGTCGCGGTGGGCAGGGCGGCGTCGCCACGACGCCAATTGGGACAGAACGGTGGGTACTGCATTTTCCGTGCGTTACTGCGAGGGTTCAGCTGTAATGCCGACTACGCAGGCAACGACAGTGGCAGAGCTTACGCGGCCGGGCCGGGCCGCCGCCCGTTCGGTCGGCATCTTCACAATCCCGCGCGATGTGACGGTGACTGTGTGTCCTCCGTTCGGTGCGGCCGTTCGCCCGATCCCCATCTCGCCCAAATTGATCTTGCCCCCTCTATGTAAGGGCCCTAGGCTCCGATCCACCTGACGCACGCTTCGCAGAAGGGGACAAAAGTACTACATGAGAATATCCCGCGCTAACTACCTGCCGGCCCGCCGCCGGCTGGCCGCCGGGGCGGCAATCGCCCTGACGACCTCGCTCCTACCCCTGCTCAACGTTACCGCCGCCACTGCGGCCACCCCGTCGCCGGCCTGTGTGCCGGACCCCACCGCCCGGTTGGACTCGGTGCCCAGCCCGGAGACCGCACTCGGCTTCCCGCTCGGCGTCGGGCAGGAGCGGGTCGTCACCGACGACGAGATCCGTTCCTACCTCGGTGCGGTCGACGCGGCCTCCGACCGGGTCATCACCGGCACCATGGCGACCAGCGTCACCGGCCAGACGCTGCCGTACGCGATCGTCTCGAACTCGGCCAACGTCAAGCCCGCCGCCCTCGACGCGATCGTCGAGGGGATCAAGGACCTGCGTGATCCGCGTCTCACCACCCCGGCCAAGGCCGCCGGTATCGCCCAGCGCGGTCCGGCGATCGTCTGGGTCACCGGCAACGTGCACGGCGGCGAGAAGAGCGGTGCCGACGCCGCGCTGAAGACCCTCTACGAGTTGGCCGCAGGGCTTTCCTGCGACGTGGAGAAGCGCAACCAGGAGCTGGTCACGGTCATCGTGCCGACCCAGAACCCGGACGGGCGCGACGCCAACCGGCGGCAGAACGAGTACGGCTTCGACCTGAACCGGGACTGGTTCGCCCGGACCCAGCCGGAGACCGACGCGAAACTGGAGATGCTGCGGGACTACCCGCCGCAGGTCTACATCGACGCCCACGAGATGGGTGGCCGGGAGTACTTCTTCCCGCCGAACGCCGACCCGATCCACCACGAGATCTCCAGCGAGGTGGTCGACTGGATCAACCGGATCGGCGAGGCGAACAAGGCGGGCTTCGGCTACAACGGCGCCTGCACCGCCACGGTCACCACCGAGTGCTACTTCAACTACGACACCTATGACATGTTCTTCATGGGTTACGGCGACACCGTCCCGGCCACCGGGTTCGGAGCCGCCGGCATGACCTTCGAGAAGGGCAGCTCGTCGGCTGTCCCGGACCGGGTGCAGCAGCAGTTCAACACGCAGTGGTCGACGCTCGGCTGGGCCGCGGCGAACAAGCGCGAGGTGCTGAACAGCTACTACAAGATCTGGTCCGACGCCCTGGCCGAGGGTGCGGCCGGCACGCTGGAGCCGAACGAGGTGGTCCAACCCACCAACGAGGTCCAGTTCCCGGTTCCGGACGTCAACATCAAGTCGTACTTCCTCCTTCCCGACCGGCAGCTCGCCGACGTCCGGGCGCTGGTCGAGCGGCTGCGCAAGATGGATGTCGAGGTCTACGAGCTCAAGGAGCCGGTGACCGTACCGACGGCGAAGGTCTTCGGCGGGCGCAGCGCGACCAACGTGGTCGTGCCGGCGGGCGCGTACTGGATCAAGATGGACCAGCCGCAGAAGCACTGGATCCAGGCGACCCTGGGCGAGGACCCCTACACCCCGTTCCCGTACTTCTACGACGTGTCGTCGTGGAGCAACCCGCTGCTGATGGGGCTCAACACGATCTCCACCGGCGACGTGGTCTTCCCCAAGGCCAACCGGGTCAAGGAGAACCGCGGCGGCACCACCTCGATCGTGCCCGACGGCGGCTCGTACTCGTGGAAGCTCGACTCGGCCTCGGCCGCGAAGTTCACCTTCGAGCTGCTCGACAAGGGCGTCCCGCTGGTTCGTGACCTGGACACCAACCTGGTCGGCATGCGGTCCGCCCGGCTCACCCCGAAGCTGGACAAGCTCGCCGCCTCGTACGGCGTGACCCTGCACCCGAGCCGCCAGCCGGCGACCGGGGTCAAGCTCACCCAGCCCGACGTCGGCCTCTTCGCCGGCACCGGGATCAGCCTGACCTCCGGCTCGTACGGCGAGGCCCGGTTCGTGCTCGGCAAGCAGTGGGGTCTCGACCTGACCCCGGTGACCACCGCCGACATCAACAACAACACCGAGGTCTTCACCGGCCGGAGCACCCTGCTGGTGCCGGACGGCAGCAACGCCACCGGCGGTCTGACCGCCACCGGCCAGGCCAACCTGCGGGCCTGGATCTCGGCCGGCGGCACCTACATCGGGCTGCGCAACCAGGGCACCCGGATGGCCCGCGCGGCCGGGCTCACCTCGACCACCGAGGTGACCAAGCCGGCGGGTTACACCATGGTCGGCTCCCACCTGCGGGTGGACGTGGACCACGACAGCCCGGTGGCGCTGGGTCGGCCGGCGGAGGACTTCGAGTTCAACAACGGCGACTCGGTCCTGCGGCCGAGCACGACCGGTGTGAACGTCCTCACCTACCCGTCGGACGACCGGTTCTGGCACAACGGCTACACCGTCGGCGAGGACCTGCTCAAGGGCACGGTCGCGCTGGTCGACGAGCCGACCGGCGACGGGCACGCGGTGCTCTTCGCGTTCAACCCGCTGTTCCGGGCGTACAACGAGAGCGGCCTGCACCTGGTGGCCAACGCCCTGCTCTACCCGTCCGGTGACGCGCCGAAGACGCTGCGCCGGATGACCGACGCGGTGTCGCCGGACCGGGCCGCGGCAGCCGCCGCACCCGCGCCGGAGAACCTGGGCGGCCAGTGGCGGCCGATCACCATCGAGGTGGCCGCCGCCGACCAGGCCAAGGCCGAGGCCGTGATCGGCAAGTACACCGCCGACGCCCGCGCGTCGGTCGCCGACGGTTCGAGCTTCCTGGTCATCCCGAACCCGGACGGACTCCAGTCCGACGAGCACCCGTACCTGGGTGACCTGGTCCGGGAACTGAGCACGGCCGGAATTGCGGTGCGGTCGCTGGTCGGCTGACCCGCGCCACCCCGGTAGGACACACCGGCGGACGACGGTTTGCCGGGGGCGGGGCTAGTGAACTTTGTTACCGTTCAGTAGCCCCGCCCCACCCGGGCGCGGTACAACTGGGTTCACGAAAGTGTTCCCCAGGGGAGGGCCGCGATGAGCAGCGAAGCGTTCGACGTCTACCAACTGCCCGAGGAACACCGGGCGGTCCGCGAGGCGGTCCGGGCCGTCTGCGACGCCAAGGTCGCGCCGTACGCCGCCGAGGCCGACGAGACCGGCGAGTTCCCCAAGACGTCGTACGAGGCTCTGCGGGCCGCCGACTTCCACGCCCCGCACATCCCCGAGCAGTACGGCGGCGCCGGTGCCGACGCGCTCGCCACCGCGATCGTGATCGAGGAGGTGGCCCGCGCCTGTGCCTCGTCCTCCCTGATCCCGGCGGTGAACAAGCTGGGCACGATGCCGCTGCTGCTGGCCGGCTCGGACGAACTCAAGCGCCGCTACCTGCCGCCGGTCGCCCGGGGCGAGGCGATGTTCTCGTACTGCCTCTCCGAGCCGGAGGCGGGCAGCGACGCCGCCTCGATGACCACCCGTGCGGTGCTCGACGGCGACCACTGGGTGCTCAACGGCGTCAAGCGGTGGATCACCAACGCCGGTGTCTCGGAGTACTACACCGTCTTCGCGGTGACCGACCCGACCGCCCGTTCGCGCGGCATCTCCGCGTTCGTGGTGGAAAAGTCGGACGCCGGGGTCAGCTTCGGTGCCCCGGAGAAGAAGCTCGGCATCAAGGGCTCGCCGACCCGCGAGGTCTACCTCGACAACGTACGGATTCCGGCCGACCGATTGATCGGTGCTCCCGGCACCGGGTTCGGCACGGCGATGCGCACCCTGGACCACACCCGCGTCACCATCGCCGCGCAGGCGCTCGGCATCGCCCAGGGCGCCCTCGACTACGCCCTCGGGTACGTCAAGGAGCGCAAGCAGTTCGGTAAGCCGGTGGCGGACTTCCAGGGCATCCAGTTCATGCTCGCGGACATGGGCATGAAGCTGGCCGCGGCCCGCGAACTGACGTACGCGGCGGCCGGCAAGTCGGAGCGCGGCGACGCCGACCTGACCTATTTCGGCGCGGCGGCCAAGTGCTTCGCCTCCGACGCCGCCATGGAGATCACCACCGACGCGGTGCAACTGCTCGGCGGCTACGGCTACACCCGCGACTACCCGCTGGAGCGGATGATGCGCGACGCCAAGATCACCCAAATCTACGAGGGCACGAACCAGGTGCAGCGGATCGTCATGGCAAGGCAACTGCTCAACGGCGTTGTCTAGCTCCTTGTCGGACACGTGGGTCCGGCTAGTCCGCCGGATCACTTTCAGTGGACATTGAGAATTGTTGATCGACTCGGGGCAGATCGATCTTGGAGAGCCAACCTGACCATTTGGCGAGAGGTAATAGCCAGGCACTCTCACGCCCGTACGGGCCGACACCCGGAGTCACCCTCATGCCCGCAGGGAGCACCCGGGGTCGTAGGGGGCGGGGCACCGTCGACCGGATCACCTCCCACGGGCGTGGGCGTCAGTGGCGGCGGCCGATTCTGTTGGGCACCAGAATTAAAATTGGCTCTGTTGTACGAGGCCACGCTTGATCGCCTCACGGGCCAGCAACTCCCGTTTCCAGTTGCGGCGGCGCAGGTGGCGGTCGGGTGGTCCCTGTAGGTTCAGTCTACTGATGAGATAGTCGATGTGTGCGACCACGGCGCGTTCGGAAATCGGATTACCCTCCGAGGTCATGATCTCCGCGATTTCACGGGCCGATGGCAACGGGGCCGTTTCAGTGCCGTCGAGCCGCAGTTGACACAGGGCAAGCAACACCTTGTAGTACGTGCTGTTCGGACTGAGTATAGTCGCGTTGTGGATTACGCTCGGGCATCTGCTGGGCACGATCTTCAAGGTCGCGGCAGCTGTGCCGGATACGGTGACGCCTTGTGTGCGAAAGGTACCTGCAGCGTAAATCCTGGCCATCTCGAAGGGTATTGGTATGTCACCCATCCTTGGCTGCACGGATAGGTATTCGCGTGGCTTCTCCAGGTCTTCGACCACGAGCGGGAAATCTGTCGACAGATTGTCCAGACGCCAATGGTCGGCGTGAGCGGTGACGCGGCCGGCATAGATGTGCGGTCCCTGCGGTGCAAGGCTCACCGAGAATTCACAGCCACCACATCCGCAGGTTCCGAAGGTTGCATGACTTCCCGTTGCAAGCGTGACAACCTCCGGGGATTCCCCGGGTTTGGAGGGACCCTGCACGCTGACTAATAGCCCCATTCCTTCTCCCCGTTGTACTGATCATGTTCACTTGGATGTGCGCACGCACCAACTTCGACCGATCCTAATTGGACCGATATTCAAGGGTATCACTTGCAAAGCTGCGGAGCTATGGTGCGTGTGGTGTCGATCGCCGCGTCTGTAGCCGGCTCCCAGCGACCGGTCCGAGTGTCGGGCCGAGCGCTCCCGTGGGCTCCTGTGCATTGCGTACTGCCTGCATATCTCCTGTCTATGTGGGCGTGCGGTCCACTCGCGTGGTGCTCTGTCGCGACGGAACGTGGCCCTTATATCATGGCGATCAGCTTCTCGCTGCCCGGTTGGCTCTGCACCACTACGGATTTCGCTGATTTACATCGCGTGCTCGACTGAGTTCCGGCCGGTAGTGGTCGCAGGGAGCTGTGGCGGCTCCCCGCAGTCAGGAGAAGTGGGAGGCTCGGATGTTGGGTAAGCGTGTGCTCGTCGTCGGAACGTTGGCTGCGGTGGGCCTGCTAGGTGCGGCCTCAGCGAGCTCGGCGGCTCAGTTCCGATTGGCGACAAGCGGTACGGCGTTCGCGGGAAGCAGCGTCTCCGACCAGGCGAACATCACCGCCTACGTATCCAGCGGCGACGGCGTCATGAACTACTGGGGTTACCTGCACGACACTGCGGGGGACGGCCATTCGGTCTACAGCCAGGGTCGGGTGCACGGGTTCGGCTGGACGGCAAAGAACACGAACAGCGCCGGAAGCGGTTCCAAGGAGTGGCAGGACTCCTACGTCTACGACTCCGCATCCGCAATTCAGTACGGCTGGGTACAGGCATGCGTGGAGGACTGGGCGGGAAACACCTGCGACACCGAGTACTTCGACTTCTGACGCGTGGATCAGCCGAACACCGACCATCTCGTAGAATGCCCCCGGCCTGCCGCCCTCAAGGCGCTACAGTTGGGGGCATTCTCCTATCTCCTTCGACGCCTCTCGATAACGGTTTTCAGTGGGGCCGTACCCGCGACTGGAAGGTGAAGATGATCAGGACGACCATCCGGTGGTCGGCGCTGGCCGGCCTACTGATCCTGGTGGGAGGCTGCTCGGCCTCGGGTGACTCGCCGAGTCCGGTGGACCCGGCGGTCGTCAACCGGGCCTCCTCGGCGCTCAACGACGCCATCGCACTCGCTGCTGAGGTGGAGGAGGTGAGTAACCGGCTGATCGTGGCCTGTATGGAAGACGCGGGGTTCAAGGTTCACCCAACCGACCAGGTGAATGTCCCATCCTCCTCCGAGCCCTATCCGTTCGTGGATCCACCGCGGCCCGAGGAGGTGGAGTTGGCCAAGGGCTATCCCGCCCCCTCCGAGCCGGCGGAGCCGGCGGTGCAATCGGCCGCCGACCCCTTCGAGCGCCTTCCTGAGGACGAGAAGCAGCGGTACGAGGCGGCGCTCGGTACCGACATGATGATTCGCCTTGAGGACGGCACCGAGTTGTCGGTCCCGGTGGACGGTTGCGGGGGACGGGTCGCCGGCGACCTGTTCGGCGACGTCGCTGCGGCGTTCCGTAACGCCGCGTTGGCCAGACGTGGCCCGGACATCGCGCGCCGGAACGCCGAGAACGATCCGGCCGTCGTGGCCTCGCTTCGCGGATGGTCCGACTGCATGGAGAAGGCCGACTTCCCGGGGCTCGGCGACTCCGCCGACGCGCAGGTTCTGACCCACCGGGAGAAGAACGGCGGCGCTCCGGTCGACGTGCTCAAACTCGCGCGGGCTGATGCCACCTGCGGTGCCGGACATCGGGTGGCGGAGACGCGGCGCGGCGTCTGGCAGGACGAGCTCGGCCGTTATCTCGCGAGTCACCAGGTTGAGGTGCTGGCGTACCGGGACGTACAGCGTCGGGCACTGGACAACGCCCAGCGCCTGCTACAGCGGTAGACATCGATCAACGATTAGCCTGGACGGAGTTACTCTACATATGTAGAGTAAAGATATGCCTCGACCTCCGAACTCCTCGCCACAGACACTGCATGTGCTGGCGGCCCTGTTGGCGGACCCCTCACGCTGGCGACACGGTTACGACCTCTCCAAGGAGACCGGGCTCGCGAGCGGCTCCCTTTACCCCATCCTGATGCGGCTGACCGATCAGGGAGCACTCGAAGCCGAGTGGCAGACTTCGACGATCCCGGGACGGCCGGCGCGGCATGCCTACCGACTCACTTCCGCGGGCACCGCGCTGGCGCAGGCCCGGCTGGCGGAACGGGACCGGCACAGCGCGCCCGCACAGGTTCGGCCTGCGATGAGGGTCGCGTGGTGACCGCGTCGGAGGCGCCGGTCGGCGTTGCGGGCAGCGTCGTCCGGCGATGCTCCCGGGCGATCCTGACCAAGGCGGTCCGGCGCGGGGGCGAACGGGGCGGCGTCTGGGGCGAGGCGGTGCTGGCGGAGTTCGAGGAGTTGCGGACTGACGCTGAGGCCGTGCGGTGGGCCCTCGGTGGTTTGTGGGTGTCCTGGCGGGAGCACGTGGGTCGTGTGGGCCTGTTCGCCACGGCGTTCGGCTGGCTGTTCGGCGGTGGTTGGATCCGTCGGTTGGTGGTCGCAGCGATTGCCCTCGTCGGGCTTGCCGTGCTGATCCATCACTTCGTGCTGACGGTCGTCTATGTACCCTCCGTCACGATGCAGCCGGGCATCCAACCCGGCGATCGGGTGCTGGTCGACCGGGTCGGCTTCCGTCTGACCGGCCTCGACGTGGGCGATCGGCTTGTCCTTTCGCCAGCCGGCTCCGGTTACACCCTGCGGGTACTGGGCCTTCCCGGCGACGAACTGGAGTGCCGCGAGGGCAAGTTGTTCCGTAACGGCACGCAGGTGGACGAGCCCTACCTGTCCACGCAGGTCACCACCGACTGCCAACCGGTGACCGTGCCTGCCGGTCATGTGTATCTCCTCGGGGACAACCGGGCAGGCGCCAGGGACTCTCGGTATGACGGTCCGGTCGCGCAGGACAAGGTCACCGGTCGGGTCATTACCCGAATCTGGGCGGCTGACCAACCAGTTCGTGAATGACGGCTCGCCAGTGCTATGCCGCACCGCGGCCGAAACGGGAAGCTGGAGACGACCGACATGCCGATGACGACAATGACACCAGCACGCTCACGCTGGCGCTGGTTGCTCCTCGCTGCGGTGCTACTGCTGGCCGGAACTGCCGCTATCTGGGTGGTCGCCACCCGCGCCACTACGGAGGAACAACGCGCTGCCCGTAGCGAGCCGCCTCCGCCGTCGGTAGTGACCGCGACGGCTGAGGACGGGACCCTGATTGACGGGGTGGTCCTCGACGGGATCATCAGCCGAGAGGTGAGCGTCGTCGTCCGGGGCCCGGACGACCAAGCGGTGAAGTCGGTGGTTACCCAGACGCCGCGCCGTCCCGCAGACACGGTGCGTCCCGGAGACCTCCTGATCGAGATCTCCGGGCGGCCGGTCATCGCGCTGCACGGCGAGTTTCCCGCCTATCGGGATCTGACGGTCGGGGACAGCGGTCGCGACGTGCGCCAACTACAGGCCGCCCTGCGCGAGCTCTACGACACCCCGGTCACCGGCACCTTCAACACGCGTACGGGCGCGGACGTACGGCGGCTGTACCGGCGTCTCGGCTACCAGCCCGTGGAGAAGGCACTCGAAGCAACTACGGAGACGGAGGCGCAGGCGCCCAGCCCGCCCACGGGCGGCGTACCGTCCCCGGCGCGGGCAATCGTCGTACCTGCGGCGGAACTCGCGTACCTCGGCATACTGCCGGCGACCGTCGACACCGTGTCCCGCCGGATCGGCGACGACGCGCGGGCCGTCCCCCTGCTCACCCTTGCGGCCGGTGCATGGGACGTGGTCGCGCCGGTCGACGACGACGCCTACGCCCGACTGGTCAAGATTGCCGACGGTGCGACCTGGACCCTCGGTGAGGGGCCGCTGCGTGACCGGGTAGGACGCCAAGTATCCGTGGTCGACATGGCGCCGCCAGCACCAGACCAGCCGCTCGGCACGCCGGAGTCGTCCGACAGCCAGCCCAGCCAAGGGCCGGAGCGCAACGGCAATCGGCGACACATCACCGTACGGATCTCGGAAAAGGCCGGCAACGATGTTCGGATCGGGGCAGCGCAGCGGATGTCGCTCGAAGTAGCGCGCAGCCCCGAGGCGGCGGTCATCGTCCCGGTCTCGGCGATCTGGACCGGCGCGGACGGGGTACCGAGTGTGACCGTCGTGCGTCCCGTCGGGCAGCACAGCGCTCAGGTACAGGTCCACCTGTCCGTGGCCGGACGGGTGGCGGTGTCGCCGGAACGTGAAGGCGAGCTGCGCTCAGGGGATTTTGTGGTCGTCGCCTATCGGAACGAGGGTGGTCATGGCGGCTGACGGTACTTCGGTACCCCTGCTGGAGCTGGTCGGCGTCGGCAAGACGTATCCCGGTCCGCCGGAATACACCGTGCTCACGGCGGTGGACTTCTGCCTGTACCCGGGCGAGTTGGTCGCGCTCGTCGGGGCCAGCGGCTCCGGAAAGACGACACTGCTCAACGTCCTGGGCTTGCTCGACGACCAGAGCACCGGCATCCGACGGGTGTGTGGCGTCGACACGAGTGGGCAACGCGAGCGAGCACTGACGGCCCTGCGCGCAGAGCGGTTGGGCTTCGTCTTCCAGGCGTTCCACCTGGTGTCTCACTTGGACGTACTGGAGAACGTGATGCTGTCACTGGTGCACCAGGGCGCACCTCGACGCGGTCGTCGAGCCGCAGCGACGGCGGCTCTGGAACGAGTCGGCCTTGCCCATCGGCTGCGATCACGCCCGGCACACCTTTCCGGTGGTGAAAAGCAGCGGGTGGCCATCGCCCGCGCGATAGTACACAACCCACCGGTACTGCTGTGTGACGAACCAACTGGCAACCTGGACAGTCGGTCGACGGAACAGGTCCTCGATCTTCTCCATGAGCTGGTGGACGAGGATCGCGGCGTGGTCGTGGTCACGCACGAGGAGGCAGTCCGCGATCGGGCAGACCGCGTGGTCACGGTGGTGGACGGGCATGCGACGTAGGCCTCGTACCCGGCCGCTGGACGTCCTGGAGCAGGGTGCCCGGGCAGTGATCGGTCGTCGAGCGAGGTCGTCCCTCACAGCAGCGGGGATCTCGCTCGGCATCGCGGCGCTGATCGCCACGATCAGCGTCGCGGCGAGTGCTGCCGGTTCAATCGCCAGCCGGTTCGACGCCATGCGGGCCACGACGGTCACGGTGCGCTATTCGACAGAAGTTGCCCGACCGACACCGACGACGGTGGCAGGAGTGGCCCGGCTGAACGGCGTGGTGTCCGCAGGCGCGATGTGCGTACGCGCCGAGCAGGCTCCGGCGTCAAGGGTTGACCCCGCACTACGGCCACCGTCAGACCGGGTGAACCTTGTTTCCGCGCAGCCGGCGGCCCTCGAAACGCTCGGGGTCCGGCTCGTTGAAGGCAGGATGTTCGACGGTGGGCACGGTGTGCGGGGCGAGGCGGTTGCCGTGCTGGACACGACCGCAGCCCGCAGAATCGGTATCCCCGACTCGTCCACCGGGCAATTGGTGTACGTCGGGGGCACGGCGTTGACGGTGCTGGGCCTGGTTCAGCCGCCGGCCGGCGAGACTCGCCTGACGGGCGCGGTGATCGTGCCCTACGAACTGTGTCAATTGTCGCAGGACGGGGCGTTTGGGCCTGCGGAGGTCGTCGTCCGGACTCGACTCGGGGCGGCCGACCAGGTGGGACACGAAGCGCCGCTGGCGCTCAAGCCGGACGCCCCCCAAGCGCTTGCCGCACTCGTTCCCCCGGACCTCGACACCTTCCGTGACGGAGTGGAGGGAGACACACGGGCGCTGTTTCTCGGTCTGGCCGCGGTCTCACTGGTGATCGGAGCCCTGGGCGTCTCCAACACCACCCTGGTCTCGGTACTGGAACGTCGGAGGGAGATCGGCCTCCGCCGGGCGATCGGCGCGTCGCGCCGGGCGATCGCACTTCAGTTCTTCACGGAGAGCGGGCTGCTGGGGCTGGTCGGTGGCGTCGTGGGGGTCGCCGTCGGGGTGATTGTCACCGCAGTCATCGCGCTCGCCAAAGGTTGGCTCCTCGTCGTCGACCCGGTACTCCTGCTACTCGGTCCCGCGATCGGCACGGCTGTTGGCATGGCCGCCGGCATCTACCCGGCCTACGCTGCGGCACGCATCGCGCCGGCCGACATGCTGCGGGCGGAGTGACTGTGGGCAAAGAATTGGCCATCATGTTTCGACATCTTTCGACCGCTCGCCTGCTTGTATACCACAGGCGGCCGCCAGTGTGCCAACCGTGATGCCCTGCAAATCTGCGGATTCCCCAGTCGAGACTTCGATGCTCGACTATAGCCACCAGACGGTTCGAGGGAGCTGGCTCCCGTCGAGAGTGGAGGCTTGGATGCGTGGCAAGCGGGTTATCACGATTGGCGTGCTCGCAGTGTTGAGCGTGGTCGGGTTCAGTTCGGCGGCATCGGCAGTACAATTCCGGGTGGCGACGTCCGGGACGGCTTTCGCCGGGAGCAGTCCCTCGGATCAGGCCAACGTTACCGCATACGGAACTGCGCCCGGCACCATGAATTACTGGGGCTACCTGCACGACACCGCTGCGGATGGGCACTCGGTGTTCAGTGAGGGCAGGGTGAACGGCTACGGCTGGACGGCGAAGAACACGAACAGCGCCGGTAATGGATCAAGGGAGTGGCAGGACTCCTACGTCTACGACAGCCAGGGCTCCATCTCGTACGGCTACGTACGGGCCTGCGTGGAGGACTGGGCCGGAAACACCTGCGACAGCGAGTATATCGACTTCTAGACAGATGAACGGCGGAGCGGCATGCTGAAAGCCGAAGGATTGTCGCTCTCCTATGGTGCGACGGTGGCGCTGGCCGGTGCCAGTGCCACCGTCGCCGAGGGAGAGATTTTGGCGCTCACTGGCCAGAGTGGGTCGGGCAAGACGACCATGCTGTACTGCATGGCCGGGCTATTGCAGCCGGCGCGCGGTCGAGTGATATTCCGGGACACCGAGGTGACGCGATTGAATGCGGAAGCTCGGGCGGCCTTGCGGCGTCGCAGGTTCGGCTTCGTGTTTCAGTTCGCCGAACTGGTGCCGGAGCTGACACTCCGCGAGAACATTGCGCTTCCCCTTGATCTTCTGAAGGTTGACTCCCGACACCGACGCCAGCGAGTCGACGAGCTGATCGAGCGACTGGATCTCGGACCGCACGCGGGCCGGCGACCGGCGCTGGTATCGGGCGGGCAGGCGCAGCGGGCGGCTGTGGCACGTGCGATCGTGCATCGCCCGGAGGTCGTCTTCGCCGACGAACCAACCGGCTCCGTCGACAGCCGCAACGGTATTGCGATCCTCGGTGCGTTCATGCAGCTTGCGCGGGAACACGGTACGTCCGTCGTGCTCGTGACACACGATGCGACGATCGCTACACAGGCGGATCGGATCATGGAGTTGCGTGACGGGGAGAGCGCAGAGGGGCCACGATGACCGGGGTGCGGTTCTTCCTCCGGCTGCTGCGCGGCGGCGGGCGAGCCGGCCTCGTCCGGCTCATCTCAACGGTATGTGGCGTTGCGGTAGGTGTGGCCGCGATTCTCTTTGTCTGGACCATCCCCAGCATCCTTGACGACCGCGCCACACGAGCCGGGGCGCGCTACCCGGCGGTCGCTCTGAACGGGGAGCAGCCGAGCTTCCGATTCCGCTTGGTCGAGGACAGTTGGCAGGGGCGCAGGCTGACAAAGGTGTTCGTGACCGCGGTGTCAACCGATCCTCCGCCTCCGCCGGGCGTCGACCGCTTCCCGGGGCCGGGCGAGGTGGCAGTGTCGCCCGCGCTTGCCGCGCTGCTACCGCAGAGTGGAGTCGCGGACCGCATACCCGGCCAGGTATCAAGCCGAATCTCGCCATCCGGGCTCGCCGGCGGCGATGACCTACTTGCATACATCGGCGCGGACGCAGGCGTGCTCCGGGACGGCAGGCCAGCCGTGGGCTGGCAGGGGCTCGACCGCATCATGGACGAGTCAACCGAACAACAGGGCGCGGTCGCGCTTGAGCTGACGCTCCTGATCGGCGGACCGGCGTTGATCTACCTGTTCGTGTGCGCGCGCCTGTCAGCCGCCACCCGTGCCCGGCGGTACGCGGCATTGCGTCTGCTCGGACTGCCCAGCAAGCAGATTCTTGGCGTCGCAGCGGCCGAGGCGGGTACATTCGGCGCCCTGGGCACGCTGTTGGGAATCGGGCTGTACAGCCTGGCCAATCCGGTGCTCGCGTCGACGGAGGTGCTGGGTTTCGAATGGTTTCCGGAACGCGCTCAGGTGACAACAGGACAGGCTGTCGCCGTCATGCTCATCGTCGTGACCGCGTCGGCCATCCTCGGTGCACTCGGTGCGGTCCGCGCCGTTCGAAGGCCGCTGACCGCCCGGTTCGATCTGGCCGAGCCCAAGGCGTACTGGTGGGCGGTGGTGCCGTTCGCGGCCGGGCTTGCACTGATGATCTGGAACCTCTGGTGGTGGCCGGCAAGCGGTAGCGGCAGGATCATGGGAATGTCGGCCGGCAGTGTCCTCTTGGCCGGCGTGGTGCTCAGCGCCATCGGGCTGCCGCCGGCGCTGCGCCCGATCCTGTCCATGCTGGCACGACGGGTGAACCGGGAGAGAGCGCCGCTCACTCTCCGGGTCGCGGCCCGCAGGCTGGAGTTTGCGCCAGCCATGGCCATCCGACTGGTTGTGGGCCTGGTTGTTCTGGTGATCGTCAGTGGGGTCGGGGCCGGGATCGTGCGTGACATGGAATTGGCCGCAGGACCGCCGGTGTCGTACCACCAGGTGGCGATGTCCGGTAGGACCGTTCCCGCTGAAGCCCAGCATCGACTGATCGACCTGCCCGCCGACATTCGTTGGGCGAGTGTGAAGAGCGTGGTCGAACCGCCCATGGGCAAGGGGCCCCCGGTCACGTTGGACGATCACGTGCGCGTGCTCGGCGTGACGATGACCCTGGCCAGGTGCGAGGACGCCAGGAAACTCTTCAGGAGCGCGTTGACGAGCTGCACCGGTGGGCAGATCTATCGGCTCCGGTACCCCTCCTCCACGGATGGCGCGGACGCCCTGCCGGCGGGTCGTGAGATCGAATTCCGCGACTCGTCCGGAAAACTCCTCGTCGTCCGTGCGCCCGCCGAATCACTCGTGATCACGCCGACGAATTCGACCTCCGACCCGATCACGAGCCTGCTGGTTACCGCAGATACCCTACCGACCGGTTGGTCCCAGGAGACCGTGTTCCACTACGTGCTGCCGCCGAGCGATACGAACCTCGCGAGGTTCCTCACGGATGCGGCCAAGATCGCTCCGACTTCGCAGGTGGACGTCGAGAACCGCAATCTCGGGGCTCTGGAGGCGTTCCGTATTCATCGCGGCGCGCTCCAACTGGGCGTGTGGATTGGCTTTCTCCTGTGCGTCGTGGCGTTCGTCATCGCCGCAGTGGACCACTCAACAGAGACTAGGCGTCAACGTGCGGCGCTGGCTGTTCTCGGTACGCCGCGACGCGTTCTCTTCGTGGCTGAACTGCTGCAGTTGCTTGCCCCGCTCGTCATTGGTCTAGGACTTGCCTCCGTGGTTGCGCACCTGGCAGGGAACTCCTTTCTCCGGCTCGACGGACAGCAACGCGGCTGGTTCCTCGGTACGCTGGAGCTATCGTTGCCGATGCTGGCCTTCGGCATCGTGGTCGTGACTCTTGCGGCGGCGGTCATACACGTCTGGGCGCCGCGCGTAATCGACGTACGGCGTGAGTAGACTGCGCGAACAGCGACTCTGTGCATCACGGTCGGAAAGCGCCGGCTACGCTGGCCCGAGTCACATGAACCTCTAAGATCGGGGGTTAGCCCGCTGCGCCAGTCGGCGCCATTTGGTCAAAACTTCGCTACCGACGCAACGCCTCGACCGACTCGAAGCGCATCGCCTTATATCGGGGTAGACGCGGGTGAGGACAGGAACACGTCGGCGAGCACCCGTGCCGCGCCCCGGTCGTACGGGCGCGACACCCTGTGCGGCGAGCAGCATCGGGGTGATGACGGCGAGCGCCGCCGGGCGGTCGAGTTCGCCGCTGCCCCCCACTCGGTTCGTCGCAATCGCGTCCGTACGGCCTTTGTGCGGGGTAGCTTGGGTGGGGATGATCGGTGCCGCCGGCACGGATCGGTGAACGTTCAGCGGCCTCCATCCTCCACCGTGCCGGATGATTCTGTGCCCTGACTCTGGACCGATGGTGAGCCATCGAGCTCGGCGTCCGCGACCTGCGGCCGAGCACAGACCGCTCCGGTCCGTTGGCGAGGCTGCGGGGATGACGAGGCTGCCGAAATGACGAGGAAAGGTCCGCTGGGCGGCCACTACCCGGCAGTGGCGGCGATGGTCGTCGCCGCGCTCGCTCCGTACCTGGTGCTCTCGGCGGCGCTGGACCCGCTCATGCCGATCATCTCCAAACAGCTCGACATGAGCGAGGGGGAGACGAGTCTGGCGGAGGGGCTGGCCAACGCCGGGTACGCGCTGGGCACAGTGCTGTCGGTGCAACTCGCCCAGCATCTGCCCCAGCGCCGGATGCTGATCGTCTACACCACGACCCTCGTGATCGGTTCGGCGCTGACGGCGTCGGCGACCGAGGTGGTGCAGTTCACCATCGGTCACATCCTCCAGGGCCTGTGCACCAGTCTCCTGCTGATCGCCGCCGTACCGCCGCTCGTCACCGGATTCCCGCCGTCGAAACTCCGCCCGACGGCGACGATCCTCAACCTGTCGATCTTCGGGGCGGTCGCGTTGGGCCCGCTGATCGCCGGCATCCAGGCCGACGCCAACGCCTGGCGGCCGCTGTTCTGGGTGATCACGGGGATCGCCGTCGCAGCGCTGGTGTTGTCGCTGCTGACCTTCGAGGACGTGCCGCCGGCGGACCCCACGGCCACGCGTTCCCCGATCGCCGTCGCACTGGCCACCGCCGGCTGTGTGGCCGCCTTCTACGGAGCCTCACAGTTCCTGCCTCACCAGTCCCTCGACGCCACCGCGCTGGCGCCGCTGGCCGTGGGCGTGACGCTGATCGTCATCCTCCTGGTCCAGCAGTACCGTGCGAGGCGCCCGCTGCTGATCGTGCGGCCCCTCACGAGCACGTTGCCGGTGGCCGGGATAGTGGTGGCCATGACCGCGGCGGCGTCCTCCCTGCCCGCGATCGCGCTGACGAGCGTCGTGCTCCGGGACCGACACTCACCCCTGGACCTGGGACTGCTCTACCTGCCCGAGTTCGGCGGGGCGGTGATCGCCGCGCTGCTGTTCGCGAGGCTCTTCACCACCCGGGCACTGCACTATTTCGCGCTGGCCGGGATGCTCTCGCTCATCGCGGGCATCGCGCTCGTCGTCAGCAGCGTCCCACCCGGCAACATCACTACGCTGATCGCGACGGGGCTGATCGGGATCGGCGTCGGCGCCACGGTCACCCCGGCGCTGTTCGTCGCCGGCTTCTCGCTGCGCAACGCCGCGCTCCAGCGGGTGTTCGCGATCATCGAACTGTTGCGGGCGGTGGCCGCGTTCATGATCACGCCGATCCTGCTATACATCGCCGTGACCGTCGGGAACAGCCCGGCAGAGGGCGCCCGGACCGCCCTCTGGGTCTGCCTCGGTCTGGCCTCCGGCGGAACGCTGCTCGCAATCGCGCTCTACGCGCTGGGCGGCGTACGGCCGCCGTCCCCGGTGGTGCAACAGTGGTTCAGCGGCGAACCGGCGTGGCACTCGCCGCCACTGCTTGCCGCGATCCGCCGCAACTCCTCCGGACGAGGGTCGCCGAGTGCCGGCGCGGGTCCATCGGCATGACACGAACGTAGGACGGTCGCGGGGGGGGGGGGGGGGGGGGGGGGGGGGGGGGGGAGGGGGAGGGGGGGGGGGGGGGGGGGGGGGGCCCCCCCCCCGCCCCCCCCCCCCCCACCGGTCGGGCCGTTGGATCTAGCCAGCCGGTGGGAAGGTCACCTGCACCGTTCCGGTGCGCGGGATCGTCACCGCCGTCGCGCTGTCGAAATCCGTACCGCCGTACCAGCGGTCGCGGTTCTCGGCGTACTGGACCTTGACCTTCTGGCCGCCGAGCACCGGGGTCGGCACCCCGGCGGTGAAACTCTCGCTGTCGATGATCGCGACCGGATCCCGGGTGACCGCGTTGCGGATGATCACCCGGCCCCAGCCCAGACCGTCCGGCACGGTGACGACGACCGTCGCGCCCTGCCTCAGCGTGTAGTCGAAGTCGGTCGGCTGGTTACCGCCGACCTGCACCGCCTGGGCGTTGAGGCGGTTACCGACGCCGCCGCTCCACTGGAACGGGTAGTCGGCCGCCTTGAACAGCAACGGCCACTGGTACGGCCCCAGCCAGTTGATGCTGTACGAGCCGTCGGCGGAGACCGCCGAGTAACGGGTGTCCGTACCGACGCCCGTGTCGGGGCCGACGATGCCCACGGAACCGTTGCGTACCGGGGCGCCGTTGTGGCTGCTCACCGTGCCGGTGATGGTGCCCCGGGGGTCGAGCTTGATCTTCGGTACGGACTTGGTCTCGCCGTTCGCCACGGTGATCCGACGGGCCGCGTCCTGCGTGCCGGTGCCGCCATCCGGGCCGACCCACTGCGCCCCGTACGGGCTGCCGGTGCTGGGCAGGACGAACAGGTTGTAGGAGTCCGGGTCGGCCAGCGACAGGGTCACCGCGCCGGTCGAGTCGGTGCGCTCGCAGCCGTCCTGGAAGACGAACGTCTTGACCTTCTGGGCGGAGACGCAGATGTTCGGCACCCCGGCCCCGGTCGCCCGGTCGGTGACCCTGGTGCTGATCTTCGCGTACGGCGTGAGGCTGACCTGTACCTCGGTCTGCTGGCCGGCGGTCACCGTCACGGTGGCGGCGTCGTGGTCGTACACGTAGTCGTCGGCGCTCGCGGCGAGCCGGTGCGTCCCCACCGGAATGTCGGTCAGGACGACCGCGCCGCCCGTCGAGGTGACGATCTGATCCCCGATCGAACCCCAGAAGTTCTCGATCGCCGCCCCGGTCAGGCTGTTCTTCGCGGTGACCCGGACGGTCCCGGTGGCGAGCCGGCTGTCGTTGACCGTGGTGGTCTGGTTCGCGGTGACCGTGATCGGGTCGGCCGTCTCCGGGCTCACCTTGCCGTAGGCGTACTGGTTGAGGTTGCTCCGCCAGTCGTAGAACTGGACCTGGTAGGTGCCGGGCAGGACGTCGTCGAGCCGGTAGCTGCCGTCCGTGGCGGTCTCGGTGCTGATGTTCCCGTCGTTGACCGAGAGGTATACCTGGACGCCGGCCATGCCCTGACCGGCCTGGTCGGTGAACCGGCCCGCGACCGAGCCGGTCGGCAGCAGTTGCTCGTTGACGACGGTCGTCGCGCCGCTGGCGAGGTTGAACAGCTGCGCGGCGTCCCGGGTGACCGCCTGGTGCGCCCACTGGTAGCCGCCCGAGGGCAGCTCGAACGCGACGCGGTAGCTGCCAGGCAGGAGATCGGCGATCTCGTACGTCCCCGACTCGTTGGTCCGTCCGTAGCCGGACGGGCCGTCGCCCTCGGCCCGCACGAAGTAACCGGCGGCGGGACTGCCGTCCGCCTTGGTCAACTGGCCGGTGAGCGTTCCGGTGCTGAGCTTGACGTCGTTGACCGTCACCGTCTGGCCGACCGCGACGGTGAACTGCGTCGCCGTGTCGCGCTCCGGCTGGCCGTACGCGTACTGGCGCTGGCCGCTGCCGAAGTGGAAGGCGACCGTGTACGTGCCCGGCCACACCGCCACGGAGTAGCTGCCGTCGAAGCCGGCGGGGGCACCGGTCGAGGTGCCGCCGTTGACCGCGTCCGCGACGTCGACCCAGACCCCGCTGACGCCGTTGCCGGTGCTGTCGGTGAAACGGCCGCTGATGGTGCCGGTCGGCAGCACGGTGTCGTCGGCGACCGTACGGCCCCCGTCCGTGACCGAGTACAGGGTGGCGGTGTCCCGACTGGTCTTGCTCGGCACGTACTGGAAGGGGCGGCCGGGCGGTTCGATCCTGATCCGGTACGCCGACGCGGCCGCCGGCACGTTCCGGACCTCGTACTGTCCGGTCGCCGTGGTGGTGGTCGAGTCGTTGAACGTCCCGTCGTCGGACGTGACGTAGACCGAGGTGTTCGGCACCGGTGTGCCGTTTTCGGTGATGGTGCCGGCGATGGTGCCGGTCGCGTTCGCCGCGTGCGCCGGTGCCACAGCCGTCAGGGTGGTGACGAGAGCTGCCACGACCACCGACCCGAGCCCGCGCAGAGTTGATCCGCTCATGCTTCCTCGTGGGTGCTAGGAGGGAGTTGGAGGGCTCCTAGGACTTAGTCTTCGAATCCCCGTGACCCGGCACGGTAGTCGAGCGCCACCACTGTGGACATTGAGAATCGGCGCACACGAGGGCGGGACCGCCACCGGATCGGTGGCGGTCCCGGGCGGCGGCGGTGGTGGCCCGGACCACCGGGCCCGGACCACCACCGTGCTGACCGCGTTACCGGGCCTGACCGCCGAACGGGGTGTTCACGAAGACGAGGGCGTCACCGACGGCGCGCTGGCTGCCGCCGCTCGGCTGATTGACGAGGTCGCCGTCGACGGACATGGTGGTGGAGCCGCCACCGTCGAGGTTGATCGCGTCGCGCAGCCCCAGGGCGTCGGCGACCGCGGCGGTCTCCGCCATCGTGGTGCCGACACTCGTGGTCATCCGGCCGTCGATCGTGGCGAGCACGATCCGGCCGTCACGGGTCGTTCCGGCGATCGTCCGGGGATTGCGCGCGAAGAAGCTGTCCGAGGGCGAGCCGGCCGGGACCACGATCTCCCCGTCGGCGGTGAGCCGGTAGCGACCGTTCACCCCGAACAGTCCGGGGCGCAGGGTGAGCTTCTTTCCCTTCTCGTTCGTCAGGGTGGTGGTCTGCTTGACGCAACCGTTCGCGACGTTGAGCAGGGTCAGGGACTCCTGGCCGGTCGCCTGTAGGGAGGTCTGGTCCGGGCCGAGGGTGGTGCCACGGGTCGTCGACGTACGGACCGCGCAGCCGCGCGCGTCGAGCACCACCTCGACACCGGGGCCGGACGGGGTGGCGGCGGCGAACTCCGGGGTGAACTGGACCACGTCGCCGGGCAGGGTGCACCGGGTCTGGTCCGCCAGCGCGGCACATTCCGCCGGGATCACCGGCGGGTGGTTGACGAACTCCAGCGGCAGCGTGGCCTTGGTACGCGTGTTCCGGATGCCGCCGGTCCACTCCAGCCGGCCCATCAGGACGACCCTGTTGGTGTTGGCGTCCACGACGATGTCGACCTCGTTGGGGTCGGTTCCCGGCTCGCTGAGCAGCTTGCCGTCGAACAGACCCAGTCCGACCGGGTCGCCGGGGTACTGCTGGCTCGCGGTGAAGGTGAAGAAGGAGGCGTTGACGCCGGCCAGGGCACCGGCGGACCGTACGAGATCGGTGGTCGTCTCGACCTGGGCCAGGTCCGGCCCGTACGTCGCAGCCAGGTGTCCGTTGGTCTTCTTCGGGTCGATGGTGAGGACGTTGACGACCCAGGGGCCCCGGCTGGTGGTGTTGATCTGGTCGGCCGGAGCCGGCTCGGTCCCGCGGACGATGTGGGTCAGTGTGACGCCGTCGGTCAGGGGTTGGATGACGCGGGTCTCCCTGAGATTCGTGTCGCCCAGCGGTAGGACGTCGCTGGCGGCGATGGCCCGACCACCCGGGAGCAGACCGAGGCCCACGGCAACGGCCACGGCCGCCGTGGCGGCGCCGACCCGGCGGAGCGGGGATGCCGAGAGTGTGTACGAAGTCATGATCATGAGCTTTCTGTGCCGACCCGACTTCGCCCCTTCACGGCCGTTGGACAGTCAGCCAACTCTGGGTGACAGATTGACCAGCGTGTCCGCGCCGAACGCGGCCGGGCAATTGTCCATAATGGTCGAATGACCCGCGCGGGGCGCCGGACGTCCTCTAGGATCATCACCTTCCGGACCGGGTGGGGCATTCCGAAAGAAGGATTCATGGCGGACCAGGACCGATCGACTTTTGTCGGCGTCGATCCCTCGAAACCCAGCATCGCGCGTGCCTACGATGTCGTTCTCGGCGGCAAGGACAACTTCGCGATCGACCGCGCCGTCGTCGGCGAAATGCTGAAGATCGTGCCGCAGCTTCCCGAGGTGGCGGCCTACAACCGGCAGATCCTCAGCCGGGGTGTGCGCTACCTGGTCGAAGAGGCGGGCATCCGGCAGTTCATGGATCTGGGTTCCGGGCTGCCGACGCGGGAGAACACCCACCAGGTGGCGCAGCGGTCGGCGCCGGACGCCCGCGTCGTCTACGTCGACAACGATCCGATCGTCCTGGCCCACGGCCGGGCCCTGCTGGTCGAGAACGAGAACACGGCCGTGGTCACGGCCGACCTGCGGGATCCGGGATCCGTACTCGCCGACCCCGAGGTGCACCGCCTGATCGACTTCTCCCAGCCGGTCGGTGTCCTGCTCGTCGGGATCCTGCACCACCTGCACGACAGCGAGGACCCGCAGGGCGTGGCAAAGGCGTACATGGACGCCGTCCCCTCCGGCAGTCACCTCTTCATGACCAGCTTCTGTGCGTCCTTCCCCGAAGCCGCCGCGCTTGAGCAGACCTACCTCAGCGTGCTCGGCACCGGCCGGTTCCGTACGTCGGAGGAACTCCGGGGCTTCTTCGGGGACCTCGACATGGTCGAGCCGGGCCTGGTCTCGCTGCCCGAATGGCGGCCCGACGCGCCCATCACCCACGACCTGTCCGTCGCCGAACGACTCATGGCCGGCGGCATCGCCCGAAAGCGCTGATCCTCGGCCGGTCACGGGTACCGCCCGACCGGGCCCCGCGACCTGAGAGGGTAGGGCCATGGAATCAGCCGGATATGACCTCATCGTCCTCGGCGCGGGCGCGGTCGGCGAGAACGTGGCCGACCGCGCCGTACGGGGTGGCCTGAGCGCCGTACTCGTGGAGCACGAACTCGTCGGTGGGGAGTGCTCCTACTGGGCGTGCATGCCGTCCAAGGCACTGCTGCGCAGCGCGCAGGCGCTCCGGGCCGCCCGGCAGGTTCCCGGCGCCGCGCAGGCGGTGACCGGTGACCTCGACGTGTCGGCCGTGCTCGCCCGCCGCGACTCGGTCGCGGCCAACTGGTCCGACGAGGGCCAGGTGCAGTGGGTCGAGGGCGCCGGCATCTCCCTGGCCCGAGGTCACGGGCGCATCACCGGCCCGAAGCAGGTCACGGTCACCGGCCCGGACGGCCGGGCGACCGTGCTCAGCGCGCGCCACGCGGTGGCGGTGTGCACCGGCTCCGACCCGCACCTGCCCGACATCGAGGGGTTGGCCGACGCCCGTCCGTGGACGAGCCGCCAGGCGACCAGCGCCAAGACGGCTCCGGCGAGCCTCGTGATCGTCGGCGGCGGGGTCGTCGGCGTCGAGATGGCGACCGCGTACGCGGGCTTCGGCACCCGGGTCACCCTGATCTCCCGCAGCGGACTGCTCAGGGACATGGAGCCGTTCGCGGGTGAGGCCGTCACGCAGGCGCTGCGGGAGCAGGGCGTCACCGTACTGCTCGACACCCGGACCACGCGGGTGACCCGCGACGGCGACGGGGTGACCGTCGAGACCGAGGGCGGGCCCACGGTCACCGCCGGGGAGCTGCTCGTCGCGACCGGCCGGACGCCGCGTACCGGGGACATCGGCCTGGACACGGTCGGACTCACCCCCGGAGACTGGATCGGGACCGACGACACGATGCGCGTGCCCGGCGTCGACTGGCTGTACGCCGTCGGCGACGTGAACCGCCGCGCTCTCCTCACCCACCAGGGCAAATACCAGGCGCGGGCAGCCGGCGACGTCATCTGCGCCCGAGCCACCGGACGGGCCGTCTCGGACGCCCCGTGGGGCGCCCACGTCGCCACCGCCGACCACCGGGCGGTGCCACAGGTCACCTTCACCGACCCGGAGGTCGCCGCCGTCGGGCTGACCGCGCAGGCGGCACGCGCGGCCGGCTACGACGTCCGGGTGGTCGACTACGAGATCGGCCGGGTCGCCGGGGCCAGCGTGTACGCCGACGGCTACTCCGGCACCGCCCGCATGGTCGTCGACGCGGTCCGCGAGGTCGTGCTCGGCGTCACCTTCGTCGGCCCGGACGTGGCCGAACTGCTGCACGCGGCCACGATCGCGATCGTCGGCGAGGTGCCGATCGACCGGCTCTGGCACGCCGTGCCCGCGTACCCGACGGTCAGCGAGATCTGGCTGCGGCTGCTGGAGACGTACGGGCGGGAGAAATTGTTCGACGTTGATTGATCGTCGCTGGTCGGCGTGGCGAACAATTCCGCCGCTTCGTGGAATGGAGGTCGGGACGGCACTCATCCATCCCCGTCCCGGAGGAGCGGAGAACATGATCCTGCGCAGAGCGTTCGGGGCCCTGCTGGCGTTGGTCACCTTCGGCACGGTGCTGGTCGGCGCGGCGGCACCGTCGCAGGCCGCGGTGGCCTGCTCGGGGACCATCACGTACAGCTACGCGTACCCGGTGAACAACCCGGTCGCCGAGCTGGTCATCTACTACAACAGCAGCAACGGCGGTACGAACAGCGCCTGCATGTACCACCGTGGTGCGTCGTACGGCGTCTCGGCGCGTACCTCGGTGCAGATCGCCCGGTGCGCGGAGACCGGCGGGTCGGGTGCCTGCACCGCGACCGCCGTGTCGAGCAAGGACAACCAGAGCTACTCCTACTACGCCGGTCCCCGTGGGGTCACCGGTACGGCCAACAACTGCGTCGACGCGTACGGCGAGATCGACTGGGCCGGCACCACGTACTGGATCCACTCCGGCCGTCAGGGCTGCTGAGCCCGCCACGTCCGTGGTTGGCCCGGCGGGACCCGTTCCGCCGGGCCAACCGGCTGAGGTTCAGGGGTAGAGGCATGCGGTCCGGCGGGCCGCCAGCAGTTGCTCGGGGGTCGGCTCGAACCGCTCCGGGGCGCCGGTGCCGTCGGCGTGGGCGAGCCGGATGTCGACCACGTCGGTCGGTGCACCGCCGCCGAGGCAGGCGACCGCGGCCACCGGGATCCCGTCGCCGGGTCGGGGTGGTGCGGGTAACCGGTCCAGCGGCCAGGTGACCTCGAAGGCCGGGTCGGCCGTGCCGGTCAGCGTGAGCTGGTGCCACCGGCGGTCGGCCGGCAGCGCGGGGTCGTCCGCGTAGTAGGCGGCGAACCCGACGATCTCCACGTGGGTGCCGGTGGCGTTCAGCCGGATCCGGTCCGGCCCGCTCGCATCGGGGGCGATCACGAGCGTGATCGAGGCGGGGCCGGGGCGGTCCCCCGCGCACCGGGACGGCCGAAGGTCGGCCGGCGGGTTGCCGTGCACCACACCGGAGGCGACGTATCCGCCGCCCGGCAGGGCGAACCAGCGGATGTCGGGGGTGTTGGCGGTGGAGTCCGCGATCTTCTCGCCCAGGCAGTAGCCGGTGAAGGCGAGCGTGCAGCCGGGCGGGACGGTGAACATGATCCCGGTGTCGCGCCGGGGTTCTCCCCGCACATGAGCCCCACTGCCGTAGGTGACGGCGGTGAATGTCGGGTTCGCCGTCGGCGGCGGGCAGGCGGTCGCCGTGGTCGGGGCGGGGGTCGGGGCGTGCGCTGGCGGCTCGGCGCCGGTCGGCGACCGTACCCCGGTCATCGCCGGCACGACGGCCGCCGTGCCGGCGAGAGCGGCGGCCGCGACCACGGCCAGCACCACCAGCCGCCGGAGCTTCCGCCGCCGCCCGGGTGCGCCGCCGTGACCATCCGTCCGCCCGGCCCCGCCCGGCCCGTCGGCCGCAGTCACCGGCTCCGGCTCCGGTTCCGGCTTCGGTTCCGGTTCCGGCTTGGGTGCCGGTGCCGGTGCCGGTGCGGGGGCCGGGTCGCCGCCGGTGGTGGGAGCGGTGGGTCGCAGCGCCTCGTCCAGTTCGAGCCAGCGCCGCTGCCACTGGGCGGTATCGCCACCGCAGGCACCGACGTACGCGAGCACCACGTCGAGGCTCGGCTGGCGGGTTCCGCTGGCGGCGGCGGAGAGGGTCGACGGGCTGTAGCCGGCCAGCGCGGCCAGCCTTCGGTAGGTCGGGTTACCGGCTTCGGCGCGAAGTTTGCGCAGCTCGTACGCGAACAACGAGAGCGGTCCAGCGGTCGGATCCACGGGCCGTTCCTGACGAGCCAATGCCGTCCCCCTGCCAACCAACGCCAAAGGACAGGAATTATAGGCAATCACTCCATAGTCGACGATCAGCCGTTGATGATCGCTCAGCCGGCCGGTGCCGGCACCGGCGGGAGCGGGTCGGTCTGCGTCGCCCGGTCCCGGTCGACCCCGGCGGTGGTACGGGCGACGAGCAGGACGACCAGGGCGGCGACGGTGATTGCGGCGCCGGCCCAGATCGGCGAGGTGTAGCCGAGGCCGGCGGAGATGGTCAGCCCGCCGACCCAGGCGCCGAACGCGTTGCCGAGGTTGAACGCGGCGATGTTGGAGCTGGACGCGAGTGTCGGGGCCCGGTCGGCGTAGCTCATCACCCGGGTCTGGAGGGCGGGCACGGTGGCGAAGCCGAACGCGCCCATCAGCAGCAGCCCCGCGTACGTGGCGGGCTGGCTGCGCGCGGTGAGCGCGAAGAGGACCAGCACCACGACCAGCCCGGCCAGTACGGTGATCAGGGTCCGGTCCACCGACCGGTCGGCGAACCGGCCGCCGACGATGTTGCCGACGAAGAGCCCGCCGCCGAAGAGGACGAGCAGCCAGGGGACCGCCGAGGCGGAGAAGCCGCTGACGCCGGTGAGGGTGTAGGCGATGTAGGTGAACGCGCCGAACATCCCGCCGAAGCCGAGGACGGTCACCAGCAGCGAGAGCCAGACCTGCGCGGAGCGGAACGCGCGCAACTCGTACCCGAGGCCGCCGGCGCCCGCCGGTTCGCGCGGTACGCGTACCAGGGCGGCGATGCCGGCGAAGGCGACGACGCCGACGACGGTGATGGCCCAGAAGGTGGAGCGCCAGCCGAGTTGCTGGCCGAGCAGGGTGCCCAGCGGGACCCCGAGGACGTTCGCGGCGGTCAGTCCGGTGAACATGATCGCGATGGCGCCGGCCTTGCGGTTCGGCGGGACCATCCCGGCGGCGACCACCGAGCCGATGCCGAAGAACGCGCCGTGGCAGAGGGCGGCGACGATCCGGCCGGTGAGCATGAGCCCGTAGTCGGGGGCGATCGCCGAGAGCAGGTTGCCGGCGATGAACAGGATCAGCAGGGCGAGCAGTACGGGCTTGCGGGGCAGTCGGGTGGTGGCGGCGGTGAGGACGAGCGCGCCGACCACCACGCCGAGGGCGTACCCGGTGATCAGCCAGCCGGCGGCGGCCTCCGAGACGTCGAAGGTGGCGGCGACCTCGGGCAGGAGGCCGGCGATCACGAACTCGGTCAGTCCGATGCCGAAGCCCCCGAGGGCCAGGGCGATGAGTCCGAGCGGCATGAGTCTCTCCGTCTGTACGTCGGCGAACACCACGCGTACGCTGATAGTTGCACGCGCCAGGTTTCATAGTTGCACACACCATTAGAACGCGTACGCAACTATCTATGCCCGGGAGGCCCGGATGGGGATCGGCGACGACGCCGTCGAGGTGCGCGCCCAGGGGTGGCGGACGCTGGCCGCGCTACACGGTCTGATCGATACGGCGTTGGAACGGGCGCTCACCCGTGCGGTCGAGCTTTCCGTGGTCGAGTACACCGTGCTGGACGCCCTGGCCCGGCAGGACGGCTGGCACATGCGCATGCAGCAACTCGCCCGCGCCGCCGCGCTCAGCCCGAGCGCGACCACCCGGCTGGTGAACCGGCTGGAGGAACGCGGCCTGCTGACCAGGATCATCTGCGCCGACGACCGCCGGGGGATCTACACCGAGCTGACCCGGTCCGGTCGCGAGTTCCTGGAGCGGGCCCGACCCGTACACGACGCCGTACTCGAACAGGCCCTGCGTGACGCGGGGGACGTACCCGAGTTGCGGGACCTCGCCGACGCGCTACAGCGGCGGGTGTCCGTACCGGGTCGGTAGTGCCCCTACCGGCCGCGGCCCGGCACGGAAAAGCGTGGCTGTCCGACGAGCGGGCAGCCACGCTTTTCGCGGTCGAGGGTCGGGGGAGTTGTTACTTCGGCGGGGTTTCGGACTTGGCGGTGCTGCGCGGCGGGGCCGACCAGGGGCTCTCGCTGTCGGTCCGCCGGGGCAGCGGGGTGGGTGCCGTCGGAGCCGGAACCGGCGTCGGCGCGGGCGGATCCGGGTAGCCGAGGGTCGGCGGTGCGGCGTCCCGCTCGACCAGGTCCGGCTGGAGGGCCGACCAGTCGCGCGGGTACGGCTCGGCGTCGTCGGTCCCGTCGACCGCCGCCGTCTCCGGCGCCGGTACGGGTGCCGGCCACCGCCGCCAGCGCTGGCCGCTGAAGACCGCCATCAGCAGCAGCGCCCCGACGAAGAAGAGGGTGCCGTTCTCCACCGGGTGGAGCAGCGGCAGCGGATCACCGAAGACCTTCCAGTTCGTCGGCACGTTGTCCCGCAGCCAGAACGGGTCGACGAACAGCCCGACGTACGGGGTGATCAGCGCCAGCCCGGCGATCAGTGGGCCGAGCGGTGAGAACCGCAGCGTGCCGAGCAGACCGAGCAGGATCCCGGCGACCGCGAGGTAGACCGAGGGCTCGATCAGGTTGGCCGTGTTGTACCTGCCGATTTCCAGCCAGCGGGTGACTGTGCGGGTCGACCCGTCCTGACCGAGAGTAATCAGGACCCAGGTCAACGGTGCCGCCACCACTCCGGCGAGCAAGCTCCAGAGATGTCGCATCCGCGCACCGTACCGGTTCCGGTTCGGGTGGGCCGACGACGCCCGGCTGCCGGGAAAGGACGCCCCGGTCCCGTGATGAGGATGTTGCGCTGCGTGTCCAGATCTGCCCTCGTCTGATGGTGATCATCCGAGCCTGCCCCGACATGGGCACCTCGGCCAAGTTCCGGAACCGGCGAGGCATTGACTCCTCTCGTTGTGAGCGCGAAAGTGTCGGATAAGAGAGCGCTCTCACACATGTTCGACACGCCCGCGTAACCGCAGCGACTCATCGATGCGTTGCGCCAGCTCCAAGGAGGAACGATGGATGGGGCCGTGTTGCTGCCCGACGTCCAGCGCCGCCGGTTGACCCGGTGGCGCCCGATCGTCGTGCTGAGCGCTCTCGTCGCGCTGCTCAGCGCGTACGTCGCAATTTCCGCCGACCGGGCCGGGGCGGCCGAGCCGCTGCTGTCCCAGGGCCGCCCGGCCACCGCGTCCTCGGTCGAGTCGGCGGCGATGCCCGCCTCGGCGGCCGTCGACGGCGACGCCGGCACCCGCTGGTCCAGCGCGTTCAGTGACGCGCAGTGGCTCCAGGTCGACCTCGGCTCCAGCGTGCCGATCAGCCGGGTCGACCTGGTCTGGGAGGGTGCCTTCGCCCGCGCCTTCCAGATCCAGGTGTCGACCGACGGCACCACCTGGACCTCGGTCTACTCCACCACCACCGGCACCGGCGGGACCCAGTCGCTGACCGTCTCCGGCACCGGCCGCTACGTCCGGATGCTCGCCACCCAGCGCGGCAGCGCGTACGGCTACTCGCTCTGGGAGTTCCAGGTCTACGGTCCGGACGTACCCAGTGCCTGCGGCACCACCAACGCGGCCCTGAACCGGCCGACCACCGCCTCCTCGATCCAGGCCGTCGGCACCCCGGCCGCAGCGGCCACCGACGGCAGCGCCGCCACCCGCTGGGGCAGCCTGTTCACCGACCCGCAGTGGCTCCAGGTCGACCTCGGCTCGACCCAGTCGATCTGCGGCGTCACCCTGAGCTGGGAGGCCGCCTACGCCAGCGCGTACCAGATCCAGGTCTCGGCGAGCGCCACCGGACCGTGGACCTCGATCTACTCCACCACCACCAGCACCGGCGGGGTGCAGGCCCTGACCGTCTCCGGCAGCGGCCGTTACATCCGGGTGTACGGCACCGTCCGGGGCACCGGGTTCGGTTACTCGCTCTGGGAGTTCCAGGTGCGTACCGGCACCGGCACTCCGCCGACCACCCCGCCCACCACGCCACCGACGACTCCACCGGTCACCACCCCGCCGCCCACCCCGTCCACCCCGCCCCCGACCACTCCGCCGGCCGGCGGGACCCGGCTGCTGTCGTACAACAAGCCGGCGGTCGCCTCCAGCGACCAGAGCGACGCGAACTGCTACCAGTGCACCCCGGCGAGGGCGTTCGATCTCGACCCGGCCAGCCGTTGGGCGACCAGTTC
>NZ_JBVJHT010000018.1:0-168545 GCF_055586685.1 Micromonospora sp. NPDC049529
AGGGGCAATCCACCCGTGTGGGCGGCCGCCCCCATCTCGCCGGGCAACCCGCCGCCCCCAAAAAAACCCCCCCCCCCCCCCCCCCCCCCTCCCCCCCCCCCCCCCCCCCCCCCCCCCCCACCACCCGCGTTTCACGACCACAAAGACCACAACGAACTCCGCGACCGCAACCGTGACCGGAGTCACTCGGACCGGAAGCATCTACGCAACCCAGTGGAAACGCTGCGGCAACAGATGACGATCCCGGCCGAGGAGACAGCGATGACAGACGTTCGAGGCACGGCGGGCCGACGATCCCGCGGCGGCCCGCACTCACCCGGCCGGGGACCGGCGGTCCGGCGCCGGGCCGCCGCGCTGGTGTGCGTACCGCTGCTGGCGCTCGCGGCCGGCGGCTGCGCCAAGGACGGCGACGACGCCGGCTCCGACGCGGCGGCGGTCAAGTACCCCACCACCACCCTGGAGCTGATGGCACCGGCCGCCCCCGGCGGTGGTTGGGACAGCACCGCCCGGTCGTTGCAGAAGGCGCTGACCGACAGCAAGCTGGTCACCGAGTCGGTCGAGGTCTACAACGTGCCCGGCGCCGGTGGCACGCTCGGCCTCTCCCAGCTCGTCACCAAGAACAAGGGCGACGCCCACCAGCTCATGGTCACCGGCCTGGTGATGATCGGCGGCGTGGTGACGAACAAGTCCCCGGTCAAGCTGAGCCAGGTCACCCCGATCGCCACGCTCACCGCCGAGCAGGAGGTGATCGTCGTCCCGGCCGCCTCGAAGTACACCACCCTCCAGGAACTCATGGCCGATGCCAAGTCGAACCCCACCTCGATCAACTGGGGCGGCGGCTCGGCCGGCGGCACCGACCAGATCCTGGTCGGCCTGCTCGCCAAGGCGGCCGGCGCGGACCCGAAGGCGATGAAGTACATCGCCTACTCCGGCGGCGGCGAGTCCAAGGCGGCACTGCTCTCCGGTGACCTGACCGCGGCCGTCTCCGGCGCGAGCGAGTACTCCGACCTGGTCGCGTCCGGCAAGCTGCGCGCCCTGGCGGTCTCCGGTCCGACCGGCATCGACGTCGGCGCCGGCAAGCCGACCCCGACGATCAAGGAATCCGGGTACGACGTCGAGCTGATGAACTGGCGCGGAGTGGTCGCGCCGCCCGGGATCAAGGCCGGCGAGCGGGCCGCCATCATCAAGCTGATCGACGACCTGCACTCCTCCGCGCAGTGGAAGCAGACCCTCACCGACCAGAAGTGGGAAGACTTCTACCGCAGCGGGGACGAGGCCAAGGCCTACTTCGAGAGCGAGAACGACCGGATCACCACGGTCCTCAGCGAGATCGGCCTGGCGCGTTAATGGCTCTGCCGACAACTGACGCACAGGGGAGGGTGGACCCGCGGGTCGCCCTCCCCCGGGCGCCGTGGGGGCCCCGGATCCTCGGCGCCGTACTGCTCGCGGTCGGGCTGTTCCTCTGCTGGACCGCGTACGACTCGGCCGAGGGTGACTTCTCGGCGCACGGACCGTGGCTGGCGCCGCTGGTGGTGACCGCCGGCTGGGTGGTTCTCTCCGCCTGGTACCTGGTCAGCCAGTTCGTCCGCCGCCCCGCCGATCCGAGCGCCGCCATCGCGGCCGAGGAGCCCTCGGCCGGTGCCGCGCCGGTCAAGGAGACGCCGGTCAAGGAGGCTCCGGACGGGGTGGAACCGGTCGACGAGACGGAACTGGTCGACGAGACGGAGGCGGCCGGGCCGGTGCAGTGGCTCACCCCGGTCCTGCTGAGCGTGGCCCTGCTCGGGTACGTGCTCCTGCTCGACCCGGTTGGCTTCGTACTCGCCTCGGCGGTCTTCTTCGTCGCCGCCGCCCGGATCCTCGGCAGTCACCACTCGATCCGGGACGTGCTGGTGGCGGTGCCGCTGGTCGTCGCCGTCTATCTCGGCTTCACCCAACTGCTAGAGATCTCGTTGCCGGCCGGAGTGTTGCCGCTGTGAACGTATTCGGAGACCTGATCGGCGGCTTCGGCACCGTGCTGGAGCCGCAGTACCTGCTGTACGCCGCGATCGGGGTCACCCTCGGCACCTTCGTCGGCGTACTGCCCGGCATCGGGCCGGCGCTGACCATCGCCCTGCTGCTGCCGGTGACCTTCAACCTGGACGACCCGATCGGCACGTTCATCATGTTCGCCGGGATCTACTACGGCGCCATGTACGGCGGCTCGACCACCAGCATCCTGCTGAACACCCCGGGTGAGTCCGCCTCGGTGGCCACCGCCATCGAGGGTTACCAGATGGCCCGGCGAGGCAGAGCCCGCGCCGCCCTGGCGACGGCGGCGATCGGCTCGTTCGTCGCCGGGACCATCTCCACCCTGCTGCTCACCCTCTTCGCCCGGCCGGTGGCCGCGCTGGCGGTCGAGTTCCGGGCGGCGGACTACTTCGCGCTGGCGCTGCTGGCCATGGTCGCGGTCACCGCACTGGTCGGCAGGTCCCTGGTACGCGGACTGCTCTCGCTCAGCCTGGGGCTGTTCCTCGGGCTGGTCGGCCTCGACGGGCTGACCGGCCAGGCCCGGTTCAGCTTCGGCACCCTGGAACTGCTCGACGGGATCGACGTCGTGGTGATCATCGTCGGGCTCTTCGCCATCGGCGAGACGCTCTACGTGGCCAGCCGGCTGCGGCAGCTACCCGAGCACGTCACCCCGCTCGAACCGGGCCGGGGCGGCTTCGGCTGGCTCAGCCGGTCGGACTGGTCCCGGTCCTGGCGCCCCTGGTTGCGCGGGACGGCGGTCGGCTTCCCGTTCGGCGCGCTGCCGGCCGGGGGCGCCGACATCCCCACCTTCCTGTCCTACACCTTCGAGAAGTACCGCTCGAAGAACAAGGCGGAGTTCGGCAAGGGGGCGATCGAGGGGGTCGCCGGTCCGGAGGCGGCGAACAACGCGGCCTTCTCCGGCGTACTCGTGCCGCTGTTGACCCTGGGTATTCCGACCTCGGCCACGGCGGCGGTGATGCTGGCCGCGTTCCAGATCTTCAACCTGCAACCCGGCCCGCAGCTGTTCGACAAGTCACCGGAGCTGGTCTGGGCGCTGATCGCCTCGCTCTACGTCGGCAACGTGCTGCTGCTGGCGCTGAACCTGCCCCTGATCCGGCTCTGGGTGAAGGTGCTCCAGATCCCCCGCCCGGTCCTGTACGCCGGCATCCTGGTCTTCGCCACCCTCGGCGTGTACGCCGCGTCGAACGACATCACCCAGGTGCTGATCGCGTACGGGATCGGGGTGATCGGGTTCTTCATGCGGCACTACGACTTCCCGATCGCACCGGTCATCCTCGGCGCCATCCTCGGCCCGATGATGGAGTTGCAGTTCCGGCGCACGCTGGTGCTCAGCAACGGGGACCTGAGCGTCTTCGTCACCCGACCGCTGACCGCCGTGCTGCTGTCGCTGGTGGTGCTGGCGGTGGTGGTGCCGTACCTGCCGAGGATCATCGCGCGGATGCGCGGGCGGTCGGCGGCGTCGGTGCAGCGGCTCGCCTTCGGCGAGGACGACTGACCGCACCTGCCTCAGGCTCCGCCGGTCCACCGGTAACGACGTTCCGGTCGGCCGGCGGAGCCGTACCGCAGGCTCACTCCGGCCTTGCCGGCACCGACGAAATGCTCCAGGTAGCGGCGGGTGCTGACCCGGGACAGGCCGACCCGGTCGGCACACTCGGTCGCCGACAGGTCGCCGCCGGCCGTCCGCAGCGCCTCGGCGACCAGGTCGGCGGTCGGCCGGGTCAGCCCCTTGGGCAGCTCGATCGGGGGTGCCGGGCGCAGCGCCAGGAAGAGCCGGTCGACGTCGTCCTGGGCCACCTCGCGGGAGCCGGCGAGGCCGTGGTGGGCGACCGCGTACCGCTCCAGCCGGTCGCGCAGCGCGTCGAAACTGAACGGCTTGATCAGGTAGTGCACGACGCCGCTGCGCAACGCGATCCGGATGGTGTTGACGTCGCGCGCCGCCGTCACCGCCAGGACGTCGACCACCGCGTCGCCCTCACGCAACCGGCGCAGCACCTCCAGCCCGGAGACGTCCGGCAGGTAGATGTCGAGCAGCACCAGGTCCGGCCGGAGCCGGTCGACCTCGGCGAGCGCCTCGGCACCGGTGTGCGCCACCCCGGCCACGGTGAAGCCCGGCACCCGGTCGACGAAGCCGCACTGCACCTTCGCCACCATGAAGTCGTCGTCGACGACCAGCACCCGGATCATGCCGGCACCCCGTCCACGCCCAGCGCCCGGATCATGCCGGCGCCCCGACGACCAGCGGCAGCCGGGCCACGAACGACGACCCGCTCACCCGCACGCTGCCGCCCCGGTGCTGACAGATCAGCCGGATCAGGGCGAGGCCGAGGCCGTGGTGGCCGAGGGACTCGTCCTTGGTGCTGTAACCCTGCCGGAACACCTCGTCGACCAGCTCCGGCGGTACGCCCGGACCGGAGTCGCTGACCGTCACGTGGACCTCGCCGTCGTGCACCCGTACCCCCGCCTCCACCCGGCCACCGGGCCCGATCGCGTCCAACGCGTTGTCGATCAGGTTGCCGATCACCGTGACCAGGTCACCGGCGAGCCGCTCGTCGACCACCGGCAGGTCCGAGTCGGCGGTGATCACCAACTGCACGCCCTGCTCGGCGGCGAGACTCGCCTTCGCGATCAGCAGCGCGGCCAGCGCGGGATCCCGGATCAGGCTGGTCACGTCCCGGTTGAGCGCCTCGTGCACCTGGCTGGCCCGGGTGATGTACCGGACCACCTCCTCGTGCTCGCCCAGCTCGACCAGCCCGGCGATGGTGTGCAGCCGGTTGCTGAACTCGTGCGCCTGGGCCCGCAGCGTGTCGGTGGTGTGCCGGCTGACGTCGAGCTCGCGGCGCAGCGCGGTCAGCTCGGTCCGGTCCCGCAGCGTGGTCACCGAGCCGACCCGGCGCCCCCGGACCAGCACCGGCCGGCGGTTGAGCACCAGCACCCGGTCGTCGCTGAGCACTATCTGGTCCACCCCGCTGACCCGCCCGGTGAGTACGTCGCGCAGCCGGGGTTCCATCGGCTGGGCGTGCAGCGACTGCCCGACCGGCGAGGCGGGCAGGCCGAGCAGGCGTACGGCCTCGTCGTTGACCAGGGTGACCCGGTCGGCGGCGTCGGTGCCGAGCACACCCTCCTTGATGCCGTGCAGCATCGCCTCCCGGTGCTCGACCAGGCCGGTGATCTCGTCCGGTTCCAGGCCCAGTGTCTGGCGCTTGACCCGGCGGGCCAGCAGCAGTGACCCGGCCACCCCGAGCGCCCCGCCGAGCAGCAGGTACGTGAGCAGGTTGGTGAACCCGGCGGCGAGCTGCTCGGGCAGGGTGGGGTAGACGTCGCCGACGACGATCAGGCCGAGGAAGGTGCCGTCCCGTTCGTCGAGGACCGGCACGTGCGCGACCAGCGCCTTGGAGCCGTCGTCGACCACACCGACCCAGGACCGGCCGGCGAGCCCGTCGCTGGTGCCGAGCACTGCGGGGGTGCCCGCGTCCGGGCCGGTGACGAGCTTGCCGGTGGCGTCGGCGATCAGCACGTACGAGGCACCGGAGACCGCTCGCGCGCTCTCCGCCACCGAGGCCAGTGCCTCCTGCCCGACCGGGTCGCCGAGCCCCAGCCGTACGGTCCGGTTGATCGCCGCGTTCTCCCCCACCGAGCGCAGCCGGGCGCCCTCCTCCCGGCGGAAAGCCGCGTCGGACTCGGCGATCGACACGGCCGCGACCGCGCCGACCACCAGCAGCACGATGCCGAGCTGGAGCAGCAGGAACTGACCGGCCAGGGACATCCGCTGACGCATCGCTCCTCCTCCGCCGGGGGTCGGCAGCCGCTCCTGCACCGGGGTCGGCATCCACCCGATGCCGGGTCGGGTACGCCGGACGGGGACGGGTGTGCTGGGAAGCGTCCGCCGCAGCGACGCCGACGTCAACCGCAAACTACCCGAGGCCGGGCTGGTGACAACCGGCCGCCGGACGAGCAGGATCGTCAGGTACCTCCACCGGGCGTCAGGTACCAGCACCGGACAGCCCCGAGGCGGGAGAAACCGGCAGAGGAGGAACGAAATGCGACGACTGACCCGCTCGGTCGCGATCGGCCTCGCCCTGCTGCTGGTCGGCGTACCGGGCTGCGGCGTCGGACGGCCCGGCGACAACCTGTCCGAGCTGCGGGTGCTGGTGCCGAACGCGCCGGGCAGCGGCTACGACGTGACCGCGCGGATCGCCGCCAAGGCGCTCGACGACGCCGGGATCGTCCGGGGCGTGGAGGTGTTCAACCTGCCCGGTGGCGGGGGCGTGGTCGGCCTGCGCCGGCTCGGTTACGAGCGCGGCAACGGCAGGCTGATGATGCTGATGGGACTCGGGGTGGTCGGCAGCCAGTACGCCGGGACCGCCCCGGTGACGCTCCAGGACACCACGCCGATCGCCCGGCTGATCGAGGAGCCGGCGATCGTGGTGGTGACGCGCGAGTCACCGTACCGGGATCTGGCCGAGCTGGTCGCGGCCTGGCGGGCGAACCCGGCCGCCGTACCGGTCGGCGGCGGGTCCTCGGCCGGCGGCCCGGACCACCTGGCCCCGATGCTGGTCGCGGACGCCGTCGGCATCCCGCCCCGACAGGTCTCCTACCAGCAGTACGACGGCGGCGGTGACCTGCTCGCGGCGATCCTGCACCACCAGGTCGCGTTCGGTGTCTCCGGCCTCAGCGAGTACGCCGACCAGATCAACTCCGGGCAGTTGCGGGTGCTCGCCGTCACCAGTGAGCACCGGATCCCCGGCATCCTCGCCCCGACCCTGCGTGAGGAGGGGGTCGACGTGCTGTTCAGCAACTGGCGGGGCATCGTCGCACCGCCCGGACTGGCGGCGCGGGACGTGGCGGCGATGCGGGACGCGGTCGCCCGGTTGCACGACTCGGCCCAGTGGCGCACCGCCCTGGAGCGGTACGGCTGGACCGACGCCTACCTCGACGGTGACTCGTTCGGCGACTTCCTGCGCACCGAGAACGACCGGCTCGACCACCTGCTCGGCGGGCTCGGCCTGACCGGTACGCGGTAGCGGGGCGCCGGGCAGCAGCGGCGGCGCGGTCAGTCGCTCACGATCGGCCCGTTGTCGGTGGTGTCGACCTCCCGCCCCGGCCCGATCCGCACCCCGGCACCCGAGCCGGCGTCGACCTCGGCTTTCACCTCGACTTCCTCGACGTCGGCTCCGTCCGGGCGGTACGGGCCGATGCCGGAGAACCGGCCCGCGCCGTGCCGACGCAGGATCTCCTGCTCCACCACGTTCACCACGATGATCACCCCGGCCAGGGTGACCAGCGCGGCCAAGGCGGGGATGAACGTGGCGACGGGAAAGAAGACCAGACAGGCACCGGCGGCGAGCAGCCGGCGCCAGGCCACGGTCCGGTGCAGCCGCCACTGGGTGTAGGCGAAGGTGCCCAGGAAGAGCGCGGATCCGCCGTAGAGCAGGGCGGCGTCGCCCATCCTCATTCCGGCCAGCGGTGACCGGACCACCTCGGCCAGACCTACCGAGACGACGATGATCCCGCAACTGAAGCCCAGGTGCGCGTAGAGCAGGATCGACCGGCGTACGTCGCTGTGCCCCTCGGACTGGACCACGGCGCGACGGAACGCCCAGAGACCGTGGATGAAGTAGGCCCACCAGAGCCCGCAGGCCAGCGCGTACGAGCCGGCGACGGCGATCATCCGGGGCCAGGTCAGCGGCAGGCTGGACGCGACCGCGCCGACCTGCACCACGGACTCGCCGAGGACGAGGATGAGCAGCAGCCCGTAGCGGTGGGTGTAGTGCACCGGCCGGACCCGGAACTTCGCCAGTTGCCGGCGCAGCACCAGCGGGCTGAAGATGTCGATCGCGGAGGCGATCCCCCACAGCACGATCCGGGTGTCGCCGTCCGCGATTCCGCCGATCAGCAGCAGCGGACCGGAAATGATCGCGCCGACCCCGTACGGGCCGATGAAGAAGCTCCGCCACTCCCGGAAGTTGTTGAGGGCGAACCCGGCGAGCAGCACCCGGATGATCAGGTAGCTGACGCCGTAGAGCAGGCCCCGGTCGTCGAAGGCGCCGGGGATGGCGAGGGCCAGGACGAGATTGCCGAAGCCGAGGGTGAAGATGACCACCCGGTCGCGGACGTTGCCGATGTCGCGCTGGTTGGCGTAGATCGTGACACCGACCCAGGCCCAGTACATCGAGATGAACAGGATGAGCGCCCGGGCCACGCCCAGCAGGTCGTGGTTGGCGAACAGTTCGGCGGTGATCTGGGTGACCGCGAAGACGAAGGCCAGGTCGAAGAAGAGTTCTTCCCAGGTCACCCCCTTGTCCGACTGCGGCTGCCGCACCGAATCAACATACCGATCACGGTGCGGCGCCGGAGCCGGAGCGACCAGATCACCGGAGCCGATCCAGGCTCGTCTACGCCGTGAGAATCGTCGCTGCGAATGGCGACGAACGGGCGCCGACGCTAGCGTGACGCTGCCGTGGTGCTCGGGAAGACCGGTGCGAAACCGGAGCGGCCCTCGCCACTGTGATCGGGAAGTCGTTGGTCTGGGCCCGGACGCCGACGCGCACCACGCGCGGCGACGGACCGGGCAACCACTGGGCAGCCGCCCGGGAAGGTTGACCGACGGCGTGTCACCCGTCAGCCAGGAGACCGGCCACGGCACCGAACAGACCCATCCACGAGGTGCTGGAGAGGTGGTCCCCATGCGTGTGCGCGCATCCCGACCGCAGTCCCGCCGACGCGTGCTCGCGCCGGCCATCGTCGCCCTGGTCGCCGGGGCGGCGCTCGCCGCCGGCTGCGGAGGCGGCGGCGACTCCCCGGGTACGGATGTCGCCGGGTCGGCGTCGACCGGGCCGGTGACCCTGAGGAACTGCGGATTCGACGTCACCGTCACCGCCGTACCGACCAAGGTCGTGACGATGAACCAGGCGGCCACCGAGATCATGCTCGCGCTCGGCCTGGGCGACCGGCTGATCGGTACGGCCTACCTGGACGACGCCATCCTGCCGGAGTACGCCGACGCGTACCGCGCCGTGCCGGTGCTGGCGAAGGAGTACCCGTCGAAGGAGAAGCTGCTGGAGGTCGGGCCGGACTTCGTCTACGGCTCGTTCGCCAGCGCCTTCGGCGAGGAGGGTGCCGGTGACCGGGGCGCCCTGCGGACCCTCGGGATCGGCAGTTACCTCTCCCCGGCCGGCTGCCCGGCGGACTCCAGGCCGGCGACGCTGACCGTCGACAACGTGTTCGACGAGATCCGCGAGGTCGCCACGATCTTCGGGGTGCCGGACCGGGCCACCGCCCTGGTCGATGCCCAGCGGGCCCGGATCTCGGCGGCCGCCGCGAAGCCGCGCGCCGGTGCCTCGGTCTTCTGGTGGGACGACGGTACGGACGCACCGAGCGCGGGTGCCTGCTGCGGCGCCCCCGGCATGATCATGTCAGCGGTGGGGGCCCGGAACGTCTTCGCCGACGTCACCGGCAGCTGGGGTGACATCAGCTGGGAGGCCGTCGTCGAGCGGAACCCGGACGTGATCGTGCTGATCGACGCCGAGTGGAGCCCGGCCGCGCAGAAGCAGGCCCACCTGGAGAAGAGTCCGACCCTGCGGGACCTGCCGGCGGTACGGGACAAGCGGTTCGTCACCATCCCCTTCTCCGCCACCTCCGCCGGGATCCGCAACGTCACCGCGATCGAGGGGCTGGCGAACGGGCTCGCCGCCGTGGCACCGCGTACCGGCGGCTGAGCGTGACCGCGTACCGGCGGCCCGACGTGACCGTCCCCGGTGCCGGCGGCGCCGGTCGGACCGGTGCCGCCGGTTACGCGGGGCTGCTGTTCGGTCTGACCGCCGCCCTGGTCCTGTCGACCGGGGTGGCGGTCACCATCGGACCGGCGGACCTGTCGCTGGGTACGGTCTGGTCGGTGATCGGGGACCACCTGGGGCTGGTCGGATCGGACGTGCCCCTGCTGCGGGACCACATCGTCTGGCAGCTTCGCCTGCCCCGGGTGCTCACCGCGGCGGTGGTCGGGGCCGGGCTCGCCGCCGTCGGCGCGGTGATGCAGACCCTGACCCGAAACTCGCTGGCCGACCCCTACCTGCTGGGTATCTCCTCCGGCGCGTCACTGGGCGCGGTGCTGGTGGTCGTCGCCGGGTTCGGCGCCGGAGTCTGGGCCGTCTCCACCGGGGCGTTCGTCGGCGCGATCGGGGCGTTCGCGATCGTGCTCGGGCTGGCCAGCCAACGTGCCCGGCTGGCACCGACCCGGATGATCCTCGCCGGGGTGGCGATCGGCCAGTTCTGCGCCGCGGTCACCTCGTTCGTCATCATCTGGCAGGCGGAGCCGCACGCCACCCAGGAGATCACGTTCTGGCTCTCCGGCTCGCTCGCCCGAGCCGCCTGGACCCCACTGGCGTACGGCTGCGCCGCCCTCGCGGTGACCCTGCTGCTCGTCCTGTGGCACGCCCGTACGCTCAACGCCTTCGCGTTCGGCGAGGACGCCGCCGCCACCCTCGGCGTCAACGTCACCGGGGTCCGCTGGTTGCTGCTGGTCTGCGCGGCCCTGCTCACCGGCACCCTGGTCGGCATCAGCGGGGCGATCGGTTTCGTCGGGCTGATCCTGCCGCACGCCGTGCGCTACTTCACCGGGCCGGACCACCGCCGCCTGCTGCCGGTGACGGTGCTGGTCGGCGCCGTCTTCCTGATCTGGGTCGACACCGCCGCCCGGACGCTGTTCGAACCACGGGAACTGCCGGTCGGGGTGCTCACCGCCCTGCTCGGGGTGCCCGCCTTCATCGTGCTGATGCGCCGCCGGGAGGTACGCGGCTGATGCTCACCGCCGCCGGGTTGAGTTGGTCGGTCAAGGGCACCCTGATCGTCGACGGGGTGTCGTGTGCGGTGCCGACCGGCACACTGGTCGGGCTGCTCGGGCCGAACGGCTCCGGGAAGACCACGCTGCTGCGCCTGATCGCCCGGCTCACCACCCCCGACCGGGGCCGGGTGCTGCTCGGCGGGGACGAGCTCACCGGGCTGGACCGGCGTGACCTGGCCCGGCGGCTGGCGCTGGTCGAGCAGCACGCCGACACCGACCTGGACCTGACCGTGCTGGACGTGGTCCTGCTCGGCCGTACCCCGCACCGGCGCTCGTGGTGGGGTGAGGGCGCCGCCGACCTGGCCGCCGCGTACGCCGCACTGGACCGGGTCGACCTGACCGGGTTCGCGGGGCGACGCTGGCACACCCTCTCCGGCGGCGAACGGCAGCGGGTGCAACTCGCCCGCGCGTTCACCCAGGAACCCGAGTTGCTGCTGCTGGACGAGCCGACCAACCACCTCGACATCGGCCACCAGTTGCAACTGCTGCACCTCGTACAACGGTCCGGCGTGACCACGCTGGCCGCGCTGCACGACCTCAACCTCGCCGCCATGTTCTGCGACACGCTGGTGGTGCTGCACAGGGGTCGGGTCGCCGCCGCCGGCCCGGTGGCCGAGGTCCTCACCCCGGACCTGCTCCGCGCGGTGTTCGCCGTGCACGCCGACGTCGGTTCGCACCCGACCACGGGTCGCCCGTGGCTGACCTTCCACCCGCCCGCCGACTGATCACCCGACCGGTGTCACCGGTCGACGCCCCCGACCGGTCGGCCGGTACGCCTATCGTGGCGGGATGCCCGAACCAGACCGGCCCGCCGACCCGCCAGACCGGCCCGCCGACCCGAGCGACGGTAGCCCGCACCACCCGGCGGGCCCTCCCGCCGACGGCCCGCCCGCTGGTGCGTCGGACGCTCGGAGCGGAGGTGGGTCGGGCGGCCCGGCCGGTGGTCCGCTCGATGGTGTGCGGGTGGTGGAGCTGGCCGGCATCGGGCCGGGCCCGTTCGCCGCGATGATGCTGGCCGACATGGGCGCGGACGTGATCCGGGTGGACCGGGCCGCCGAGGTGCACCCGGACCGGTTCGGCACCCCGCATCCCGACCTGCTCAACCGGGGCCGCCGCTCGATCGGACTCGACCTGAAGGCCGACGCCGCCCGGCGGCTCGTCCTCGACCTGGTCCGCGACGCCGACGTACTGGTGGAAGGGTTCCGGCCCGGGGTGACCGAACGACTCGGCCTCGGTCCGGTCGACTGTCACGGGGTCAACCCCCGGCTGGTCTACGGTCGGATGACCGGATGGGGGCAGGACGGCCCGCACGCCGGGTACGCCGGCCACGACCTCACCTATCTCGCGCCGACGGGGATCCTGCACGCCATCGGCCGGGCCGGCGAGCGCCCGGTGCCGCCGCTGAACCTGGTCGGCGACTTCGGCGGCGGCGGGATGATGCTCGCCTTCGGGGTGGTCTGCGCGCTGCTGGACGTACGCGCCGGAGGTGCCGGGCAGGTCGTCGACGCCGCCATCGTCGACGGCGCCACCCTGCTCTCCACCGCCCTGCACGGCCTGCGCGGGCTCGGCATGTGGCGACCCGAGCGGGGCGCCAACCTGCTCGACGGCGGGGCACCCTTCTACGACACGTACGAGTGTGCCGACGGCCGGTACGTCGCCGTCGCCGCCCTGGAGCCGCGTTTCTACGCCGAACTGGTCGCCCGTACGGGCTTCCGGCCGCCGTCCGGGGACGACGGGCCGGCCCGGTTCGATCCGGAGACCTGGCCGGTGGACCGGGCCGCCTGGGCGGAGCTGTTCCGCAGCCGGACCCGGGACGAGTGGGCCGCTCTCCTGGAGCGCAGCGACGCCTGTGTGGCCCCGGTGCTGGACTGGGACGAGGCGCCGGAGCATCCACACCTGGCGGCGCGCGGGGTCTTCGTCACCCATGCCGGCGCCGTCCAACCCGCGCCGGCACCCCGGTTCAGCCGTACCCCCGGCACGATCCGCCGGCCGCCGCCGCACCCCGGCGAACACACCGACGAGATCCTCACCGAACTGGGCCTCTCCCCCACCACCATCGCCCACCTCCGCACCACCGGCACCATCTCCTGACCACCCCATCCCAGGTCCTCGCCGATCTAGGGCAAATGGTGGCGATCAAAGATTGACAAGCCACCATCTGCCCTAGATCGCGGAAGGAGAGGGTGGGAGGGGGAGGGGGACGGCGGTGCCGGTGATGGCGATGCCGGAGGCGGGGGTGGCGGGGATGCCGACGGTGATGACGCTCGGGCGGCCGAGGTCGGCGCCCTGGTAGACGGTGACGATCGCCGGCGGGGTGACCAGGCCCAGCTCGCGTAGGTAACCGCCGAACGCGGCAGCGGCGGCACCGGTGGCCGGGTCCTCGACGACCCCGCCGGGCGGGAACGGGTTGCGGGCGTGGAACACCTCCGGCGACTCACGCCAGACCAGGTCGACGGTGGTCCAGTCGCGCCGGGCCATCAACCCGGCCAGCGCGGGCTGGTCGTAGTCCAGGTCGGTGAGTCGCCGCCGGGTCGCGGCCGCGATCACCGGGTGCCGGGCACCGGCGAAGGCGACCCGTGGCGGCAGCGTCGGGTCGAGGTCGGCCACGTCCCAGCGCAGGGCCGCGAGCAGCTCGGCGAGGTCGGCGGTCTCGATCGGATCGGTACGCGGCGCGACGCTGGTCAGCGTGGCGGTGGCCGTACCGTCCGGGGCGAGCGCGGTCGCCACCTCGACCAGACCGGCGCGGGTGGACAGGTGCATCCGCCCGGTGCCGTGCCGCTGGGCGTACGCGGCGGCGGTGGCGATGGTGGCGTGGCCGCAGAACGGCACCTCGGCCAGTGGGCTGAAGTAGCGGATGTCGAACCGTTCGTCGCCGCGAGGCAGCAGGAACGCCGTCTCGGAGTAGCCGACCTCGGCGGCCACCCGGAGCATCTCGTCGTCGTCGACGCCGGTCGCGTCGAGCACCACTCCGGCCGGGTTTCCGCCGCTCGGGTCGGCGCTGAAGGCGGCGTACCGCAGGATCTCCATGATCGCGACCCTACGCGCGGGGTACGGCGCCGGCCACGACCAATCGGCGGTCGCCGGCCCGGCGGCGGCGACCCGGGGTACCCGGCGTATCCGGGAAAGGATCCGCTGCTCACGGCGCCGAGGTGAGTGAGTCCGAGAATGCTTCATTTTCATTCATCGATCGCGCCGACACCGCACGCCACATTGTTGACAAACTTCACTATATCGGGGGCCGTCGGTGGTCACTCCCAACCGATACCGGCGGTCGCCGGACGACGACCGCGGGCAGGCTGATCACCGACCTCCAGACAAACCCCCCGAATCCCTCCTCTCCGTCGGCACCCATCGGCAGCCATGGTGACGCCCGCCCCCACGGCAGTTGGATCCCATCCGCGTCAGCCCTCCTTCCCTACCGCGACACGTTCGGTTCGGACGGCACCACGATGGCAGTTCTCGCCGCACGACTAAGGAGAGACACCATGCGGCTGATCCTCTTCAACACCCTGATGGGCGCTTGCGCCGGCATCGCACTGCTGCTCGTACCGCGCTTCTGGGCGGTGGTCCGGGGTGAACGGCCCCCGCTGCTGCTGTTGGGCAACCAGCCGGTCAGTCCGGCCGGGTGGGCGGCGACGTTCGGCATCCTCGGTGTGGTCCTCACCTCGCTCGGCTTCGTCACCACGATCTGGCATCCCTCCGCCCCGGCCAAGGACTACATAGACACGATCTTCGGTGAGCCGACCCTGCTGCTGGGGGTCATCCTGCTGGCCGCCGCCTGGTACCTGGGGCGGCGGCGCGACGACGAGGAACTGGACGTCACGGCGCTGCGTGCGGTGCTCACCCCGGTGAGCTGGGTGGTGTTCTGGCTCGGCATCATCCTGGTCTGGTGCACGCTGGCGATCATCCGGTTCAACGTGGTCGGCGCCGCTCCCCGCGAGGAACCGATCACCGGGCTGCTCAACGACTGGCCGGTGGTGGAGAACCTCTTCTTCGCCCTGCTGCTCTACGGCCCCGCCGCCATCGGCTGTCTGCTCTTCCCCGCCGCCGTACGCGGCAACGGCCGGCTCGCCTGGCTCACCCTCTACTGGTGCTGGACCATCGCCGGATTCGGGTTCGCCATGTTCAGCGCGATGAACTTCTACACCCACACCGGAATGCTGATCAACCTCGGTACGGACGGCGCCGACTACCGCTGGTGAACGGTGCCCGGTCGGCGTGAACGCTGACCGTCGCCCACGAGCGGTGATCCCGACCCGGCCGACGGCGGATCGGGATCACCGTACGGCGAGGGTCAGTGCTGCGCCGAGGCCCCGACCATCTCCCCCGCATGCTCTCCCGCCGGAGCGGGCGGGTCGTCGGTCACGCCGAACCGGTCGTGCAGCCGGCGCAGCGGGGACGGCGCCCACCAGTTCAGCCGGCCGAGCAGGGTCATCGTCGCCGGGACCAGCAGCATCCGGACCACGGTGGCGTCCAGCGCGATCGCCAGTACCAGGCCGAGCCCGATCGCCTTGATCGGCACGAAGCCGCCGAGGAGGAACCCGGCGAAGACCACGACCAGCAGCAACGCCGCCGAGGTGACGATCGCCCCGGTCTGTTGCAGCCCCTCGGCGACCGCCCGCGAAACGTCGGCGCCGGCCTGCCACCGCTCCCGGATCCGGGACAGCAGGAAGACCTCGTAGTCCACCGAGAGCCCGAACGCGATCGCACCGACGAGCACCGGGACGGTGAGGTTGGTGTTGCCCAGTTCCACGGCGCCGAACAGACCGACCAGGTGCCCCTGCTGGAACACCCAGACCACCACACCGAGCGCGGCACCGATGCTGAGCGCGCTGGTCAGCACGGCCTTGATTGGCAGCAGCACCGATCCGGTGAAGGCGAAGAGCAGGGCCAGGGTGGCGAGCACGACCAGGGTGATCGCCCAGGGCAGGCGCTCACCGAGCATCGCCCGGTAGTCCACCAGGCGGGCGGCGTCACCGGTGACTGCCACCTCGAACGGCGCCGGCAGGGCCCGGATCGCCTCGACCGAGCGGCCGGCGGCCGGTTCGGCCGGCCAGGCGTCCGGCGTGGCCCGGAGCACGGTCAGTGTCGGCCCGGCGGGCACCACCTCGACGCCGGTGATGCCGGGTACGGCCGCGACCCCGTCCCGGAACCGGGCCAGTTCGGGGCCCTCGGCCGGGGCGGCGGCGACCACGATGATGTCGGCCGGGCCGGTTCGGGCCGGGAAGTGCAGCACGGACGCGTCCCAGAGCTGCCGGGTCTGGGTGCTCGACGGCAGCAGCCGTGGGTCCCCGTTGGACAGTCGCAGGTCCAGCACCGGCAGCGCCAGGGTCACCAGCACGCCGACGGTGGCGACCAGGGTCAGCACCGGCCGGCGCCGTACGGTCCCGGCCAACCGGGCGAACAGTCCACCGCCGGCCGGCCGCTTCGCCGGGGAGATCCGGTGCCCGAACAGCGCCAGCAGGGCCGGCAGCAGGGTGAGCGCGGCGAGCATGTCGACCGCGACGACGGCCGCCCCGGCCAGTCCGATGGACCGCAGGAACGGATCGGGGAAGACCAGCAGGCCGGCCAGGGCCACCGCCACGGTCAGACCGGCGAACAGCACCGTACGGCCGGCGCTCGCGGCGGTGCGTTCGATGGCCGTACGCACGTCCGGTGTCCGGGTGCGTTCCTCCCTGAAGCGGCTGACCAGCAGCAGCGCGTAGTCGACGGCCAGGCCGACGGAGAGCATCGTGGTGACCTGGATGGCGTAGACGGAGACGTCGGTGAACCGGCTGAACCCGAACAGGATGGCGAAGGTCGCGCCGACCCCGACCACCGCGACCAGCAGCGGCAGCCCGGCGGCGATCAGCCCGCCGAAGATGAGCAGCAGCAGGATCAGGACCACCGGCGTACTGAACATCTCGGCGCGGGCGACGTCCCGTTGCGCCTGTCCGCTGAACTCGGTCGCGGTCAGCGGCCCGCCGGCCACCACCACCGCCGGGGCGTCGATCCGGTGCAGCCGCTCGGCGGCGGCCTCGGCGACCACCGTCTCGTCGGCACCGGGGCGCAGCGTGATGCCGATCAGGAGCGCGTTGCCGGTGGTGGTCGACGCGACCGGTTCGGACACCCCGGCGATGCCCGGCATGGCCCGTACGTCGGTGACGGCGGCGGCGACGCTGGCCCGTACGGCGGGATCGTCGGCGGGGCGGCCGGAGACGATCGCGGTCAGCGCGGTGGGTTCGGGTGGCGCCTCGGCCAGCTGTTGCCGGGCCAGGTCGGACTCGCTGCCGGGGACCGAACCGGCGTCGCTGACCAGCCGGTCGAACACGCCCAGGCCGACCCCGAAGCCGAGCACCACGGCGACGAGCCAGCCGACGAGGACAACGACGGGTCGCCGGACGGCGAACCCGGTGATGGTGGACAGCACGGCGGCCTCCCGGCGCAGGTGGGTGTCGAGGACTGCCCCGAATACTCGGCGCCGGACCGGGCCGGGCGGATCGCCGCCGGGCGGGAAGCCGATCTCACTCGCAGGAGCGGGACCGGGGCGCCCACCTCACCCGCGCGGAGTGGAAGACGACTCCACCCGGGCGGGGCGGAGGCCGACCTCACCCTGTGGGTCGGGCACCGTCCGGGTCGGCGAGGTCTCCGGCGACCACCAGACCCGACTCGTACGCGAGCACCACCGCCTGCACCCGGTCGCGCAGGCCGAGCTTGGTGAGCAGGTTGCTGACGTGGGTCTTCACGGTGTGCTCGGTGACGTAGAGCGCGGCGGCGATCTCGGCGTTGGACCGGCCACGGGCGACCTGGCGCAGCGTGTCGGTCTCGCGGGCGGTCAGCGTCGCCAGCCGGGGTGAGGGTGTCGGTCCGGTCCGGGCCCGGTGGCCGCGCGACACCACGTCGAGGATGAGCCGGCGGGTCACGGTGGGTGCGAGCAGTGCCTCCCCGGCGGCCACCACCCGGACGGCGTTGACCAGTTCCTCCCGCCGCATGTCCTTGAGCAGGAAGCCGCTGGCTCCGGCGTGCAGCGCGTCGTAGACGTACTCGTCGAGGTCGAACGTGGTCAGCACCAGCACCCGGGCGGCGGTCTGCGCGCAGATCCGGGCGGTGGCCTCGATGCCGTCGACGTTCGGCATCCGGATGTCCATCAGCACCACGTCGGGGTCGAGTTCGCGGGCGAGCCGGATCGCCTCCGCCCCGTCGGCCGCCTCCCCCACCACCGCCAGGTCCGGCTGAGCGGCCAGGATCATGCCGAAGCCGTCCCGGACGAGTGCCTGGTCGTCGACGATCAGCACGCGGATCGACCGGTTCCCGGACATCGGCGCAACCTATCGCAGGGGCAGGGTCGCCACGACCCGGAAGCCGACCCCGTCGGGTCCGGGGCCGGTGGTCAGCTCGCCGCCGATGGTGCTGATCCGTTCGCGCATCCCGATCAGGCCGTGCCCGGCCGGGTTGCCGCTGCCGGACGCGCCCCGCCCGTCGTCGCTGACCTCCAGTCGCAGGGCGGTGTCGCGCCAGTCGAGGCGGACCCGTACCTGCCCGGCGCGGGCGTGCCGGACCGTGTTGGTCAGGGACTCCTGGACGATCCGGTAGGCGGTGACACCGAGGTCGGCCGGCATCGGGCGGCGCTGGCCGTACTCTTCGAGGGTTGCGGTCAGACCGGTCCGGCGGGCGCCGTCGACCAGCGGACCGACCGCGTCGAGGTCCGGCTGGGGTTGCCGGGCCGCGCCGTCGGACCGGAGTACGCCGAGCGCGCGGCGCAACTGACGCAGCGCCTCGCGGGCGGTGGCCGAGATGGTGTCGAAGACCTCCTCGGCCTTGTCCGGGTCGGTACGCACGACCACCGGTCCGGCTTCGGCCTGGACCACCACCAGGCTCATCGAGTGGGCGAGGATGTCGTGCACCTCGCGGGCGATCCGTTCCCGTTCCCGGGCGGCGGCCGCCGCCTGTTCCTCGGTGAGCCGGTGGGCCCGCTCCTCCAGCATGGCGATCCGGTCCCGACGGGCGCGGGCGCTGGTGCCGAGCGAGTACGCGACGACGAACACGATGCCGGCGGTGCCGAAGGCGAACACGTCCTCCTTGGGAACCACCGTGACCAGGATGCCGACCGTCGTGCCGAGCAGCAGGACCAGCCGGTGCAGCGCGGGGCTCAGCGCGGCGAACGTGTAGGTGGCGACCAGTTGACCGGCCGGGATGTTGCCCAGGGACTGCCCGAAGGCCAGGACGGTGGTGCCGACGCCGACCAGTGCCGTGACCGCGAACGGGTACTGCCGGCGCCAGAGCAGCGGTACGGCGGTCAGCCCGGCGACCACGAACGCCCACGGTTCGGCGTGCCCGCCGGTGAACGCGTTGATCGTGACGACGAGATAGCAGGCGATGGCGATGAGTGCGTCCACGACCAGCGGTGGCCGGGACCGGAACCAGTCGGCCAGCCGGCGTGCGCGCTCCACCATCGGCCCAGTATCCGCCGTGGGCGTACCACCGGGCCTCCCTCCTGGGAGTGAGTCCGGGCGGGGCCGGTCGGCCCAGTTGATCTAAGCTGGCCGCGTCCGGGCCGGAATAACGGCCAAGGTACGCGAAGACGCGGAAATCGGGAGCCATCATGTACGACGCGATGCTGGCCGAGACGGTCACTCTCACCGGGGCGGACGCCGACGTGATCGAGGGTTACCTGGCCCGCCCGTTGGGCCCCGGCCCGTACGGCGCGGTTGTCGTGATCCACCACATGCCCGGTTACGACGAGGCGACGAAGGAGATGACCCGTCGCCTGGCCCACCACGGTTACCTGGCCCTCTGCCCCAACCTGCACAGCCGGGAGGCGCCCGGCGCGAGTCCCGACGACGCGGCGGCGGCCGCCCGCGCCAATGGCGGGGTGCCGGACGTACGGCTGGTCGGTGACGTGGCCGGTGCGGCGGCGTACCTGAGGGGGCTGTCGTCGAGCAACGGGAAGGTCGGCGTGATCGGGCACTGTTCCGGCGGTCGGCAGGCGTTCCTGGCCGCCTGCCAGTTGCCGCTCGACGCGGCGGTGGACTGCTACGGCGCGTTCGTGGTCGGCACCCCGCCGGAGGGCATGCCGTCGACGTTCCAGCCGCTGCTGGGCATGGCCGACCGGCTCTCCGCCCCGCTGCTCGGGCTCTTCGGCGCCGAGGACCGGTATCCGTCGCCGGAGCAGACCGGGGAACTGGAGCGGGAGCTGACCCGACTCGGCAAGACCTTCGAGTTCCACACGTACGACAACGCCGGTCACGCCTTCTTCGCCGTCGACCGGCCCAGCTACCGCCCGCAGGCGGCGGTCGACGGCTGGCAGAAGATCTTCACCTGGTTCGACCGTCACCTGAGCGCCTGAGGAGCCGCAGATGTGCACGTACGTCACCGAGAAGATCGAGATCGACGGCAGCGGCAAGGGCCCGACCGGTTGGTTCGGGCTGACCGGGGCAACGGTCTACGTCGACCACCCGCAGCACGCCCCGTACGAGCACACGGTCAACATCGACCTGGTCAATCCGGCCGCCGGTCCGGCCGCGCGGGTGGCGGTGGAGTTGACCGAGGAGTCGGCGCTGGCCCTGGTCGCCGCGATCCAGGCGGCGCTGGCCAGCGCGCCACCCGGACTCGCCAGCGCCCCGCGCCCGACCTCCTGATCTTCGCGAAGATCGGTATCCCGGTCCCGGGGCCGGGTCGGCGTCCTGATCCTCGGGAAGGGCCGGATCCGGTGCGCCGGGGCAGCTCAACGCGGTCAGTAGGCTTGACCGCAGCCAGAAGGTGGCCCGGCCAGGGCGATCTTCATCGCCGAGCGGCCGGCGGCGGCACCCCGGTCGGTGAGCCGTCCGACCCGGACCACCGCCCCGCCGCCGCGACCCGACGATCCGAGCTGATCGCGCCCGAACGATTCGAACTGATGAGGACCCGGTGACTCAGACTGTCGACAACACCGCACAGGATCCCGCGGCTTCGGCCGCCCCGCTCTCCGCGCAGGACGGCCCGTACTTCGGCCGGTTCGGCGGGCGGTTCGTGCCCGAGGCGCTGATCGCGGCGCTGGAGGAGCTGGACACCGCGTACCGGACGGCACTGGTGGATCCGGAGTTCGTCGCCCAGCTCGACGAACTGCACCGCAGCTACTCGGGCCGGCCGAGCATCCTGACCGAGGCGCCCCGGTTCGCCGCGCACGCCGGTGGTGCCCGAATCATCCTCAAGCGCGAGGATCTGAACCACACCGGCTCCCACAAGATCAATAACGTGCTGGGGCAGGCGCTGCTCACCGTACGGATGGGCAAGACCCGGGTGATCGCCGAGACCGGCGCCGGCCAGCACGGGGTGGCCACGGCGACCGCCGCCGCCCTGCTCGGCCTCGAAGCCGTGGTCTACATGGGCGAGGAGGACACCCGGCGGCAGGCCCTGAACGTGGCCCGGATGGAGCTGCTGGGCGCCACCGTCATCCCGGTCACCGCAGGCTCGCGCACCCTCAAGGACGCGATGAACGAGGCCATGCGCGACTGGGTCACCAACGTGCACAACACGCACTATCTGATCGGTTCGGTGGCCGGGCCACACCCGTTCCCGTCCATGGTCCGCGACTTCCAGAAGATCATCGGCATCGAGGCCCGGCAGCAGATACTCGACCTGGTCGGCCGGCTGCCGGACGTGATCTGCGCCTGCGTCGGCGGCGGGTCCAACGCGATGGGGATCTTCCAGGCATTCCTCGACGACACCGAGGTCGAACTGCTGGGGCTGGAAGCGGGCGGCGACGGCGTCGACACCGGCCGGCACGCGGCGGCGATCAGCGGCGGCGCACCCGGTGTGCTACACGGCAGCCGCTCCTTCATCCTCCAGGACGAGTTCGGGCAGACCGTGGAGAGCCACTCGATCTCGGCCGGCCTCGACTATCCCGGCGTCGGACCGGGGCACTCCTGGCTGCACGAGATCGGCCGGGGCCGCTACGAGGCGGTGACCGACGCCGACGCGATGGAGGCGTTCCTGCTGCTCTCCCGTACGGAGGGGATCATCCCGGCGATCGAGAGCGCGCACGCCCTGGCCGGCGCGATCCGCGAGGGTCGCCGGCTCGGCCCGGACGGGGTGATCCTGGTCAACCTCTCCGGTCGCGGTGACAAGGACGTCGACACCGCCGCCCGGTACTTCGGTCTGCTCGACGGCGCGCCCGCGCCGGACGCCACCACCTCCGCACCGGCCGACGCGGCCGACGCGGCGCACGGAGAGGACGCGGCCAAGTGACCGTCCGTACGACCATCGAGAAGGCTCGGGCCGAGGGCCGCGCCGCGCTGATCGGTTACCTGCCGGTCGGGTTCCCCGACGTCGAGACCTCCGTCGCCGCGATGCGGGCGATGGTCGCCGGGGGCGTGGACATCGTCGAGGTGGGCCTGCCGTACTCGGATCCGCTGATGGACGGGCCGGTGATCCAGCGGGCCACCGAGGCGGCACTGGCGGCCGGCACGCGTACGCAGGACGCCTTCACCGCCGTACGCGGGGTGGTCGACGCCGGTGCGCCCGCGCTGGTGATGACCTACTGGAACCTGGTCGATCGGTACGGCGTCGACCGGTTCGCCACCGACCTCGCCGACGCCGGTGGTTCGGGGCTGATCACGCCCGACCTGATTCCGGACGAGGCCGAGCCGTGGCAGGCCGCGTCGGACGCGCACGACCTGGACCGGGTCTACCTGGTGGCGCTCACCTCCACCCCGCAACGGCTGGCGATGACGGCGAACGCGTCGCGTGGTTTTGTCTACGCCGCCTCGCTGATGGGCGTGACCGGCGAACGCAACTCGGTCGGTGCTGGTGCCCGTGACCTGGTCGAACGGGTCAAGGGGGTGACCGACGTGCCGGTCTGTGTCGGTCTCGGGGTGAGCAACGGGATCCAGGCAGCGCAGGTCGCCGCCTTCGCCGATGGCGTCATCGTCGGCTCGGCCTTCGTCCGCGCCATGCTGGACGCGCCCGACCGTCCCTCCGCCCTGGCCGCCGTCGAAGCCATCGCCAGAGACCTCGCCACCGGCGTCCGCTCCGCCTGATCCGCTTGCCGGCTCGGGGCGGATGGTGGTGGGACAGAAGTCCGGCGACCGACTGCCCCGGGCCGTCTCGTCACGGCTGGGTCGACTCGCGAAGGGTGTCACCTGCGCGGCCGATCCGCGCGCGACGCACTTCGTCGAGTTCGGGCATTTCAGACAGTCCCTCTAGGATCGCCTGGAAAAAGTTCGTGGCGTCCTGGGTCTCCAGCCAGGTCAGGGCGTAATCGGCGATCCTTCTGCTCTGCGTCGAGCTCACCTGCCGTTGGAGGACCAAGCCGTGCAACAATTTGTTGACGTGTTTCCTCGAGGTGGAGTCGTCCAGGAACTCCAATGCCTCTTGGATGACTTTGCTCAGTTGTGGCTGCGGGACATCGCCCCGTCGGAGCAATTTCGTCAAGAGGGTGGCCTTCGCGTCCCTGCCGAGTTGATCGATTCGCAGCAGGACGTAATCGGCGAGCCGCCCGGCCACCACGGGTGCAAGGAAGCCTTGTTGTTTGGCAAGGAAGTTCAGAAACGTCCTAGCCTTGCGATGTTCCGGGTAAGCGTCCAGCCAGTTCAACACCCGGGGCGCGACAATGTCGAGCTGCCTCGAATTCAGCTCCGCATGCTGGAGTAACGGCACCCCGACGTGGACCACTTTCTGGTCGTCGGGTTCGGTCCCGAACCAGGCGGTGGCGCGTTCCACTATGCGTTCGGCGTACCTGCCGTCCGCTCGCAGGTACTGCGGGGAGCACAGACCCTCAAGGAGGAACGACGTACGGTCGTTCGCGACGTCCTCGTCAAGCCAGTCGAGGGCGTCCTCGACCAGCCAGTCGTACTGACCGGTCGAGGATGCGGCGACACGGAGAAACGGCGCCAGGACGAACGAGAAGCCGTCCGAGCTGCGGTGCGCTCCGAGCCATTCGAATGCCACCTCGAGCACATCGCCGCGGCGCTCGCTGCCCGCCTTCAAGCCGTTCAACACCCCCTGTAGGACGAACGAGGCGTGCTCGCTCTTCCCATGGGGGGTGTTCAGCCAGACGAGGCTGTAGTCCACGGCCGCATCGTGAGCCGGTCCGCGCAGCAACCCGTTGGCCATGACCGCACAGATCAACAGCTCGGCCGAATCGTTCGCGCAGTGCAACTTGAGCCAGTCGAGGGCGAAATCCAGTGCCTGCACCCGATCGGGTACGTACCTACAGGTGAGCAATGCCCGCAGCACGAAGGAAGCCTCCTGGCGGGTGCCGTGGACACCGATCCAGGCCACCGTCTTCTCCACCAGGTCCGGCAGTTCGGAATCGTCCACCTCGGGGTGCTTCAGCAGTGGGCTCAGTACGAATGACGCGGCCGGCATGGCGCCCTGGCGGCCCGCCAACCAGGCAAGCCCCAACTCCACGCCCTTGCGCGCGTGACCGGCCTCCAGGGTGTCGTTTCTCAGCCAGTGTCGGAGCACGAAGCTGATACTCGACGAGTCGAGCCGGGTCGGCATCCAGGCCCTGGCCCCGTCGACGGCCCGCGTCACCAGTTCCGGTGACAGGCCGCGCGCGGCGAACAGGCCGGCGAGCACGTACGACGTTCCCCACTCCCCGGGGTTGTGGTCCAGCCAGGCCAACGCCTGGCTGGCAACGTCGTCCGCCCAGGGTGTGAAGGTCGCGGCCCGAAGGAGGCGCTCGAGAACCGGGTACGCCATCCGGTCGGTGTGGTGGTCGTCCAACCACGCCCGAACCGTCTCGACCAGCGGCTCGGGCAGGTCGCCGACCATCGCGCGCATCGCGCTGGCGAACAGGTCGTGCACCAGGCTCGGGGCGATGGTGGTGACCTGCCGCAACCACGGTTCGACGAGACTGTCCCAGTTGGCCACCACGCCGGGATGCCACGGCGAAGTGGACATCATGGTCAACAGCGCCCGGTAACCGTCATCCAGGTGGTCGGGGTCGGCAAGCATCCGGAGGACGCGACCGGCGTTCACCGAGAGCCATTTTTCGCAGATCCGGGTCACTTGCAGCTGTTGGGAGGGTTCGAGATCGGCGGTCCATCGACTGACGTGCCGTGCGGCGCGACCGAAGGTACGGGCGTCAACGAGCAGCGCGGAAAGCAACCGCCGGGCCACCCGGCCCTCGACGGACACCGCGTCCGCGATCAGTGACTCGTCGAGCAACTGGTCGACGACGATGTCGTGTACGACATCCAGCTCGTCGTCACCGGTCTCCACTAACCAGCCCAGCGAGGTCAGCCGACTGACGATATCGTCCGCGTCGGCGTGCGTGGTCGTCCTGCCGCTGTCGAGGAACGACGTGACGGCGGCTTCCACCGCTGTTCTCCGTTGGGTACAGGCCGACGCGGCGACCGCAGAGGCGAGCAACCAGTCGTTGGCCTGCACCGGTCCCGGACCGACGGCCTCACCGGAGGCGAAGTCTTCGCGGGTGCGGCGATGCAACCAGTCCAGCAGTCCCGCCTTCCGGCGCAGCCCCGACAGGTCGAGCCGGTTCAGCGGCATCCAGGATTCGAGCTGTTGGGCGATCAGCAGCGTGATGATCGGGCGTCTGCCACAGATCTCGATGGGCACCCGGTCATCGAAGTGTTTCAGCGCACCCGGCGCCACCTTCTTGAAGATGGCGCGCGCGATGGCATCCTGGTGCGCCTCGTCCTGAAGGAGGAGGATCTCGTCGAACCAGCCGAGGGAGATGTGCCTGGCCGTCTTCAGGCCCCCCGGGCGCACGGCCGCGATGCACGCGACCTCGGGAACTTTCGCCTCGGTGTCGAAGAGCAATTCGGCGAACGCTGTCGGATCCCAGCTGAATGTGTCGAAGTAGTCGAACACGAGCAGCACGCCCGCAGCGTCCTGACTTCGCACCGCCGACACGAGTTCTTCGGTGGACGCCGCCGAGTCCACGATGTGCAGCGCCCGCCAGCCGTGCTTCTCGGCGCGCGCCGCCACCTCGTAACACGTTCGGGTCTTGCCGGCACCCGCCGCTCCGACCAGTAGCACCCCGCGGATCCGCGTGCGGTCGCTACGGTGTCGTCTGGCCGAGAGGCGGTTCCACAGATTCACGGGATCCGCGGCGTGGTTTCGCCCCGGGCTGACGAATGGCAGGGCACTCTCCGTCAGGTATTTGCGGTGGCTCTGTACCTTGTCGCGCTCCCACCGGTGATCGCGGGCGATCTGTGCCACTCGGGCCGGCGACGACCGATGGGGGTCGACCACCGGGGGCACCGTCGGCCGGGCGATCGGGAAGCGGATGGACGTGACGATTTCGAGGTGCCGGTGCCAGATCTCCCGGCCGGGCAACGCGGTCAGCGGTGCGACGGTCAGAGTGCTGTTGCCCTCCGGGAGGTGGTGGATGGTCACCACGCCGAGGGCGACCGGCGTGCCGTCCGGTCCGGGAGCGAACACGACGGCGCCGGACATGCCCGCCCACGCCGACTTGCCGGGCACGCTCCGATCTCTCGGCATGCTGTCGATGTGCAGCTCGAGCGGGCCGATCTTGTTGATCCCGAGGTTTGCCGCCGTGCGAATGACTCCCTTGATCTGTGCGGTCTCGTTCGGTTTCCAGGTAGGAAAGCCGACGGCCACGCAGTCGGAGATCTCGCCGGTCCACGTGCGGTCGACGTCGCCGAACCGCACCGGCGGCAGCGTGGGCCCGGGTCCGGTCAGCTTGAGCAACGCCAGGTCGGGCCCGTTCTTGACGCCGCTGATGAGCACGGTGGCCGGGTACGTCGTGCCGTCGAGGAAGCTGACCGAGACGGTCGCGTCCGGCGCGCCGTAGCCGACGGCGTGGCCGCCGGTGAGCACGATGCCCGGCGCGACGAGGTAACCGGAGCCGATCTCCCGTTTCGTGGCCCACTGGCAGTCGACCCTGGCCACGCCGACGGTGTCGACACGTGGCCCGGTCAATACCGCTCGCCGTCAGTCTTGGTGATGCGTACCGAGTCGTCGTCCTTACCCAGGACCTGAAGGGTGACGGTCAGCTTTTGGATCTGCTCCTTGGCATACCCACCCTCGCCACCGAACTCCACCACCCAGAACCGCACCCCGGTCTTGGCCTTGGCCTCGCGCTTCACCCCAATGTGGAACTCCAACTGCACCTGACCGACCTCGAAGCTCAGGTTTTCGTCGGACGCCGCCTTTGCCGCCTCGGCCAGCTCGGCACGGAGCGCTGCAATGGTTTCCGTGATCCCGAGTCGCTCGCTCATCCAGCTTCCCCAGTCGGATAATTGTCGTGGCGAATCATTATTCCGTCTCCCGGATTCGGCGTCCAGTGAGCTGAGTCCGACGAACCGAACTGCGCGATGTCGTCTCGGTGGAGCCGGCGACCGGTGGGCTCGCGGCCCTCGCGGGCATAGCCACCCGTCGGGACGCGCCGGCGGTGTTCGTCAAGGCGTTCGCCGAGGCGCCGGCCGACGACATCTTCGTCGCGGAGGCCGAAGGGCTGGCCGCCCTGCGTGACCTCGGTGGCGTGGCGACACCCGAGGTGATCGTGGCGGACCGGAAGCTGCTGGTGTTGTCGGTGCTGCGACCGAGGCCGGGCGGCGGGACATTCTGGGAGCGGTTCGCGCACATGCTCGCCCGCCTGCACCTGAGCACGACCCGTGCGCGCTTCGGATGGCACCGGGACAACTGGCTGGGCCGCCGCCGACGGAGCAACACCTGGACGACGACGGCTTCGCCTTCTTCGCGGAGCACCGGCTGCTCCGATGGCTCGGGCAGCCTCGCGTGGACGCGGCCCTCGATTCCGGGCACCGGGCGGCGTTGGAGCGGTTCTTCGAGGTCTACGCGGAGCTGACCGCGCTCGACCGCGAATGGCGGTCACGGATGCCGATCGTCCAGCTCCGACAGCATCTCGCCGTACTGGCCCAGTTCGACGACGACTGGGAGGCGGCCGACCGGATCCGTGCCACCCTCGCCCCGTTCCGGACCCGAACTCGACCAGGGGCGTGACGGCCACCCACGACCGGCACCCGGCCCGGACCGTGTTGGTCCGGGCCGGTGGGCGGGTCAGGGGGTGCTGTAGATCTCCAGTTCCGACAGTTGGGCGGCGGGCCAGCCGGTGTTGGCGGTGACGACCACCCGCAGGTAGCGGGGGCTGGTCGCGGGCAGGGCGATGGTCGCGGTGTTGCCGCTGGCGGGGTTGAAGGTGACGCTGCTCGGGCCGGTGATGGTGGTGAAGGTCGACCCGTTGGTGCTGCCCTGCACGGTCACCGTCTGGTTGCGGGTCGCCCAGGCCGATGACGGCGGCAGCTTGAGCACGGCCCGGCGTACCGGGGTCGCCGCGCCGAGGTCGACCTGCACCCACTGCGGGAAGGCGTTGCCGGGGCTCTCCCAGTAGGTGTTCGGGTTGCCGTCGACCACGTTGGACGAGCCGTACGCCTGGACATGGCCGCTTTCGGCGGTGGGCCGGTTCAGCGCCAGGTTCGTCGTGGGCGGCGGTGCGGCGTCGGTGGTGACGGCCACCGTGTTCGACGGCGGCGAGACGTTGTCCGCCGCGTCCAGCGCGACCACCGAGAAGCTGTACGCGGTCGCCGGGCTCAACCCACCGACCGTGTACGACGTACCGGTGGGCGAGCCGACCACGGTGCCACCCTGGCGGACCTGGTAGCCGGTCACCCCGACGTCGTCGGTGGACGCGCTCCAGGCGAGCGACACGCTGGTCGCCGTCTTGGCGGTGACGTTCAACGCGCCCGGTGCGGTCGGCGGGGCGCCCGGTTCGCTGACGACGACGCCGTAGACCTCGACCTGGGACAGTTGCGCCGCCGCCCAGCCGGTGTTGGCGGAGACGGTGAGTCGCAGGTAGCGCAGGTTCGCGGTGGCGAAGTTGATGGTGACCGTGTTGCCGCTGGCGGGATCGAACTGGTAACCGGTCGCGCCGACGACGGTGGTGAAGCTGGACCCGTTCGTGCTGCCCTGTACGGCGATCGTCTGGCTGCGGCTGCCCCAGCCGGACGGCAGGCGCAGCACCACCCGGCTCACGCCCGCGCTGGCGCCCAGGTCCACCTGGAACCACTGCGGCAGGGCGCCGCTGCTCTCCCAGTAGCTGGCCGGGTTGCCGTCCACCGCGTTGCCCGCCGGGTACGGGCCGTTCTGGCTGCTGGCGGTGGTCGGCTTGCCGGCGGCGAGGTTGGTCGGGCCGGGGTCGGGGCCACCGCCGCCGACGATCGGCTGGGTCGGTCGGACCGGGGTGAGGGCAAGCTGCCCCTTGAGCATCCGCCCGCCGTCGGCGGTGATCCGCAGGTAGTAGTCGGAGGAGCAGGCGGTGCCGTCCTCGTCGAGAGCGCGGATGCCGGCGCCGACCGGCACCCAGGCGGCGCTCTCGGCGGTCTTGGCGATCTGGTTGCCCTCGTTGTACTCGTCGAACATGGACACGTAGAGGCCCTGTGCGCCGACCCGGATCATGTTGTAGAGGTGCCGCCAGTAGAAGTCGCCGTGGTAGCGGTGGCCGGAGGAGAGGTCACCGGGCATGACGCAGGGCTGGTAGTCGATGCCGTGCGCGTTGCAGTCGGCCTGGTCGGGGACGTTGACGTTGGTGTAGAACCAGTCGAGCCCGTCCAGGGTCCCGGTCCGGCCGACCATCCACGGCGAGATCATGTTGAAGGCGTGGTAGACGTCGAGGAAGCCGGGCCGGGAGTCGTTGACCCCGGTACGCCAGTAGGTCGGCACGCCGCCGATCACGTAGCAGCCCTGCGCCTTGAACCAGTTGACGACTTCCAGGCAGGGTGCCGGCGGGAACGGGCGGCCGCTGTCGTTGAAGCCGAAGCCCCAGATGCAGACCACCGGCTTGCCGTTCTGCCGGGCGTACGCGGGTGAGGCGGTGAGCGCGGACATCTTCGTTGTCCAGTCGGTTTTCAACTCGGACTGGAAGTTCGTCCAGCTCGTGACGTCGTACATGATGTAGAACTTGCGGTCGAAGCGCTCCGCCGCGCCACGGACCTTGACCGCCATGGCGTCGCGGGTGGGTCCCTCGTCGCCGAACGGGTTGAAGCGCTGGAGGGCGGCGGTGTCGCAGTTGTGCTCCTGCATCCAGCGGAAGTGGGTGTCGACGGTCTGCTGGTCGTAGGAGGAGAACAGGGCCGCCGGCTGGCCGTTGCCGAGGTTCGGGTACGCGGTGTTGTAGGTGCGGGTGTACTCGCGGTTGTCCGGCCAGGACACGATCGTGGTGTTGCTCGGCGAGGGTGACTGGAACCGGTCCCGGCTCCAGTGCCACCAGCCGCCGATCGGTGCCCCGTCGCCGGGGGCGGAGAACCAGCCCTGGTATCCCACCGAGATCTTGCCGACGACGTCGCCGGGCGGGCTGGCCGCGTGGGCGGGACGGGCGGCGGCGGCGAGCAGTTCCGAGGTGGAGACCGCGGCCAGGGCCGAGCCGGCCACGACCGAGGACATGAACCTGCGGCGGGAGACTGCCATGGGTGCACTCCCTTTCGTGATGCAGCGGGGATCGGTACCGCGTCGTACCGGGGCGAGGGGTGACTGCGGCGCGCGCCGGGACCGTCGGCCTGCGGGGCGTACGCCCTCGGGCCGATCACGGTCATCCTGCCAGCTTTGTTCACATGACCGCAATACAAGGATCGATGTATGAAACAATCGAACGACCGGGAGCAAAATCTCGACCAGGGGCGATCGGACGAGGGCTGACCGGATCACCACGGGCGCCGGGCAGGCAAACTCCATGAATATTTACCGACATCTTGTTTCTTCGTCGTGATGCTCGTAACCTGCGATAAACATCGGATGCCTACCCGTCCTGGCCAGGGGTAATGCTCCGGATCGGCGCGATGCCGGCCGCCTCCGGGGGTGGGATAGCTCGGATGACTAGCCCGCGAAGAAGGTGATCACCCGCAGTCCTGGCGCACCCGACCCACCCGACCTCCTGGGGAGCAGACCGTGACCATGAGCAGATCATCGGCGGCCCGCCGCAGGGTGTTCGCCGGCGTCGCCGCGGCGACGCTGGCACTCGGCATGACCGCCTGCGGCAACGACGACAGCGCCGACCCGACCGACGGGTCGGTGACCATGTGGACCTTCAAGAACACCCACGTCGCGGCGCTGGAACAGGTGGCCGCCGAGTTCAGGACGAAGACCGGGATCAACGTCGAGATCGAGGCGTACACCCCGGACGACGTCTTCACCAGCAAGATCCAGAGCGCGGCGCAGACCGGTGACCTGCCGGACGTACTCGAACTGCACGCCGGTGGCGAGGACCTGCGGGTCGGCGGCGCCGGACTCCTCGGCGACCTCGCCCCCGACTTCCCGGAGTCGGCGCTGCAACGCTTCCTGCCCGGCACCCGCGCCGCCGGGCTGGTCACCGAGAAGCGCCGGGCCGAGCAGGAAGAGGTCAGGAACGCCAAGGTCGGCAGCCTGTTCAGCGTGCCGTTCACCGCCGGCACGTTCGGCATCGTCTACGGCAACCGGGAGAAGATGAAGGCCGCCGGGCTCGACCCGGACACCCCGCCGCGCACGTGGGAGGAGTTCATCGGCTACCTCAAGGCGACCGGCACCGCCGATCCCAAGCAGGGCGGCCTGTCGCTGGGGCTGAAGGTGAGCCAGACCGGCTTCAACTGGATCTACGAACAGCTCGCCTTCGCCTACCTCGGCCAGGCCGGCTTCGAGGCACTGTTCGACAAGGACCCCGCGCAGGGCTTCGCCAGCCCGGACGGCCTGGCGACGCTCCGGCTCTACCAGCAACTCACCCCACACTGGATCGCCGGGGTGACCGCGCTCGGCATCGACGACGCCGACGTGGCGTTCGCCCAGGGCAAGTCGGCGTTCAACATCGGCGGCACCTTCACCCTGGCCTTCCTGGCCCAGAACGGCATGCCGGCGGAGAACCTGGTCACCTTCCCGATCCCACCGGCGACCGGCGGCAAGGTCACCGACCTGCGGCTGGCCCCGCTGGCCCTGACCGGGCTGTCGGTCAGCTCGCAGACGAAGAACCGGGCCTCGGCGATCAAGTGGATCGACCACCTCACCTCCCCGGAGGGGTCGGGCGCGTTCGCGAAGGCGTCGCTGGACCTGCCGGCGACCGACCTCGGCGGCCAGGCCGCCGCCCTGCTCGGGCCGAAGCTCGCCGCGTTGCAGCAGTACTTCACCGGGCCGCCGGAGGCCACCTACGACGCGGCGAACAAGAGCTTCCGGCCGCCGGACTACGACGAGGTGCAGGTCGGTGACCCGCTGGTCAGGTTCTCCCCGCTGGGCGAGACCGACCCGGCGGCCACCGCCGCGCAGCTCGACAAGGTGATCACGTCCATGTGGCAGAAGTCCGGTTAGGACAGACGGTGGCACTGCCGAACACGATCGACCCGTCGGGACGGCCCGCGACCGGGCCGTCCCGACGGTCACCCGGCCGTACCCGCCGCGCCGGCCGGCGGGGCAGGCGGCAATGGCTCATCGGGTACGCCTTCGTCGCCCCCGCCGTCGCGCTCTTCCTGGTCATGGGGCTCTACACCGTCGGTTACAGCGTCACGCTCAGCTTCGCCAAGTGGAACGGCTTCACCCCGGACTGGGAGTGGGTCGGGCTGGACAACTACCGCGACCTGCTCTACCGCGACCCGACCCTGGCACCGGAGCTGCGCGCCGCCGCCTGGCACACCGCGATCGCGATGCTCGCCGTACCGGTCGGGACGGTGGCGGTGGCGCTGCCGCTGGCCGTACTGCTCAACACCATCCGGCGGCTGCGCGGCCTGCTCCGGTCGGTCTACTTCCTGCCGTACGTCACCACCGGGATCGCGGTCTACTACGCCTGGCGGTACGTGCTCGAACCGGACGGGTCGATCAACCTGCTGCTCCGCTCGGTCGGGCTCGGCAGCGTGGCCCGACCCGAGGGCTGGCTCGCCGACCCGGACACCGCCCTCGGCACCCTCATCGTGATCATCATCTGGGGCAGTGTGCCGGTGGCGATGCTGCTCTACCTCGCCGGGTTGCAGGCCATCGACCCGCACCTGCTGGAGGCGGCGCAGCTCGACGGGGCCGGTGGCGTCCGGGTGGTCCGGCACATCACCTGGCCACTGCTGGTGCCGATCACGGCGGCGATCACCCTGCTCGGTATCCGGGACACCATGCAGGGCTTCCAGATCTTCCTGCTGATGACCAACGGTGGACCGGGCGGGCACACCGACGTGCTCGGGTTGCAGGCGTACCAGCTCGCCTTCTTCCAGGGCCTGTCCCCCACCCTCGGGGTGGCCAGCGCGCTCGGCTGGCTGATCTTCCTGGCCGCGCTCCTGCTCACCGTCGTCAACGCCCGACTGCTGCGGAGCAGCCAATGACCACCTTCCGGCCCGCCGCCGGCCGCCGTCCGTCGGTCGGCCAGTTCGTCGCGTACGTCGCCCTCGCCCTGTACGCCGTGGTCAGCCTCTATCCGTTCGCCTGGATGGTCTCCGGGGCACTGAAGGACCGGGACGAGATCCTGCGCGGCGGTCACCTGGTGCCCCGCCGTCCGACCTGGGACACCCTGGCCGAGACGTGGAGCCGGCTGCACTTCTTCGACTACCTGCTCAACAGCCTGCGGGTGACCGGGCTGACCGTGCTCGGCGTGCTGGTCGTCTACAGCCTGGCGTCGTACGCCTTCGCGGTGCTCGACTTTCCCGGCCGCCGGTTCCTGTTCTGGTTCTTCGTCGCACTGCTGTTCGTGCCCGGCATCACCGTGCTGCTGCCGCTGGTGATCCTGGAGAACAAGCTCGGCATCCTCGGCACCCACCTGGGGCTGGTGCTGCCGTTCGTCAACGGCACCGCCCCGCTGACGGTGCTGCTGCTGACCAACGCGTTCCGGTCGATACCGCGCGAGTTGCACGACGCGGCGCGGGTGGACGGGGCCGGCGAGGTACGCATCTTCTGGCGGGTGTACCTGCCGCTGAGCCGCCCGGCGCTGGTCACGATCGCGGTGCTGACCGCCGTGCCGACCTGGAACGAGTACGTGCTGACCCGGGTCTCGCTCAACGACGAGTCCCGCTACACCCTGCCGCTCGCGCTGGAGATGCTCGCGTCGGGCAACGTGCCCCGGTACAACGAGATCATGGCCGGCTCGCTGATCCTGGTCGTACCGGTCATCGTGCTGTTCCTCGTCGCCCAGCGGTACTTCGTCAACGGCCTCGCCGGCGCCGTCAAGGACTGAACCGGCGCCGGCCGCGCGACGGCGCGATCAACGTTTGATCGCCACACCCACCCAGGCGGGCGTCCCCTTGGCCCGTTCGACGTCGGCGGGCTCGGCCAGGTCCTCCGGCTCGGGACGCCAGAACGGCGGCTGGACCAGTCCCGGCTCCAGCAGGTCCCAGCCCGCGAAGAGCCGCTCGACCTGTTCGCGGGTGCGCAACGCCACCGGCGCGGTCCGCTCGCTGTACTCCTTCTCCGCCTGCGCCCCGGCGGCGGTGAGCTGCGGGGCCCGCGAGGCGTGCGAGATGACCAGGTAGGACCCGGACGGTACGGCGTCGCGGAGCCGGGCGATGATCGCCTCCGGATCGTCCGAGTCCTGTACGAAGTGGAGCACCGCCACCAGCAGGATCGCCACCGGCCGGGTGAAGTCCAGGCCGGCCTCGGCGGCCAGCCGTACCACCTCGGCCGGGTCGCGCAGGTCGCCCCGGAACGCCGACACCAGTGGCTGGTCCCGCAGGATCTCGTTGGCCTGGGCGACCACCACCGGGTCCAGGTCCAGGTAGAGCACGCGGGCGTCCGGCGCGACCTGCGCGGCGATGTCGTGCACGCTGCCCGGGGCGAGCAGGCCCGCGCCGACGTCGAGCACCTGCCGGATGCCGGCCTCGAACACGTACCTGGCTGACCGGGCCAGGAACGCCCGGTTCGTCCGCACCCAGTACGCCACCTCCGGCTGTACGGTCAGCAGCCGGTTGGCCATCTCCCGGTCGGCACCGAAGGTGTGCGTGCCACCCCCGAGCGCGTTGTAGACCCGGGCCAGGTTGGGTCCGGTCGTGTCCGCCTCGCCCGGCATCCACTGCTTGTCCTCGGAAAGCCCCACGTCTCCTCCTCCGCTCGACCAATTGACCCCCGTCACGGAGAACCATCGATCCGTCCGGTTGGAAGCCATCATCATGCCTGCCCGGCGCCAGCCACGAAAACCGTCCCAGGCAACGGAAATCGGCCCGGGCGAGCCGACCTCCGGCGGCAGCCCGCCAACGATCATGACCGGCTCACCGGCGCCCGGGTTGACGATCCCCACGAGCCTTGGGTTAGGTTAGCCATACCTAACGACAGGAGCCCCCCGTGACCCAGACCGCCGAGCGAGCCACGTCGACCCAGCCGTTCCGCGTCTTCGGCGTCGAGGTGTTACACGCCCGCCGGCTGAGTCCGAGTTTCCTGCGCGTGACCTTCACCGGGCCGGACCTCGGCGCGTTCGCCGACAACGGCTACGACCAGCGGATCAAGCTCATCCTGCCACTGCCCGAGACCGGCCTGGCGGACGTGCCGTACGGATCCGACTGGTACCCGCGCTGGCGGGCGCTGCCGACCGAGCGGCGCAATCCCATCCGCACCTACACCGTACGGGCGGTCCGGCCGCGACTCGCCGAGGTCGACGTCGACCTGGTGCTGCACGGCGACGGCGGGCCGGCCGCCCGGTGGGCGATCACCGCCCGGCCCGGTTCGACAGCGGCGCTCCTCGGCCCGGACGCGGGTTACCCGGGCGTGCACGGCGGGCTCGAATTCCACCCGCCGGCCGGAACCGACCAGCTGCTGCTGGCCGGCGACGAGACCGCCGTACCGGCGATCGGGTCGATCCTGGAGCGGCTGCCGGCCGACGCGCACGGCGAGGCGGTGCTGGAGGTCCCGTACGCCGACGACACGCTCGCCCTGCGCGGACCGTCCGGGGTCCGGGTGACCTGGTTGCCGCGCGACGGTGCCGAGCACGGCAGCCGGCTCGTACCGGCCGTACGGGCGGCGGCCGAGCGGCTGTGCGCCGGGTCGACCGCCCCGGCACCGGCGGTCGACCCGGAGGAGGTCGACATCGACACCGAGATCCTCTGGGAGGTGCCGGTCGACGCCGACAACGCCCCGCAGGCCGGCGAACGTGTCACCTATGCCTGGTTGGCCGGTGAGGCGGGCGTGGTCAGGACGCTGCGCCGGCACCTCGTCGGCGAGTACGGGATGGACCGCCGAGCGGTGGCGTTCATGGGCTACTGGCGGCTGGGCCGGACCGAGCAGAACTGACCACGACGGGTGCCGGTGTCGCCGTACCCGGCGCCCCGGCACCCGTCGTCACGGCCGCTCAGAGCAGGTGCACCCGTTGGGTGCTGCCGTCGCGGTTCTGCAGGACGAGACTCCCGCCGCCCTGTTCCATCATCAACTCCAGCACCAGGTTGTAGACGACCAACGCCCGGTTGATCGTGTCCGTCTTGGTGTCCCTGGTACGCCCGCAGGCGATGTCGAGCGCGTCCACCGCGCGCGGGGTGAGGTTGACGGTGACCTTCACCAGCGACCGGCTGCCGTCACCGGGACCAGGCCCCGCGTCATGCCCCCCGGTCCCGGGTCCGCCACCCGCACCGGACGCCCCCGACGCCGCGACCGGCGGCATCCCGGTACCGCCCGCCCGGTCGGTCACCGCTCGATTGTCAGCCACGCTTCGCCCATCGGTCGTGGTTTTTTCGTCAGCTACCCGCGTCATGGGCGCCACCCTTTCCCGGGGCCCGGGTAGGGAGCTGTTGTCCCAGTGCCGCCTCTGGTCGTCGCGATGCGCTCCCCCGGTGTGATCACGGCAATCCCCTCGAATGACCAGTCGACTATTGATCCGGCACGACCACCGCCACAACGGTGATCATGTCCTCACATTTTTCGCCTACAGCGGCGGTCGCCGGAGGTTATTCCCGATGCCACACGGACCGCTGTCGGAAATACGACTGACAGGCCGCGCGAACCCTTGGCGACGGACCCGTTGTGCGACATCCACTCAGGTGGTTGACAATCGCCGCCGAGGCGTACTCGTCCGACCATTCCCTATTCACCGCCCAGCCCACTCCCGGACTGCTATTCAGGAAGATAATCCGGTCCCACACCACTTTGCACCTATTGCCAGGACACACCCCGTCTTAGGGGCACAGTTGCAGGGGGACGAAACCAGTCGATGTATGGTCAGTAGCGTCTCGGTCACCCTAGGTGATCTTGATGCACCCGCACTGGCCACAAAGCCCGTTTCGCTACGAGAGAAGGAATGAACACGTGAGCCAGCAAGACGGAGCGTATCTCCGAGTCGGCGATGACCAGACCGATACATCGGACCCGGCGGACGCACCGACCATCCGGGGGTACGCGATCGACATCCAGATCGTCAAGGACCTACAGGTCGAGGTGGACACCGAGACCCCGTGGCACCTGGCCCCCGAGGACGACGACAGCAAACGGAAAGGCTCGAATGCCTAACCCCGCAGACCAGCGCTTCGATTCCATGATGGACGGACGACGTCGGCGCAACCGGATCAGACGCAACGCCGGCCGCCACCGGGACAGCCGGTCCGACCTGCGACAGTCCATCTATCGCAATCTCTCGCGGCAGTCGACCGAGACCGGACCGACCAGCACGCTCTAAACGGATCAACCGGGAATCGGTCGCTCACTGGGGAGGATGAGCGACCGATTTTCTGTGTCCCGGCCCGCCGGCGCAGACAAACCACGGTCGATCACCACACGGTCGAACATCCATCTCTCGTCACCCGTACCACTTACCGGCATCCTCATTTCGACTGGTCCACTCCGAACCGGTGAAGTCCGGGACCACAGCGGGCGACCGACGCCGACGGGGACGGAATCGACACCGGGACAGGCCGCCGGGGAACCCGCCCACCGACGGAGACGAAGCCGGCCACCGACCTCACCGCAGGCGTGCGGACCAGCACGAACAGCGGCTACGACGAGCGGTGGACCGGGCCACCGCCGGCCGAGCACCCCGGAGCGTTCGGACCGTGCGGCCGGAGTGCGCCCGCTGTAGACCCCGGTCACGGACAGCTCGTTCCGGCGCCGATCGAGCGGCATTCGAAATGGCAACCATACCGACAAAACCGGGCACGCGCGGCAACCGGAATCATGACTCGTCACATAGTCGCTGATCTGTGTCCTACATTAATTCAGTCGGCCCGCCACCCGTTTGGGCGGCACATTGCCGAGCCCACTCCACCACCAACCGAAGGGAATTTCGCATGGGCACCTCAAGGCAAAATGGGCGTCGATCGGCGCCCCGACTGATCGTCGGAACAGTGTTGGCGACACTGATGACCCTGGCCACCGCCGGGGCCGCACTGGCCGGCCCGACCGCGGACGGGGGCACGGTGGCGGCGCGCACCGACGCGTACATCCGGGACGTCGCGGGCGACATCGGTACGGAGCCGCACGCCCTCGACCCGATCTGGGCCAGCCCGGACATCAAGGTCTGCCCGACCGCGATCGAGTGCGCGACCAGCCAGAACCCGATCGTCGGAGTGACCAACTGGGTCTTCGTCAAGGTGAACGTCGCCGGCCCGTACGGCAGCGGACCGAGCACCGGCTACGTGGAGCTCTGGCGTACGACCCCGGGTGGCGGCTCGACCTGGCAGAGTGCGTGGACCCACATCGGTAACAGCATCGTGACGACCGCCAACCCCGGTGTCACCACGGTGACGATCACCTGGAACGGCGTACCCGGCCCCGGGCACTTCTGCCTCCAGGCCCGGTGGATCTCCACCACCGACCCGATGACCTCCATCGGCCCGAGCCACAGCGAGAACACCCGGAACAACAACAACATCGCCTGGCGCAACGTCGATTCGGTCAACCCGGCCCCCGGAACCCCCCAGGTGCGCCCGTTCGCCATCGGCAACGAGACCCAGACGGTGACCAGGAACGACCTCGCCATCATCCAGCGCGGTGAGCCGTTCCAGAACATCGGCGGCCGGATCATCGTCGACCTGGGACCGGTCCTGTTCCCCCGGTGGGTGCAGGCCGGACGGCCCGGCACGGGCATCCGCGAGGTCGGCCGCAACCAACTGGAGGTGGTGGCAGCCAACGCCAAGATCATCGACCTGGTGCTCAACCCCGGTGAACGACCGGAGTTCAGTCTGATCTTCTCGACCGAGATCGTGTCGTCGAAGGAGTTCGTCGTCGACGTGGTGCAGTTCGGGCCGTCGAGGGCCGGCGCACCGAAGACCGACGTCGGCGGCGTGCAGTACCTGGTACGCCCCGGAGCACGGCAGTAACACCGGTTCGTCCGGGCTGCGGGCCGGACGTGGGCGCGGTCACCCCGTGGGGGTGGGTAACCGTCCCGCGTCCGGCCCGTTCGTACGCGGTCAGTCGCCCTCGGGCGCCCGGATCTCCAACAGCCGACCGTTGTCGAGCCGCAGCCAACGGTTCACCCCGATCTCGGTGAGAAACCGTTCGTCGTGGCTGACCACCACGAACGCACCCTCGTACGCGTCGAGCGCGCTCTCCAACTGGTCGACACTGACCAGGTCGAGGTTGTTCGTCGGCTCGTCCAGCAGCAGCAACTGGGGCGCCGGTTCGGCGAACAGGACACAGGCCAGGGTGGCCCGCAGCCGTTCACCACCGGAGAGCACCCCGACCGGAAGGTGGATGCGGGCGCCCCGGAACAGGAACCGGGCGAGCAGGTTCATCCGCGCCGCCTCCGGCATCGCCGGTGCGAAGGCGGCCAGGTTCTCCGCCACCGTCCGGTCGGGATCCAGCAGGTCCAGCCGTTGGGACAGGTACGCGATCCGGCCGTCGGCCCGCCTGATCTCGCCGCCCGCCGGCTCCGGGTCGCCGTTGACCATTCGCAGCAGAGTGGACTTGCCGGCACCGTTCGGCCCGGTCAGGGCGATCCGCTCGGGCCCCCGGATGCTCAGGTCGACGCCCTCGTCGGCGAAGAGGGCGCGCTCGCCGTACCGGACCTGCATCCGCTCGCCGAGGAAGACCGTACGCCCGGCCGGGACCCTGGTGTCGGGCAGTTCCAGCGTGATCCGCTGCTCGTCGCGCAGGGCGCGGCCGGCCTCGTCGCGCAGGGCGCGGCCGGCCTCGTCGAGTCGGGCCTTCGCGTCGCCGACCCGCGCGGCGTGCGTCGTGTTCGACTTCCCCGCCGACTCCTGCGCCCCCCGTTTCATCGTCCCGGCGAAGATCTTCGGCAGGCCGGCGTTCCTGAGGTTCCGGGAGGCGTTGCCGGCCCGACGTTCGGCCCGCTCGCGGGCCTGCTGCATCTCCCGCTTCTCCCGTTTGACCTCCTGCTCGGCGTTTCGGACGTTCTTCTCGGCGACCTCCCGCTCGGCGCGCACGGCCTGCTCGTACGCGGTGAAGTTCCCGCCGTACGAGCGGACCTCGCCCCGGTCGAGTTCGAGAATGCGGTCCATCCGGTCGAGCAGCGCCCGGTCGTGGCTGACCAGTAGCAGGCAGCCGGCCCGGTCCTCGACCACGTCGTAGAGCTTGCGGCGGGCGTCGAGGTCGAGATTGTTCGTCGGTTCGTCGAGCAGCAGCACGTCGGGCCGCCTGAGCAGCTGGGCGGCCAGGCCGAGGGAGACGACCTGTCCACCGCTGACGGTGCGCAGGTGCCGGGTGAGGGCGACGTCGCCGAGGCCGAGCCGGTCCAGCTCGGCCCGGGTCCGCTCCTCGATGTCCCAGTCGTTGCCGATCGTGGTGAAGTGCTCCTCGCTCGCGTCGCCGGACTCGATGGCGTCCAGTGCGCCGAGGACCGGGGCGATGCCCAGGACCTCGGCCACGGTCAGGTCGCCGACCAGCGGCAGGGTCTGCGGAAGATACCCGAGCACCCCGTCGACGGTCACCGAGCCGCCGGTGGGCCGCAGTTCCCCGGCGACGAGCCGGAGCAGGGTGCTCTTGCCGGCGCCGTTCGGCGCGACGATGCCCGTACGGCCGCCGCCGACGGTGAAGGACAACTCCCGGAAGACCGGGGTGTCGTCGGGCCAGGAGAAGGAGAGGTTCGAGCAGACGATGAACGCCTCGGACATGTGATTGCCTCGGAGGGTGATGCGGGCGTACCGGGGTCGCCCGGCGGAGGAACAGGGACGGGTGGAACGACGACATGGCCACGTCGGCGCTCTGCGCGCCCACCGGTGGCCGATCACGTCCGGGTATCACCCGGAGATGTCGTCGTCACCCGCCATGTCTGGTCTCCCTGTTTCGTCTCCCACCGGTTTCCGGTCTTCCCGGTCCCGGTCACTCGTCGGCCACTTTACCAGCGGTCCCGCCGACTCACCGGGGGTCGCGGCGACCCGGGCGCCCGGTCGACAGCTCCTCGGCGAGCAGCCCGGACACCAGGGCCGGGTCCTCGACGTGGGCGTTGTGGCCGACGCCGGGCAGGGTCACCGCCGACGGCGTCAGCCGGGCCAACTGGTCCGCGGTGACCATCGGGTCGTGTTCTCCCCTGGCCAGCACCACCCGGCCCCGCGCCGCCGCGAGCAGACCCGGCAGGTCCGGCTCGCCGACCCCGAAGGCGGCCGGATCCAGGGCCAGCCGCCACCGCCCGTCCCCGTCCCCGGCCACCACGCCGCTCGACCCGGCCGGATCGTCGACCGGCAGCAGACCGGCCAGTCCGGACACCCTCAGGTGCCGGTCGACCGCCGCCTCGTACGAGTCGAACCAGGTGACGGGTCGTCGGGCGAGCGCACCGGCGCGGCCCAGTTCGTCCGCGGTCCAGTGCACCTTGACGCCCAACCCGATCGCGGTCCGGACCCGTACGCCGAACCAGCCGCTGGCCAGGGCGAGTCCCAGCACACCGCCGAGCGAGTGGCCGAGCACCACCACCGGCCGGTCGGGATCGAGCAGGTCGGCGAGGGCGGCGGCCAGGGCACCGAACGTGTAGCGCGGCACCGGTTTCGCGCCGCCGTGACCGGGCAGGTCCGGCGCCAGCCAACGATCCGCCCAGTGTTCGTCCAGGTACGGACGCCACCGCTGCCAGACCGCGCCGGTCGCACCGAGCCCGTGCACCAGCAGCAGCGTCGGCGCCTCGTCCTGCGCGTCGAACGCGTCGTCCCGGACCAGCCGTACGTCAGCCATGTCCGGCAGTCTGCCAGCCGCGTACGGCAGCGGTGTGGACAGACGGCGGGGGCGCCCCACCGAAGTGGAGCGCCCCCGCTCGGATCGCCCGGGACCGTGGGCGATCGCAGGTGTTACGCCACCGCGAGCGCCGGACCGTCCAGCGTCTGCGCGTCGTCGAGCTCCTCGGCCGGCCGCAGGGCCAGCGCGAGTACGTCCGCCACGTCGGCCAGGGTGTGCACGGTCAGCGCCTCGCGCACCTCGGTCGGCAGGTCGTCCAGGTCCGGCTCGTTGCGCGCCGGGATGATGACCTCGGTGAGACCGGCCCGGTGCGCGGCGAGCAGCTTCTGCTTCACCCCGCCGATCGGCAGCACCCGACCGGCCAGGGTGACCTCGCCGGTCATCCCGAACTCCGGGCGGACCGGCCGGCCGGAGGCCAGCGAAGCCAGCGCGGTGACCATGGTGATGCCGGCACTGGGGCCGTCCTTGGGCACCGCACCCGCCGGTACGTGCAGGTGGATCCGGCGTCCGGCCAGCGCGTTCGGGTCGAGCCCGAACTTGCGGCCGTTCGAGCGCAGGTACGACAGGGCGATCTGCGCCGACTCCTTCATCACGTCGCCGAGCTGGCCGGTCAGGGTCAGCCCCGGCTCGCCCTCCATGCTGGTCGCCTCGATGAAGAGCACGTCGCCACCGGCACCGGTGACGGCCAGGCCGGTCGCCACGCCCGGTACGGCGGTGCGCTCGGCCGACTCCGGGGTGAACCGGGGCCGTCCCAGGTAGGTCTTGAGGTTGTCGGTGTCGACCCGTACCGGCCCGTCGGTCGTCGCCAGCGCGACCGCGACCTTGCGCAGGATCTTGGCCAGCGCCCGCTCCAGCTGCCGTACGCCCGCCTCGCGGGTGTACTCGGCCGCGACCCGGCCCAGGGCCTCGTCGCTGACGCCGACCTCGTCGGCGGTCAGGCCGGCCCGGTCGAGCTGCCGGGGCAGCAGGTGGTCGCGGGCGATGGCGACCTTCTCCTCCTCGGTGTAGCCGTCGAGCGTGACGAGTTCCATCCGGTCCAGCAGCGGGCCGGGGATGGAGTCGACCACGTTGGCGGTGGCCAGGAAGAGCACGTCCGAGAGGTCGAGGTCGACCTCCAGGTAGTGGTCCCGGAAGGTGTGGTTCTGGGCCGGGTCGAGGACCTCGAGCAGGGCGGCGGCCGGGTCACCGGCGTAGCCCGCGGAGATCTTGTCGACCTCGTCCAGCAGCACGACCGGGTTCATCGAACCCGCCTCGCGCAGCGCCCGGACGATTCGGCCGGGCAGCGCACCGACGTAGGTGCGCCGGTGACCCCGGATCTCCGCCTCGTCGCGGATGCCACCGAGGGACACCCGGACGAACTTACGGCCGAGTGCGCGGGCGACCGACTCACCGAGGCTGGTCTTGCCCACTCCGGGCGGGCCGGCGAGGGCGAGCACGGCACCGGAGCCACGGCCGCCGACCACCTGGAGGTTGCGGGCGGCCCGCCGGTTGCGCACCGCCAGGTACTCCAGGATCCGGTCCTTGACGTCGCCGAGGCCGGCGTGGTCGGCGTCGAGTACCTCGCGGGCCGAGGCCAGGTCGGTGTTGTCGTCGGTCCGGGTCGTCCACGGCATTTCCAGTACGGTGTCCAGCCAGGTGCGGATCCAGCCGGCCTCCGGGGAGGCGTCACTGGCCCGCTCCAGCCGACCGACCTCGCGCATGGCCGCTTCGCGCACCTTGTCGGGCAGGTCGGCGGACTCGACCCGGGACCGGTAGTCGGCCGAGCCGTCCGGCTCGTCCTCGCCCAGTTCCTTGCGGATAGCGGCGAGCTGCTGGCGGAGCAGGAACTCGCGCTGGGACTTCTCCAGACCCTCGCGTACGTCCGAGTTGATCTGCTCGGTGACCTCCTGCTCGGCGAGGTGGGCGCGGACCCAGCCGACGAGCAGTTCCAGCCGCGTCGTCACGTCGGTCGCGGCGAGCAGTTCGGTCTTCTGGGCCAGGGTGAGCCAGGAGGTGTAACCGGCCGAGTCGGCCAGTTCGGAGAGGTCGGTCATCCGCTCCAGCGCGTCGATGACCTGCCAGGCGCCGCGCTCCTGGAGCAGCGACGTGGTGAGGGCCTTGTACTCGCGTGCGAGTTCCTTGGCCTTGCCGTTCGGCGCGGGTTCGTCGAGCTCGGTGGCCTCGACCCAGAGCGCCGCTCCGGGTCCGGGCACGCCGGAACCGATCCGGGCCCGGGACACGCCCCGGACCACGGCGGCCGGTTCGCCGCTGGGCAGCCGACCGACCTTCTCAATCAGGGCGATAACGCCCATGGAGCCATATTCCCCGTCCACCCGGGGCACCGCAAGAACCTTCTTGTCACCTGCCGCGCGAGCGGCGTCGACGGCAGCCTGGGTGCTCGGGTCGAGGGTCACCGGGATGACCATCCCGGGCAGCAGGACTGCGTCGGTCAGGGGCAGAACCGGAAGAGTTGCCATCGAACACCTGCCATCGTTTGAGTTGAGCCTGTACGACTCAAGTAACAAACCGTGCCCCGTGTTCCGCCCTGTGGCGCAGGCCACAATGCCGGCCCGACGACCGCTATCCGATTGTTGCCCGACGCTGGCAGGGATCGGCCGGCTTCGCTGAGCACACCTGTAGCCTGCTCTGGTGAGCCAGCCGCCCCTCGACAACCAGCGGCAGGAGCCCCGCGCGTTCGCGTACGGGCGACGCAACCAGGCGGCGGGCCGCTACCGCTCGCCGGTCCCCCGGCCATCGGACCCCTCACCCACGGCCGCGGCACCTGCCCGCATCGGCGTCAACCGCCGACGTTACTGGTTGTTCGCGCTGCTCCTGGTCCTGACGCTGGGCATCGGAGCGGCCACGTTGAGCGCGGTCTTCGCCGGTCAGACCCCCGCCACACTCGCCCCGCACGGCGTGGCCCTGGCATCGGCCAAGGCCGCCCAGCCGTCCTCCCCCAGTCCCGCGCCCACCACCCGACCGGCCACTCCCGCGCAGCCGCGCAACCAGACCCGGCCGCGGACCTCAACCACCGGGAGCACACCCGTGGTCACCACCGCGCCCGGCGTCCCGTCCACCGACCAACCCGCCGCCGGACCGACACCCGAGGCCGGCCAGGGCGGCGCCGTCGCCTACCGCAACTGCAACCAGGCACACCGGGCCGGCGTGACCCCGCTGCACCGGGGCGACCCCGGCTACTCGGCGAAGCTGGACAAGGACGGCGACGGCGTCGCCTGCGAGAAGGACAGGGACTGACCCGGCCCGTACGACATCGACCCGGCACCGGACGAGCCGGCGCCAGACGACGATCCGCCAACCGCCGACGCCGATCGGCCCTTTGTTGACCCCTTGACGGACCGACTCTAGGGTCCACAGAGGAGTCGTTTTCGCGATTCGCACGGGGTTGGTCGGAAGCTGTACGCCGTCGGCCGGATCGGGAGAGCACCACATGCGTAGAAGACTTGCCGTCGTCGTGGTCGCCACCATGTTGCTCACCGCGTGCGGCGACGTGGATGGCGGCACCACCGGAGGGACCCGGGACAAGCCCACGCAGATAACGGTCGGAGTGATCCCGATCCTCGACGTGGCGCCGATCTACCTCGGTGTCCGACAAGGATTCTTCGCCGAACGCAAGCTCGACGTCAAGCTCGAACTCGCCCAGGGCGGTGCCGCGATCGTGCCGGCCGTGCTCTCCGGCCAGTTCCAGTTCGGGTTCAGCAACAACACCTCCCTCCTGCTCGCCCAGACCCGCGGGCTCCCGCTCAAGATCGTGGCACCGGGTTCCTCGTCCACCGGCGTACCCGGCAAGGACTTCGCCGGGGTGGTCGTCGCCAGCGGCAGCGCGATCCGGTCCAGCGCCGACCTGTCCGGCAAGTCGGTGGCGATCAACACTCTCAACAACATCAGCGACACCGTCGTACGCGAGGCGGTCCGCAAGGCCGGCGGCGACCCCGGAACGGTGAAGTTCGTGGAGCTGCCGTTCCCGGACATGCCGGCCGCCGTGATGAACGGTCGGGTCGACGCCGCGTTCATCGTCGAGCCCTTCCTGACCATCGCCCGCAACCAGAAGGGCCGGGACATCTCGTCGGCCTACGCGGAGGCGACGGCCAACCTGTCGGTGGCGACGTACTTCACCTCGGCGGATCTGATCGAGTCCGAGCCGTCCCTGGTGGAGGCGTTCACCGAGGCGGTGGTGGAGTCCCAGGCGTACGCCGCCTCCCACCCGGACGAGACCCGGCAGGTGCTGTCCACGTACACCTCGATCGGGGCCGACGTCGTCCCCACCCTGACGCTGCCTGCCTTCCCGGCGGAGATCAACCGGCAGTCGGTGCAGGCACTCGCCGACATGGCCCAACGGGACGGCCTGGTGACGAAAACACCGCAGGTGGGTGCGCTCTTCGAGTGACCCGCACCGGAGACCGGAGACGGAGTTCGTCCGGAACCAGTGGCACGGCGACGGCGTCCCCGCGCTGCCGTCCGGGCGGCTCACGTCGGCGGCACCCCGAAGAGGGTGAAGAACCGTCGCACGTGCCGGTCCTAGATTAGGAGTGAAGATGGACGCGCTACTCGCCCGCGTGCTCGAAGGCCAGGGCGGAATCGACCACTGGAGGAAGCTCTCCACCCTGACCGGCACGATCGACTACGACGGCCCGTTCTGGGAGTTCAAGGGTCACGCCGACTTCGTCGGCACGGACACCGTTGCGGCGAACCTCCAGGAACAGCAGATCCACCAGACCCAGCGGTCGACCGGCCGGACGGTCGTCTTCGACGCCAGCGCCGACCGGGTGACCATCACCGACCCGGACGGCAGGATCGTCGAGGAGCTGGACAACCCGCGCGCGACCTTCGCCGGCTACGCCGTCAACACCCCGTGGAGTCTGGCCCAGACCGCCTACTTCCGCAGCTACGCCACCTGGCACTACCTGGTCGAGCCGTACGTCTTCGCCTGGCCGGGGGTCGAGGCGCACGAGGTGGAGCCGTGGACGGAGGACGGCCGGACCTGGCGGGGACTCAGCGTCACGTTCCCCGACTCGATCCACGTGCACAACCCGACCCAGCTCTACTACTTCGACGACGCCGGCCGGCTCCGCCGGATGGACTACCAGCCCGTCGTCAACGGCGACTCGCCGGTCGCCCACTACATCCGCGACGAGCAGACCTTCGACGGGATCGTGGTACCGACGCAACGGCACATCTTCCTGCGCAACGAGGACCGGACCCCGGACCTGTCGTGGAGCCCGATCACCCTGAGCCTGAGCGACGTCAGGTTCAGCGGCTGACCCGCCCGGCCGGCGACACGGCCCGCCGGGCGGGCGGGGCACGGCTGGCCGATTCCGCCCGGTCCGGCCCCGGCGAGTGGTCTGATGGTGCTGGCGGCCGCAGACCCGCCAGCACCCGCCACACCAGCGGGAGCACCAGCCGGACGAGAGGACACGATGCGCCGACCCGTCGGAGCCGAGCCGCGCCGGACCGGCGGCGTACGGACCCGCGCGCCGTCCGGCGGCGGCTGATCGGGGCGCCCGGGTGGATCAGCTCACCAACGTCCTGTCCGACCTCTCCGGCTGGCCGCTGCTGCTCATCGTCGGACTGCTCGCCTTCGGCGAGTGCGCCGCCTTCATCGGGCTGATCCTCCCCGGCGAGACGGCCCTGCTGATCGGCGGCGCGCTCGCCGCGACCGGGCGGACCAACATCGCCGCGCTGGTGATCGTGGCGGCGGTCTGCGCCGTCGTCGGCGACAGCGTCGGATACGAGATCGGTCGCCGGGTCGGAATGCCGCTGCGCCGAAGTCGGCTGGGCCGCTGGGTCGGCGAGGAGCGCTGGCAGCGGGCGGAGAGGTTCATCCAGCGCCACGGGCCGGCAGCCGTCATGCTCGGCCGCTGGGTGGGGGTGCTGCGGGCGCTGGTGCCGGCACTGGCCGGGATGACCCGGATGCCGTACCGCAAGTTTCTCGCCTTCAACGTCGTCGGCGGCGTGACCTGGGCGACCGCGGTGATCCTGATCGGCTACGTCCTCGGCGCCTCCTGGAAGCAGGCGCAGAGTTACCTCGGCGAGGCGAGCTTCCTGCTGGCGGCGGCGGTGGTGCTGGCGGTGATCGTCCGCTGGCTGATCGTACGGCGGCGCAAGCGCCGACACGACCACTGATCCGGCGCCGCACGGTCCCGGTGCCCGGCGCCGCGTGCTCCCGTCGCCCCCGGAACCGCCCGACCCTCGTCGGGAAGGTGGCCGGTGGGCGACACCGGGATGACATCTCGTCGACGGATGCGTGTCGGCGGGCCGGGACCGACTCCCGACCACCCGCCCGCGTGGCGCTCCGGCCCTGGTCAGCCCCGCATAGGCACTGGGCGGGCCCGCGGACCGGGCGCACCGCCCGGTAGCCGCGCACTGCTACCAAGAACCCGTTCGGAACAGGATTCCATGCGGAAATGGGGCACGGGTGCGATTCAAGGGACTGGCCGGGGCCGCACTGGCGGCGGTGCTGCTCCTCGCCGGCTGTACCGACGACGGCCCACCGGACCCCGACCGGTCCGGCGCCCCCGGACCGGCCGGTACGACGCTGCGGATCGTGGCCGGCTCTGAGCAGCAGGCGGTGATCGACACCATCGTCAAGCCCTGGTGCGACGCCCGGGGCTACCGGTGCCCGGTGACCTTCCTCGGCTCGGTGGACCAGGCCCGGCAGCTCGCCGCCGGCACCGGGGAGTACGACGCCTACTGGTTCGCCAGCAGCGTCTTCCTCCAGGTCGGCGACCAGCGCTCCGTGTTACAGGACGTCAAGCCGATGTTCCTCACCCCGGTGGTGTTCGCCGGCTGGCGCGGCGAGATGCAGCGGCTGGGCTTCACGGGGCGTACCGACGTGTCGATCGCGGAGATCCTGACGGCGGTCGAGTCCGGCCGGACCCGGGTCTGGATGACCAACCCCACCCAGTCGAACTCGGGCGCGACGGTGCTGTTCGGCTTCCTGAACCACTTCGCCGGCAACGGGCCCGGCAAACCCCTGACCCAGGAACAACTCGACTCGCCCGAGGTGGTGCGGGGAGTGACCCGGCTGGTCGAGGCGATGGAGCAGACCCCGCCCTCGACCGGCACGTTGATGGCCGACTGCCTGGACCGGCCGGACGCCTGCCGAACCATGTTCACCTACGAGGACCTGGTGATCGAGAAGAACCAGGAACTGGTCCGGGCGGGCCGGGAACCGCTGGTGGTGGCGTACCCGCGCGGTTCGCTGGCGATCAGCGACGCGCCGCTCGGTTTCCTGCCGCACGCCGACGGCGACAACACCGCCCGGCGGCGGGTCTTCACCGAGTTGCAGGCGCACGTGCTGTCCTCGCCCGAGGCACAGGCGCAACTGCGCGGCCTGGGCCGTCGACCGGCGTCGAGCATCGGCCTCACCCTGGACAACCCGGACCTGTCGGTGTTCAACCCGGAGTGGGGCATCCAGGCGACCATCAACGAGCAGGGCATCCAGTTCCCGGTGGCGTCGGTGATCGAGTCCGCGCTGAACCGCTACCAGACCAGCTACCGCCGACCGGTCGCGGTGCACTACTGCCTGGACGGCAGCGGCTCCATGCAGGGCAACGACGGGTGGACCGGGGTCAAGCAGGCCGCCGCCCAGGTCTTCGACGCCGAACCGGCCGCGCGCAACTTCCTCCAGACCCACCCGCAGGACGTCACCAGCGTGACGATCTTCAACGGTGGCATCACCGGCGGCAGCCCGTGGACGGTCAGCGGCAACGACCCCGGCCAACTGCACGGCCTCACCGAGGCGATCACCCGCTACCGCCCCGAGGGCGACACCAACCTGTACGGCTGCCTGCTCCGGGCCGCGAGCCAGCTGAAGGATCCGGCGCTCGGTGACCGCAAGCGCCTGGTGGTGCTGATGACCGACGGCAGGTCCAGCCAGAACGAGCGACCGGCGGCGCTGGCGGCGCTGCGTACCGCCGGTGTGCCGGTGATCGCGATCGCGTTCGGCAAGGACGCCGACCCGAGCCAGTTGACCGAGGTGGCCCAGGCCACGTCCGGCGCCTTCTTCGAGCAGAACGACCTGGTCGCCGCCCTGCGCCAGGCCGCCGGCTACAAGTAGGGGCGGGCGGTGCGGCACAAACTCGCGGCCCCGGCCGGGCTGCTCACCGGTGTGCTGGTCTTCGGCGGGGTCCTGCTCGCCACCCGGTCGGTGCTCTGGCCGGCACTGCTCGCCGTCGTGGCGGCGGTCGGGGTCTACCTGATGGTCGACGACCGGACCCCCGCCGAGGCGGCCGGCGACAGCTACCTGGACGAGGCGAACGCCAAGGTCGCCGAGGCGCTGCGCACGCTGCGGGAGGTACGGCGACTCAGCCGGCAGGTACGGGCACCGGCCGCCCGCGCCGCCCTGGAGACCGCCTGCCGGCACGTCCCCGACCTGTTCGACCGGGTACGCGCCACCGCCCCGAACACGCTGTACTCGACCGCGAGCCAGATCGGCGCGCACCTGGTCTCCCTCGACGGCGCCGTACGCCGCTACCTCGACATCCAGGCGTCCCCGCTGCTCTACCGGGACGCGGACGCGCTGCTGTCGAGCGGGGACCGGGCCTTCCAACGGTTCGCCGACTTCACCCTGGACAGCGTCCGGCTGGTCAACCAGGGCGACCTCGGCCAGTACGTCGCGAACCTCGACACGGTCGCCCCGCCGCGCATGCCCGAGGTGACCTAGTTGACACCGTCGGCGACGTACCAACACGCACGATCGAAAGGACGTTGACGTGAGACTGCCGAGTCTGCGGTTTCTCATCGGGCTGGGCATGGTGATCGTGGTCGGGGTGGTGGCCGGCGTGCTGTGGCTGCGCGCCGGTCAACCGGCGGCACCCGGTCCGGCCGCCCCGGTGGCGATCACCTGCCTGGGCGGTTCGGAGAAGTCGGAGCTGATGGCCGATCCCGAGGTCACCCGGATCCTGCGGGAGACGTACGGGCTCACCGTCGGCTTCCAGCACCTCGGCTCGTACGACCAGGTGCAGCTGTCCACGGAGGAGCTGAGGGCACGCGGCGTCGGTTGCCTGTGGCCGTCGAGTTCGAGTGCGCAGAGCGTCTTCGAGGCCGGTCACCAGGGCGCCTTCCCGGCGTACCGGGCGGAGAACGTGCTCCAGTCACCCGAGGTCCTGTACGCCGGCCCCCGGGGCACCGAGGCGCTGGTGAAACTCGGCCTGGTCGAGCAGCGGGACAACCGCTTCTATCTGATCGACATGAAGGCGCTGCTGCTGGACTACGTGCTCAAACACCGGACCTGGGACTCGATCGGCGCCGAGGGGCTGCGCGGGCCGATCTCGGTGTCGAGCACCGATCCGGCGAAGTCCAACAGCGGCTTCACCCTGGCCCAGTTGCAGTTGGCGATCGTGGCGACGGCGGACCCGTACTCGGCGCCGAACCTGGCCCAGGCGCGGACCGCGCTGCCGACGATGCGACAGATCTACGACGCACAGGGGTTGCAGTCGCGCACCTCCGAGACCGGGTTCCGGGAGTGGCTGACCCAGGGCGGCGAGTTCAAGGCCCCGCTCTACGCCGGCTACGAGAACCAGGTGATCCAGCAGGTGGCCCGCGACCCGTCGGCCGGCGGTCGGCTGCTGGACAGCATCCGGGTGCTGTACCCCGACCCGACCATCTACAGCGACCACCCGATCCTCGCCCTCGACACCGACAGTGCCCGGTTCGTCGAGGCGATGAAGGACCCGGCGATCCAGACGATCGCCTGGCGCAGCTACGGCTTCCGGTCGGCGATCCGGCTCGGACTGAGCAACGTGGCCGACTTCCCGGCCCTCCCGCTGGCCGAGCAGATCCGGGTCACCCCACCACCGGCCGCTGACGTGACGTTGGCCCTGCTCGGCTGCGTCAAGGACGCCAGGACCTGTGGCTGAGGCGAACACCGGCCCGGACGAGACACCGTACGGAAGAGGAAACCGATGACCCAAGGCAACGCCCTCCAGATCGACTTCGGCACCATCGTCGGCGGTCCGGCCGACCCGCCCGCCGGGGCGGCCGACAGTGCGGTCGCCACCGTGCTCGCCTCCACCGAACCACGGGCCCTGGTCTGCTCGGACCTGCTCAGCGCGGAGCAGCGGGCCCAGGCGCTGGTGGTCGCGGAGAAGCTCTACCCGACGATGCTGGCCAGCACCAACGAGCTGGCGAACTTCGGCAACGCCGCGATCGAGCAGGTCAACGCCCAGGTGACCCGGATCTTCCGGGAGGTCGGGCGGGTCGACATCCCCGAACTGACCTCGATCATGCGGCAGCTCAACGACCGGATGCGAGGCTTCCGGCGCAGGTACGACCCGTCGGACCCGAAGGTGCGGGAGGCGTTCGACAAGTTCGTCGACTCCGTACGCGGCCTGTTCCGCAGGGGCCGCAACCTGTTGGAGATGCTCTTCGAGGAAGCCCGTACGGTGGAGCGCCAACTCGACCTGGTCGCCGGCCAGCTCAGCGAGAAGCAGGTGCAGTTGCGCCGCAACGTGGTGCTCTGCGACGAGCTGTACAAGGCCAACGAGGCCGCCATCGGGCAGCTCATCGGTGCGATCGCGGTGATGGAACTGGTCCGGGACACGGCGGTGGCCGACGCCCGGTCGATCACCATCGACCCCGACGACATCCACCGGCGGGACTCCGAGGAGCGGCTGTCCCGGGTGACCGAGTTCATCTCGGCCATCGAGGTGCGGATCAACGAGTTCCAGCAGCGCCTCTTCGTCGCCTGGTCGACCTCGCCGCAGGTGCGCAACATCCGGACCCTCAACTACGGCCTCGGGCAGCGGCTCGCGCTGCTGATCAACCTGACCATCCCGACGATGAAGCTGACGATCGCCCAGTGGGGTCTGCTGCTCCAGGCCGACCAGGCCGCCGGCATGCAGCAGGCGGTCGCCGACGGGGCCAACGAGGTGCTGAGCGCGTACGCCTCCGCGTCCCGGTCGGCGGTGCCGCAGATCGCCAAGGTGATCCAGACACCGACGATCCGGCCGGAGACCATCCTTGAGGTGGCGGACTCGATCGACGCGCAGGCGCGCGGGATCGAGGAGGCGGTCCGGTACGGCCAGGAGAAACGCGCCGAGGTCGCGTCCGCGATCGTCGAGGCGAACGAGTCGATGTCGGCGTCGGCCCAGCGGTTGAGCCGGATAGTGGTGGACCTGGTGGCGAAGGCCCGCGACCCGCTGGTCCTGCCGGCCGCGCCCGAGCTGCCCGCCGCGGTCACCGGTCAGCCGGCCCCGGGCACCACCCGCTGACCGTACGGCGCCGCCTCCTCCATGTTGGACCCGCTTTCTACCCTGACGCCATGCTGTGGATATCGATGGTGGCGGTCGTCATCGCCGTGACGCTGCTCGGCGTCGTGGTGGTACGCGCACGGCGGACCGGAACCGGTCCGGTAGACAACCAGGCGTCGCGTGCGCTACGGGAGATGTCCCGGGACTCGCGCCGGCGGCGGGGTTACCCTGCCCGTGGCTCCGGTTCGCTGTTCGGCCGGACCCCGATCAACCGGTACGGCGACGAACACCACGGTGACCACGGTGGTGGATGGGGCGACGGCGGGGGCGGAGGTGGCGGCGGCGACGGCGGAGGCGGGGGCGGTTCGTCGTGAACGTGGTCGGTGCCGGTCCGCCTCCTCGGGTCACGGACTCCGGCTGGCTCGGGTGGCCGTACCGCCACCCGAGCTACCAGCGCACCTGCCGGGCACTACTGGTCGTGCCGGCGGGACAGCACGCACTCCATCGAGGCGGTGCGGAAGAAGTCCCGGGCGCCCTGCTGGGTGGCCATGTCGCGGGGTACGGCGAGATGGTCCTGCAACTCCCGCTCGAACTCCCGTACCGCCTCCTGCCGGCTCATGTGGGCGGCGACCAGACCGAGCGGGCCCTCGACCTCGATCACGCGTACGGCCATCTCCCGGCCGACGAAGGCCATCGTGCCCAGCAGCCGCCCGACCAGCCGCCCGTCGTCGCCGAAGATCTCGAACTGCGGCCGCCCACTGATCCGGAACAGCTCCTTGACCTTCTCCTCGCTACCCGGCCTCAGCGGGTAGTAGAGCGCGTGCCAGTTCGAACCCATCCGTTCTTCCTTCCTCGGTCAGCGTGGCGGCGTCCCGGTCAGACCTCCGCCGTCACCGTCTCCAACTCCTCGTCCAGCCGGTCGTCGGGCGCGTGCCGATCGGACGGACGGCTACGGGCCGAGGTCTGCTCCTGGACGACGAAGCGCATCGAACGGGCCTCGGTCATGCACTCGCGCATCGGCCCGACCAGCTCGCGGTGCTCACTGCTGCGCTCCCACGCCTCGAACTGCGCCAGCGACGCCCACTCGCTGGTGATCAACCACTGCTCCGGATCGGTGGCCGAGCGGCAGACCTGGTCCACCAGGTGTCCCGGCACCCCCTCGGCGACCTGGTAGCGGATCCGGTCGTACGCCCGGAGGAACTCCTCGGTCCGCTCCGCCGGTATCCGGATGAGGAACACCACCCGCCCCTTGCCCGATCCACCCATCGCCGTCTCCTCCCGGATCACTGGTCACCACCGGCCCGCTGGCCGGGCGGCTGGTAGGCACGGATCAACACGGAACTGTTGAATCCGTCAAAGCCCCGCGCACCGACCAGCGCGGTCCGTACCGGCCCGCTGCGCGCCTGCCGGACGAAGTCCAGTTCGCACCCCGGAGCCGGCCGGTCGAGCCCGGCGGTCGGCGGCAGCACCCGGTGCCGCAGGGCGAGCAGCGCGTTCGCCGCGTCCAGCGCCGAACCGCCCTGGTGGGCCCGTCCGACCAGGGGTTTCTGGGTGGTCACCGGCGGCGAGTCCGGGCCGAAGACGGTACGCAGCGCCGCCGCCTCCGCCCGGTCGTAACGCGGCACCCCCAGCGCGTCGGGGAACACCACGTCCACCTCCTCGGGCGGGCACTGCGCCCGGTCCAACGCCAACCGCATCGACCGGGCGTACTGCGTCTCGTCGGCGGCGCCGACCCGTACGGTGTGCCGGCCGTCGTGGGTGGCGCCCCAACCGGCGATCTCGCCGTACACCGTGGTCACCCCCCGGGCCAGGGCGTGGTCGAGGTCCTCGACCACGAACACCGCACCCCCCTCGGCCGGCACGTAACCTGCGGCGGCGACGTCGAACGGCCGGTACGCCCGCTGCGGGTCTTCGCTCTCGCTGAGATGACCATTGCGGATCTGGCAGGCCAGGGCGTACGGGCTCAGCGGGCACTCGGTCCCGCCGGCGATCACCACCGGGGTTCCCCGGCGGATGATCCGGGCGGCGTGCGCGAGGCTGTCCAGCGCGCCGGCCGCCTCGGCGACCAGCACCCCGCACGGTCCCTTGAACTGGTGGTGGATGGAGACCTGGCCGACGCTGGCCGCGTAGAACCAGGCGATCGACTGGTACGCCCCGACGGTCCGCGACGGCTGTCCCCAGAGCCGTTGCAGTTCACGTTGGCCGAACAGGTTGCCACCGGAGGAACTGGCGAGCGTGACCGCGTACCCGTACGGGTCGGTGGCCACCTCGGGCAGGCCGGCGTCGGCGAGGGCGAGCCGGGTGGCGGCGAAACCGAGGTGGGTCCAGCGGTCGGTCTGCACCAGCCGCCGGTTGTCGGCGAAGGCGCTCGCGTCGAAGTCGGCGACCTCGCCGGCCAGGGTGGTCGGGTAGCGGTCCGGGTCGAACAGGGTGATCCGGCCGATCCGGTTCTCCCCGGCCAGCACGGTCTTCCAGTGCGCGTCGGTGCCGATCCCGCTCGGCGCGACCACGCCGATGCCGGTGACCACCGGCCGGGGCGTCATCGGTGCAGCTCCCGCAACCGCTTGAACACCATCGCCGACTGGAACCCGCCGAAGCCGCTGCCGACCGACAGGGCCACCTCGACCAGCAGGTCACGGGCGGTGTTGGGGATGTAGTCGAGGTCGCACTCGGGGTCCCGATTGGCCCAGTTCGCGGTCGGCGGGACCACGCCGTACTCGATCGCCAGGGCGCAGGCGGCCATCTCGATCGAGCCGATCGCGCCGAGCGAGTGCCCGACCATCGACTTGATCGAACTGATCGGCACCCGGTACGCGGCCGGGCCGAGCGAGCGCTTGAACGCGGCCGTCTCGTGCCGGTCGTTCTGCCGGGTGGCCGAGCCGTGCGCGCTGATGTACGAGATCTCGTCCGGGTTGACCCGGGCCTGGTCCAGTGCCGAGTTGATCGCCAGCGCCATCTCGGCACCGTCGGGTCGCAGTCCGGTCATGTGGTAGCCGTTGCTGCGGTTGGCGTACCCGGCGACCTCGCAGTAGACCCGTGCGCCCCGGCGCCGGGCGTGTTCCCACTCCTCCAGGACCAGCACCGCCGCCCCCTCGGCGAGGACGAAGCCGTGCCGGTCCCGGTCGAACGGGCGGGAGGCGTGCGCCGGGTCGTCGTTGTCCGGGGTGGTGGCCTTGATCGCGTCGAAGCAGGCGACGGTCACCGGGGAGATCGGCGTGTCCGACGCGCCGGTCACCACGATGTCCGCCTCGCCGTCGGAGATGAGCTGGTAGGCGTACCCGATCGAGTCGATGCCGGAGGTGCAGCCGGTGGAGATCACCTGCGCCGGTCCGTGCAGCCCATGGCGTACCGCCACGTCCGCCGCCAGGCTGCTCGGCACCAGCGCCTGGTAGAGGTACGGTCCGCCGCACTCGTGGTCGACCAGCCAGCGGGTGCCGGAGTCGCTGGCGACCACGTACTCGTCCTCCAGGGCCATGGTGCCGCCGACCGCCGAGCCGAGCACCACGCCGGTCCGCTCCCGGGTCGCCTCGGACAGGTCGAGCCCACTGTCGGCCAGCGCCTCGATCGAGCCGGCGAGCGCGAACTGGACGTACCGGTCGGCGCGGCGGCGTTCCCTCGGGGTGAGGCCGGCGGCGACCGGGTCGAAGTCGCACTCGGCGGCGATCTGGGAGCGGAACGGTGACGGGTCGAAGAAGCTGATCCGGCGGGTCGCGGTCTGGCCGTCGGTGATGGTGGCCCAGAACTGTTTGCGGGTCGGACCGCCGGGGGCGACCACCCCGATGCCGGTCACCACCGTGCGGCGCGCTGTCATGACGCGAACTCCGGTCGGGTCGGCGGAGTGCCGGCGCGCTCGGTGTCGACGTGTCCCAGTTCCGGGCGCGGGGCGAGCGGCCCGAGTTGGAAGACCACCTCGGCCGGCTCGTCGCCGGTGTTGCGCAGCCGGTGCCGGGTGTCGACCGGGATGAAGAGCGCCTCGCCGGCCGTGACCGGCACCGGTGTGTCGTCGAGGTCGACGGTGATCGCGCCGCGTGCGACGTAGAGGAACTCCTCGCTGTACGGGTGGTAGTGCTCGGCGATCCGCTCGCCGGGTGCCAGGGTCGCCACCCCCATGAAGCCCGAGGTGGAGCCGACGGTCTTCGGCCCGAGCAGCACCCGCAGTTCGCCCCCGCGTCGCTGGTCCGGCGGCACGTTTCGGGCGGCCACCACGGACGGTTCACGCTCACTCATCGTCGCCCCCGGCGGGTACGTCGAGGGCCCGCTCGCGCGCGGCCGCCTCGATCTGGTCACGGATGATGTTCATCTGGATCCTGCTGTTGCTGTTGATCCGCTCGGTCATCTGCGCGTTGTCGACCGGGGCGGTGGGTTTCATGGCGAAGTCCTGCACCCAGGTCATCCGGGTGCCACCGGTCACCTCGTCGTAGCGCCAGTAGATCCGCATGTACGCAAACGGCCCGGTCTCCACCCGACGCGCGTGCACCTCGTACGTCTGCGGGTCGGTCGTACGTTCGCTGACCCAGCTCCAGGCCACACCGTTCTCGTCCGGGAACATGGTCAGCCGGAACAGCACCCGGTTGCCGCGCCGTTCCAGCACCTCCGCGAGCTGGTACTCGGTGAACAGCGTCGGCCAGCGGGTGACGTCGTTGGTCAGCTCCCAGACCAGCTGTCGGGGCGCGGCGATCACGATGCTGTTCTCCGTATGCCCCGGCGGACCCCCGCCGACGGTGCCGACCGGTTCGACGGTGCGCACCGACCCGGTGGCGGCCACCGGTTCCGTCGTGCCGGTCGCGGCGGTGTCGCCGTCGGCGGCTTCGACGACGGTCGACTGCGCCGGCACGGTCGCCGGCTCGGCCTCGCGGTCCACCAGGTCGGCGATGTCCGCGATGGTCAGGTGTTTCACCTCCTCCGGGATCTGCACCCGGTACCGCTCGGCGATGACGGCCTGCAGTTCGAGCAGGGCGAGGGAGTCCATGCCGAGTTCGTCGAGCGACGCGGTGGGTGCCGCGGCGGCCGAGTCGGCGTTGAGTCCGCAGTTGCGGACGAGGATCGAGGTGATGTCCTCGGCTGTCGCCAGCCGCTTGTCCGCCCTCTGCACGGTCATCTGGTCTCCTTGAACTCGACGCGTTCGAATCGCTCGGGAAGTCGACATGTCGACGGCCGGACCCGGTCCGGTGTCGTTCGGGGTCGGTCAGGGGTGCGGCGGAGCGGTGGGTGCCGCTCGGTCGCGCAGCAGGCGGTCGACCAGGTCGGTGGAGTACCGGCCCTTGCGGAAGGCCGCGTCGTCGAGGACCCGCCGGATGAACGGGATGGTGGTGTGCACGCCGGGTCCGGCGATGTCGAACTCGTCCAGGGCACGTTCCATCCGGTCCAGCGCCTGGGTCCGCTCCGGTGCCCAGACCACGACCTTGGCCAGCAGCGAGTCGTAGTGCGGCCCGACCACGTATCCGGGCGCTCCGTGGGTGTCGACGCGGGTGAACGGGCCACCGGGCGGGTGGAACCGGTCCAGCCGGCCGGGGGTGGGCAGGAAGTCCCGGTCCGGGTTCTCCACGTTGACCCGGCACTCGATCGCGACGCCGCGCAACTGGACCTCGTCCTGCCGGATTCGCAGCGGTACGCCGCTGGCCAGGTACAACTGCTCGTGCACCAGGTCGACCCCGCTGATCATCTCGGTGACCGGGTGCTCCACCTGGATCCGACAGTTGATCTCCATGAAGTGGAACCGCTCCGCGTCGTCCACCAGGAACTCGACCGTGCCGGCACCGCTGTAACCGACGCTCGACGCGCCCCGCAGTCCGGCCGCCGCGATCGACTCCAGGGTGGCGGCCGAGAGCGCCGGGGCGGGGCCCTCCTCCACCAGCTTCTGGTGGCGGCGCTGCACCGAGCAGTCCCGCGTACCCAGGTGTACCCCGCCGCCGATGCCGTCGCAGAGCACCTGCACCTCGACGTGACGGGCCTGGGGCAGGTACCGCTCGACGTAGACACGGTCGTCGGCGAAGACGGCCCGCGCCACGGTCCGGGTGTGCGCGTACGCGCGGGCGAAGTCGGCGCCGGACCAGACCACGGTCATGCCCCGGCCACCACCGCCGGCGGCCACCTTGATGATCACCGGGTAGCCGATCTCGTCCGCGACCGCGCGGGCCTCCCCCACCGTGGCCAGCGTCTCGACGCTGCCGGGCAGCAGCGGCAGGCCCGCCTCGCGCATCAGCGCCCGGGCGCGGGACTTGTCACCGAGCGCGGCCATCACCTCGGGGCGCGGACCGACGAAGGTCAGCCCGTTGTCGGCACAGATCTCGGCGAAGTCGGGGTCCTCGGAGAGGAAGCCGTAGCCGGGGTGGATCGCCTCGGCGCCGGTCTGCCGGGCCGCCTCGATGATCGCGGCGGCGTTGAGGTAACTGTGCCGGCTCGCCGCCGGTCCGATGCAGACACTCTCGTCGGCGTACCGGACCACGGCCGAGTCACGGTCGGCGGTCGAGTGCACCGCGACCGTACGGATGCCGAGTTCCCGGCAGGCTCGGGCAACTCGCAGGGCGATCTCGCCCCGGTTGGCGATCAGCAGCTTTTCGAACATCGGACACCGTCCCGCGCGTCAGGCGGATACCAGGGCGATCAGCGGCTGGTTGAACTCCACCGGCTCGCCGTTGCCGACCAGCACCTCGGCGACCTTGCCGGCGTGCTCGGCCGTAATGTGGTTCATCAGTTTCATCGCCTCGACGATGCCGATCACCTGGCCCGGCTCGACCAGGTCGCCGACCTCGACGAAGGGTGCCGCCCCCGGCTCGGCCGCCCGGTAGAACGTGCCGACCATCGGTGCCACCACCCAGTCGGGCGACTCCCGGTCGGTCACCGCCGACCCTCCGGTCGAGGTGTTCGCCGCGTACGTCGCCGGACCGACCCGACCCGAGGCGTCCTCGACCGGTGCCGGCGCGCCGTGCCACTCGATTTCGAGGACCGCGCTGCCGCTGCGCATCCTGACCCGGCGCAGGGGCCCGGCCACCTCGGCCACCAGCCGGCTCGCCTGCTCGCGCAGTTGCGTCAGCAGATGCTCGTCGTCGGAGGGTTCGCCGGTCACCGGGGAACCACCGGTGGCAGGACCGGACGGCTGCCCGCGCCGAACCGGCGGAACCGCAGCCGGCGTTGGCGTACCAGGGTGTCGGCCGGCGACCGCAGCAGTGGCGGGAGCGTCTCGACGATGGCCCGGCGCAGCAGGTCGGCGGCGGCCACGGGATCGGTGTGCGCCCCGCGCGGCGGCTCCGGTACGACCCCGTCGACGATCCCCAGCCGGAGCAGGTCGGGCGCGGTGACCCGCAGTGCCCGCGCGGCCCGTGGGGTGGCGGTCGGGTCGTTCCAGAGGATCGCGGCGCACCCCTCCGGGCTGATCACCGAGTAGACCGCGTTCTGCAACATCAGCACCCGGTCGGCGACCCCCAGCGCGAGCGCGCCACCGCTGCCGCCCTCACCGGTGACCACCGCCACGACCGGGACCGGCAGGCCGGTCATGGCCAGGATGCTGTCCGCTATCGCGGCCGCCTGCCCCTGTTCCTCGGCCTCGATGCCCGGGTACGCGCCGGGGGTGTCGATCAGCGTCACGATCGGCAGTCCGAGGCGGACCGCGAGCCGCATCACCCGCTGCGCCTTGCGGTAGCCCGCCGGTGCCGGCATGCCGAAGTTGCGGGCCAGCAGGTCCTTGGTGTGGTGTCCCTTCTGATGCCCGACCACGACCAGGTGCTGGTCACCGAGCCGGGCGAGACCGGCCACGATCGCCGGGCAGTCGGCGCCGAGCCGGTCGCCGTGCAGTTCGGTGAAGCTGTCGAACGCGGTGGCCAGGTAGTCCAGGGTGGTCGGCCGGTCCAGGTGGCGGGCGGCCTGCACGGCCCGCCAGCCGTCCGGCTCGGCGAGCCGGTCCGGATCCCGGATCAGCACCGACGCCCCCGACCCGAGTTCCGCCGCCCCGGCGGCGTCGGCGCAGCCGGAGTGGTTGGCGCGGGCCGCGTCGCCGGACCGGGCGGCGTGGGCGGTGGCGAGCAGCGGCCGGAGGCGGGCGCGCAGGCCCCACCGTTCGACGACCATGTCGGCCTGCCCCTGCCGCAGCAGGAACTCGGCCGTCTGGAAGCTGTCCGGCAGCGGCTTGCGGATGGTCTGGTGGATCACCCGGGGCCCGGCGAAGCCCATCCGGGCGCCGCTCTCCACCACCAGCAGATCGGTGTTGGTGGCGAACGAGGCGGCGACGCCGCCGAAGGTCGGGTCGGTGATCAGGCTGATGGTGAGCAGTCCCGCCTCGCGCAGCGCGGCGATGGCCTGGCTGACCGTTGCCATCTGCATCAGCGACAGCACGCCCTCCTGCATCCGGGCGCCGCCGGAGGCAGTGACCAGGAGCAGGGGCAGGCCGCGGTCGAGGGCCCGCTCGGCGGCCCGGGTGATGAGTTCGCCGACCACGGTGCCGAGGCTGCCGCCGAGGAAGCGGAAGTCCATCACCGCGAGGACCAGCGGGTACCCGTCGATCCGGGCCTCGCCGCAGAGCACGGCCTCGGCGAGGCCGGTGTCCGCGCGGGCGGCGGCCAGCCGCTGCGGGTACGGCATCGAGTCGACGAATCCGATCGGGTCCACCGGGGCGACGTCGTCGGGCAGGGCGGCGAAGGTGCCCGGGTCGACCAGTTGCCGGATCCGGTCCGGCGCGGCCAGTCGTTGGTGGTCGCCGCATTCGGGGCAGACGTCGAGGTTGCGCCGCAGGCGTTTGCGGTAGAGCAGCGAGGAGCAGGATCGGCAGCGGGTCCAGAACTGGTCCGGGGCCGTCTCGGTGGTGGTCGCGGTCATCGTTCGCTCCCGGTCGCCGGGACCGAGGCGTCCCATCGGTAGAAGCAGCCGGCGACCGCGTCGCGCGGCGAGCGCCAGGTCGACAGGTACGGCGAGATGTGCGGCCGCAGCCGCTCGCTGATCCGGACGAACTCGGGGTGCCGGCTGGCCGACATCAGTCCGGCGGCCACCGGCTCCGCCGTTTCGAGCAGGTGCACGTAGAGGTCGTCGAGGCGGTACAGGGACCGGTGTCGTACGCCGACGATGCCCGGCAGTTCCGTCTCGTCGGATTCGCCGAAGATCCGGGCCACCTCCGACTCGGCGTCGGGCACGATTTTGGCGACGATCAGCGATCGATGCATCTGCGACCTCCCAACGGTCTGTGCCCCGGACCGGCTCGGATCTCCGTTCGGGACGTGATGTGGCGCGAAGTGCGATCGGACCAGCGGGGGTTTCCGGTCGCCGCCGCTGCGGAGGCGACGGCGCGTCCACAGAAACGCTGGTCACGATGCGCCAGGGACCGTCAACGGGATGTCACGCGGGAGCACCACCGGTGATCGGGTCCGGTGACGTTGCGGTGACGCCGGGGATGGCCCGCCCGGCGGCGGCCGGCCCGCGTACGGGGGTCGCACCGGGCCCAACGAGTCGGGACATCACCCAACGAGCCCCCGGCCTGTCTGGGCGCGCGGAAGTCAAAAGATCGTCCCGACGATTGACCGGGCATATGGGGGATTGCTACTCTTCGTCACACTTTCGGGGGCATGGGACAGTTCAACGACAGAGCCGTTGGCACCACGGTCATGCCCAGCCAGGCCGGGGCACCACTCCCGGTCAGCACGGTTCGGGACAAGGTTCCGGTGCAGGGGGTTCGACCATGACCTCTGACAGCAGCATGGCGCCCACCGTGCTCCGCCAACCGGTCCCCGGCGAGCACTCCGCGGCCGGGACCGTCCAACTCTTCCTGCTCGACGGCTTCCGCCTGCTGCACGCCGGTACACCCACGGTCGTACCACGGGGACTGCAACGGGTGGTCGCACTGATCGGGCTGCGGCCGGGCGCGACCCGTACGCAGCTGGCCGGGCTGCTCTGGCCGGACACGCCGGAGGAACGCGCCCTGTCCCGGCTGCGTACGGCACTGTGGCGGCTGCGCCGCAACGGCAGTTGCCCGGTGCTCACCTCCGGTGGCGCGGTACGCCTCGACGCCCGGGTCGAGGTGGACGTGGACGACCTGGTCCGCGCCGCCGCCCGGGTACGCGAGGGCACCGACCCGCGCCGGGTCGAGCGGGTGCTCGCCGCCGGCCGGCACGACCTGCTGCCCGGCTGGTACGACGACTGGGTGCTGGTCGAGCGGGAACGGCTGCGGCAGTTGCGCCTGCACACGCTGGAGCAGATCGCGCGGGCGCACCTGCGGGCCGGTCAGCACGGTGAGGCGTTGCAGGCGGCCCTGGAGGCGATGCGGGCCGAACCGCTGCGGGAGACCCCGCACCGGCTGATCGTCCAGGTGCACCTCGCCGAGGGGAACGCGTACGAGGCGCTGCACGCGTTCTACGCGTACCGCCAGCTGATCCTCAGTGAACTCCAGTTGGAACCGTCGCTGGCGATGCGGGCCCTGCTCGACGACATTCTCGCCCCGCTCGGCGGCCCGACGCCGAGAACGACGTCGGGCCGCGATCCGTACTCCTCGAAACCTCCACCGCCGCCGGCGCCGCGCGGCCCCCGGCACTGACCTCGGCGGTGGCCGCTCAGGCCGACGCTTGCGGGTCGGCGGTGCGGCGGGTCAGTACGACCCCGGCGGCGGCCGCTGCCGCCAGCATGGTCAGCCCGGCCGCGGCCAGCACGGGATCGGCGCCGTCCCGGCCGCCGTCGCCGGTGTGCGCGCCGCCCTCGGGTGCCTGTCCGACGAGGAACGGGAGCATCATCTCGTTGTCCTCGTGTTCCAGGATGTGACAGTGCCAGACGTACCGGCCGGGCAGGTCGAACTTCACCTTGACCCGGGTGAGCTGGCCGGGCAGCGCCACGACGGTGTCCTTGAAGCCGGACTCCGACGCCTCCGGCGGGGTCTGCCCGTCCGGGCCCCGGCCGAGGACCTGGAACTGGACCTGGTGGATGTGGACCGGGTGGGCGTGCGGGGTGAAGTTGCGGAACTCCCAGATCTCGGTGGCACCCAGGCTCGGGTTGTCCCGGATCGGCTCGTGCCAGCGCAACGGCACCCGCTTGCCGTTCGCGTCGATCACGCCGGCCAGGTGGGCGATCGGGCCGGCGGCCGGTGTCACGGTGGAGTTCTGCACGTTGAGCGAGAGTCGCCGGGTGCCGGTCTCCCTGCCCAGCGGGGTGAAGGCCGGCAGTTCCAACTGCTCCGGGGGCAGGCTGTCGTCGGGCGCGACGAGCGAGCCGACGAGGAATTTCAGCACCTGTCCGGTGGTGGCCGGGTTGGCGGGCTCGAAGTCGGTGCCGGGTGTGCCGCCGCGGAACTCGTGGTCCGGTCCCTCGTTGATCAGGTACAGCGCGGTCCCCTCGGCGATGCCGGTGAAGTCGACCACCACGTCGACCCGCTCGGCGTTGCCGATGACCAGGTGCTCCTGTCGGACCGGCGTCGGCAGGAAGCCGCCGTCGGAGCCGATCTGCCAGAACGGTACGGCGGTGGCGGCCGGCCGGGCGGTCGCGTCGCCGGCGATCCGCAGGACGAGGAAGCGCGAGTTGCAGGCGTTGAGCAGGCGGAACCGGTAGCGGCGCGGTTCGACCTTGAGCACCGGCCAGGTGCCGCCGTTGACCACGATGGTATCGGCGAAGAACGTCTGGTTGAAGAACGGCGAGACGTCACTGTCCGGGATGTACGGCCCGTCGAAGCCGTCGATCGCCGCCGCGCTCGGGTACGACAGTGACCCGTCGGCGTCAAACGACCGGTCCTGGATGATCAGGGGCAGTTCGTAGTAGCGGCTGCCCGGCGGGTCGTTCAAGGCCGGTGCCGGGCCGGGCAGCATCCCGGGGGCCACGTCGGCGGGGCCGCCGCGCAGCAGGTAGAGCCCGATCGGCCCGGCGTAGACGTTCAGCCGGATCAGGCCGAGGGTGTGGTCGTGGTACCAGAGCGTCGTGGCCCGCTGGTCGTTCGGGTACTGGAAGGTGGCCGTCCCGGTCTTCCAGGCCACCCCGTGCTGGCGGGCGAAGGTCTCGCGGAATTCGTCGTAGAACCTGCCGACGGGGGCGAAGCCGTCGGGGATGTTCCTGGCCGCCGGGAGGTACCACGCCTCGGGGTAGCCGTCGTTCTCCGTGGTGGTGTGTGCGCCGTGCAGGTGGGTGACTATCGGGACCGGCCCGGTGTAGGGCTCGGGCGCCGAGGTGAAGGTGGGTTGGCGGTCCCGGTGGTCGATGCCGCCGCCGGGGTTGGCCCAGTGCAGGGTGGGGTCGACGGTGAACAGGTGCGGCAGGAAGTTGCCCGACTCGTCGACCAGTTCGTTGGCCCAGGTGATCCGGACCGGGCGGCCCACTTTGGCCTCGATCGTGTACGCCGGGTAGCTGAACGTGTTGCCGTGGCTCGGTGAGCCGTAGCTCCAGACCGTCGTCTTCGGGTAGCCCGGCGGCAGCACCTGCTGCGGGAACTGCCGGACCGCGATCGAGTATTCGTCGAGGGCCTGCTTTCCGTCGGTGGCCAGTGGTGGCATCACCGGCGGGATCACCAGGTCGGTGACGTACTTGGGGATGGTCGACGGGTCGAGCGCGTCCGCGGAGCGACCGCTCGCGCTCGTCGAGCGGCTCGTCGCCGGGATCATCAGTGCGGCACCACCCGCGGCACCGGCCGCGAGCAGTTGCCTTCGTGCAACCATGAGCCTTTCCACCTTCCGCCACTTCTTCGACGCGTTTGGACGGCATCAGCCCACCCACAGCCAATGTCCGACTTGTACGAATCTTCCGGTTGACGCTAACCGAAGAAGACTCGCGGTTCGCCATCTATCGGCGGATTCACCCCGAAGACGGAATATGCGGAGATCCCGCCTGACCAAGCCACAAAAGCCCTCGACCAAACACCCCTGACAGCCCGTCGGGCACCAAAACCCGGCATCACACCGGTTGACCGGGGCCACCTCCCGGGTTAGGTTGTTCTCGGAGCGAGAAAGACTCAGCTTGAGAATGATAGGACGTGGGCGATCATGACCACCGAGCAGGAATTCCTCGACAACTACGACCCGCGCGCCTTCCCGGCGCTGGCCGTCACCGTCGACGTGGTCGCCCTGACCATCCGCGCCGGCGGACTGCACGTCCTGCTGGTCACCCGGGGCGTCCCGCCGTACGCCGGGCACCACGCCCTGCCCGGCGGATTCGTCCGCGACGAACCGCTGGAAGCGGCGGCCGTCCGGGAGCTCGCCGAGGAGACCGGCCTGCGCCCCGGCGAGGGCGAACTGGCCCGACTGCACCTGGAACAGCTGGCCAGCTACGGCGACCCCGACCGGGACCCGAGAATGCGGGTCGTCTCCGTCGCCTACCTCGCGTTCGCACCCAGCCTGCCCGACCCGCAGGCCGGCTCCGACGCGGCCGGCGCGGCCTGGGTGCCGGTCGAGGCGGCCGGCGCACTCGCGTTCGACCACAGCGCGATCCTCGCCGCCGGACTGGAACGGGCACGGTCCAAACTGGAGTACACCCCGCTGGCCACCGCCTTCCTCGGCGACCGGTTCACCATCGGCGAGCTGCGCGCGGTCTACACCTCGGTCTGGGGCGAGGAACTGCACGCCGGAAACTTCCACCGCAAGGTGCTGTCGGTGCCCGGCTTCGTGGAGAGCACCGGTGAGACCACCAACCGGGGCGGCGAACGCGGCGGTCCCCGAGCCCGCCTCTACCGGGCCGGCGACGCCAGACAACTGCACCCGCCGCTGCTGCGCCCGTCCCGCGAGGACGGTGTGCGATGACCCCCGCCGGAGGCGGCGCGCCGATGACCTTCGCCGGAGCCGTCGCACTGGTCGACGCCGCCCGTACGCCCGGTGACCTGTTCGGCGGGGACGACCCTGCGGCGACGTACCGGAAACTCGCCCGGTTGCTGCACCCGGACGCCGCACCGGACCGGCGGACGGCGACCGCGACGGCCGCCTTCGCCCGACTCTCCAGCCTCTGGGCGACCCACCAGGGGCGAGGGAGCGCGACCCTCACCACCAAGCGGCACCGTTACACCCTCGGCAGCCGGTTCGCCACCGGTGACCTGGCCAACCTCTACCGGGTCCGCTACGACGGGCGGGAGGGCCTGCTCAAACTGCCCCGGCAACCGGCCGCCAACGACCTGCTCGACCGGGAGGCGACCGCACTGGTCACGCTGCGCCGCGACGGCGACCCGCGACACCGCGCCTACGCGCCGGAGCTGGTCGAAAGCTTCCGGCACGAGGACCCGGCCACCGGCGTACGCCGCACCGCGAACGTGCTGACCCACTCCCCCGGACTGGTCCCGCTGACCGAGGTCGCGCGGTCCCACCCGGACGGACTCGACCCGCGTGACGTCGCCTGGATCTGGCGGCGTCTGCTGGTCGCCCTCGGCTGGGCGCACCGGGCCGGGGTGGTGCACGGCGCGGTGCTGCCCGAGCACGTGCTGATCGAACCGGACCAGCACGGGGTGGTCCTGGTCGACTGGTGCTACTCGGTCACCGCCGAGGGCGGCTCGGTGCCGGCCCTGGTCGCCCGCTACCGCGACTGGTACCCGCCGGAGGTGGCCAGGCGGGGACCGGCCACCCCGGCCACCGACATCCACCTGGCCAGCGGCTGCATGCACTGGCTGATGGGGACGAAGGCGAACACCGCCCTGTCCCGCTTCGTGCACGGCTGCACCCACCCCAGCCCGCGCCGACGCCCACAGGACGCCTGGCAACTGCTGGCCGAACTCGACGAACTGCTGGACAAGCTCTACGGCCCGCGCCGGTTCCGGCGCCTGGCCCTCTCGACGACAACCATCTGACACATCGGAGAAGGAGAAAGATCATGGGAAGTGGACGCTGGTCAACCGACGTGTACGGCGCCGCCGCCAGCTACCGCGCGGCCACCGGACGCAGCGCGTTCGCGTACAGCGACAGTGGGGCGCGCAAGGTGCACGAGCGGCTCGACCCGCGCGGGGTGGACGTACGGGAGAGCCGCGACAGCGACGAGCACCCCCGGTCGACCCCGATCGCGGTGCTCTTCGACGTGACCGGCTCGATGGGCAACGTGCCCCGGACGCTCCAGAGCAAGCTGCCGGAACTGTTCGGCCTGCTGCTGCGCAAGGGCTACGCCACCGATCCGCAGATCATGTTCGGTGCGATCGGTGACGCCACCTGCGACCGGGTGCCGTTGCAGATCGGGCAGTTCGAGTCGGACAACCGGATGGACGACGACCTCGGCAGTATCGTGCTGGAGGGCGGCGGTGGCGGGCAGCGCACCGAGTCGTACGAGCTGGCGATGTACTTCATGGCCCGGCACACCAGCATGGACAGTGTCGAGCGGCGCGGTCGGCGCGGTTACCTGTTCCTGATCGGCGACGAGCTGCCCTACCCGCAGGTGAAGCCGGCCGAGGTGCGGCGGTGGATCGGTGACGAACTGGCCGAGCCGATCTCGGTCGCGGCGATCGTGGCCGAGCTGCGCCAGCGCTTCGAGGTCTACTACATCCTGCCCAGCGGGGCGAGCTACGCCGGTGACCCGGAGATCCTCGGCCACTGGCGCCGGCTGCTCGGCCAGCACGTCATCGAACTCGACGACCTCGACGCGGTCTGCGAGACGATCGCGCTCACCGTCGGGCTCGGCGAGGAGGCGATCGACCTGGCCGAGGGACTGACCGACCTGGAGGACATCGGCTCGACCGCCACCGGCACCGTCGGCAAGGCGCTGGCCACCATCGGGTCGAGCCGTGGCACGGCGGTCCGGACCGACCTCGCCACCGCCGGCCTGGACACCGACGGGCCGGACGACGGACTGATCCGGCTGTGACCCGGCCCGCCCCGACCCGGCCGGCTCTGACCCGGCCGGCTCTGACCCGGCCGCCTCTGAGCGGCGACGGTCGGCACACCGTCGTGGTCGACCTCGGTTACGGCGATGCTGGCAAGGGGACCGTGGTCGACCTGATCTGCGCCGACGGGCCGGTCGGCGCGGTGATCCGGTTCAACGGGGGCGCGCAGGCGGCGCACAACGTGGTGGCGCCGGACGGGCGCCACCACACCTTCGCCCAGTTCGGGTCGGGCACCCTGCACGGGGTGCCCACCCACCTGTCCCGTTTCGTGGTGGTCGACCCGCTCGCCCTGGCCGCCGAGGCGGAACAGCTCAACGCACTCGGCGTACCGGACCCGTTCGGGCTGCTCACGATCGATGCCGAGGCGCTGCTCAGCACACCGTGGCACGCCGCCGCGAACCGGCTGCGCGAGCTGGGTCGGGGCGCCGGCCGGCACGGCTCCTGCGGAATGGGGGTCGGCGAAACCATGGCGTACGCGCTGCGCCACGCCGACGCGCCCCGGGCCGGGGACGCGCTCGACCCGACCCGACTGCGGCACCGACTGGCGGCCGTACGCGACCGGCTCACCGACGAACTGGGCGACCTGGGCGGCCCACCGCTGGACGAGGTGGTGTCGGTGTTCCTGGCGTTCGGCTCGATCGTGTCGATAGTGGACGGTGGGGCGGTCCGCCGGGCGATGCTGGACGCGGGACGGTGCGTGTTCGAGGGGGCGCAGGGGGTGCTGCTGGACGAGTGGTTCGGCTGGCACCCGTACACGACCTGGTCCACCACCACGTTCGCCAACGCGGAGACACTGCTCGCCGAGGCGGGGCACGAGGCGCTGCGGTTGGGGGTGGTCCGGACCTACACCACCCGGCACGGTGCCGGTCCGCTGGTCACCGAGGACGCGACGTTGACCGCCGCCCTGCCGGACCGGCACAACGGCACCGGTCGCTGGCAGGGCCCGTTCCGGGTGGGGCACTTCGACGCGGTCGCCCACCGCTACGCGGTCGAGGTCGCCGGTGGTGTCGACGCGCTCGCCATCACCCACCTGGACGCCCCGGACCGGGCACCGGAGCTGGCGATCTGCCCCGAATACGTGCTCGACTCCGGGGCGAGGCTGGATCGGCTGGTGCCGGGCCGGCGCGGCGACCTCGCGTACCAGGAACGGCTGACCGCCCTGCTCGGCCGCGCCCGCCCGGCGCGGCTCGACCGGCCCGCACACCGGGCGTCCGCGATCGGCGCACTGCTCGACGCCCCCGTCCTGATCGAGTCGTACGGACCCAGCGTCACCGACAAACGTGTACTGGGCGGTGCGCTGGCCGCCTGATCGGGCCGTTGTTCGGCTGTTCGGCCACCTTGTCAAGGGTCGAGGTCCGGATAGACGATGGTCGTAGCAGCGCCACGAGTCGAGGAGGCCGCGATGGCACAGGTCATTCACCACCCACGGGTGGCATGGGACACGGCTCGGGTCTTCGTGGCCGCCGCCGAGACCGACGAGGTGTTCGGCTGGCTCAGCGGCGAGGTCGCCACGATCCTCGGCCCGGAGCACCGACGGGAGCTGACCGACACCCGCACCCGGTTGCAGTGGCCGACGCAGGCGAACGCCGAGGCGGTCGAGGCCGGCCGCTGGCGGGCCCGGCTCCAGGACGCCCTGGACATCCACCCAGAGGCAGCCGAACCCCTGCGGGAACTCGCCTCCGCCACCACCGCCCGGCTGCGCGGCCGCGCCGCCTGAGCAGGCATCCGACCGGTCCCCGGAAGAAGACAGGTGTACGGAGCAGGAAGACGGCTGAAGCTCCTGTTCACCACCAAACTCGGCTGGTTCGTACTGGCCATCGTCGGCGTGGTGGGTTTCGTAGACGTGGAGTACATCCCCGGTTATTTCCCGTTCTCCACCATCTTTGCCCAGTTGATGGGGGCCTACTTCATCATCTCGCTTCCACCGGACTCGCAGGAGCTGGACGCGGACGAGAGCGCCGACCCGCCCACCCAGGGTTAGCGACGGGGCACCTCTGGCGAGCGTCGCTATCCGAGGTAGGGGCTGTCCCCGTGCTGTGCGTGATGGTGTAGGCGACGTCGGACCGTGTCATGAATGGGCGCGATGCTGCGGATCGAGGCGGTGCATCGGTTCCGTCCGGCCGATGGTCCGCGATGGTCGCTCCGGCGACCAGACCCAGATTCTCGTCCGCGCCGCCCGGCTACCGCCTCCTACGGCAGCCTGTGACTGCTCATCAGCGAGCGATCCGACCAGGGCAGACAGCGGAAGGGAAGCGGAATCCATGGGTACGACGCAGACGTACGGGCGGCAGCCGTGAGCGCGCGTGGATCAAGAGGCGTACCGGGAGGGGGTTCGGGCTCTGGGTGCGCATGGTTGGGGGGTTGGCGGGGTAGGGCTGGTCCATGCGTTCACCACAACCACGGACAGATGAACATTCGACCAACACCAGTTGGTGGGCGCGGCGACTCGATCCGGACCGGTCGCTGGGTCTGCGACTGACCCTCGCCGCCGTCGCGGCGATGCTCGTACTGGTGCCGTTCTCGGTGCTCTCGCTGTTGGTGATCTCGGCTTGGTGGCCGCTGCGGAAGGTGGACGAGGGACTGGCCGAGTCGCTGCACGCCGAGGCGGTGGCGCATCCGGGCTGGGCGTCGGCAACGCAGGTGTGGACCGATCTCTTCGGGCCGGGGCCGTTGCGGGTGGTGGTGCTGGCCGTGGTGCTCTGGCTGTGGTGGCGGGGCGCGCGGCGGGTGGCGCTCTGGGCGGTCACGACGATGGTGGCCGGTGGTGTGCTTGGCGCCTCGCTCAAGCTGCTCTTCGGCCGGGGACGCCCCGAACTGCTCGACCCGGTTTCGCACGCGCCCGGCTACGCCTTCCCGTCCGGGCACGCGCTCACGGCGGCGCTGACCGCGGGCGTACTCGTGCTGGTTTTCCTGCCGTTCGTCGGTGAGATCGGTGATGCCCGGCGGCGGCGCACGGCCCGGTGGGGGCTGTGGGCCGCCGCCGGAGTGGTCACGGTGCTGACCGGCCTGAGCCGGATCGCGCTCGGCGTGCACTGGCTCAGCGACGTGCTCGGCGGCTGGGTGCTCGGCGTCGCCGTGGTGGCGGCGACCAGTGCCGTGTTCGCCACCTGGCGTGGTGGTGACCGGGCCGGACGCCGCCGCACCGCCCCGCTGCATGATGGTGTGGTCGAGCAGACCGAGCCGGTGCCCGCCGACCGACAGGCGTAGGCGCGGTCGGGACCGGGTAGCTGAGGGGCCATGTCAATCGCAGCGGTTACACACGTGCTCCGGCAGGTCACCATCCGTCTCCTGCTGCCGGTGGCCGTCCTCTACGCCGTCATGGTCGGCCTGGGACTGCTGGTCACGAAGGTGCTGTACGACGACTGGCCGCTCACCGTCGAGGACACCGTCAACCGCCAGTTGGAGGCGGAGCGCAGCGGTCCCGCGAACGCCGTGTCGCTGGTGTTCAGCACGATCGCCAGCACACCGGCGATCGTCGCGGTCACCGCCGTGGTGGCGTGCGTCCTGGCGGTGACGCTGCGCCGCTGGCGGGAGCCGGTGTTCCTGGTCTGCGCGGTGACCGCGCAGGCGCTGGTCTTCCTCTTCACCACGCTGGCGATCGACCGGCCGAGGCCGGCGGTCGAGCATATGGACGTGTCGCCGCCGACCTCCAGCTTCCCGTCCGGGCACACGTCGGCGGCGATCGCGCTCTACTGTGGGCTGGCGCTGTTGCTGGCCCTGCGGGCCCGGCGTAGGTCGACCAAGATTGCCTGGTGGTCGTTGCTGGTGGTGATCCCGCTCGGCGTGGCGCTGACCCGGATGTACCGGGGCATGCACCATCCGAGTGACCTGGTCGGTTCGTTGGTCAACGCGGGCACCTGCGTGGTCATCATGGCGCGCGGCTTCCTCGACCGGACGGTCCGCTGGGGCCGGGAACACCTACCCGGCGGGCACCCCGTCCGCAGGCGCCAGACCGCTTCGGCCGGGTGAGCGGGGCGCCTGTCGGCCCAGCCCTCTGCTCGGGGGTCGGCGCAACGGTGGCATCGGACGGCGTACGACTGCCGGTCCCATCTGTCGCGTCTGTCCGTTGTAGGCTTCCGGCCGCGCGGAGTTGATCCCGAGAGAGGGCTGACGTTGCTCGCTAATCTGCTACCCGGTTTCAGAGAGGTGCGCGCACCACTGATAGCGGGTTACGTCTGGGTACTGGCGGTCTGGATCGCCGTGGGCGAGGACATCCTCGAACTCCAGCCGTACCCACCCGCGTTGGAGAGCCTGATCCAGCTCGGGAACTGGCTCGGCAAGACGGTCCTGCTCGGTGCGGTCAGCGTCTTCGCGTACATCATCGGGATCATCTCGAACACCACGAACAGGCTGCTGGAACCCCGGCTCCTGGCGACCGGCTGGGACCACCGGAAGGTTGTCACCCTGGCCCGGGGCAGCGCCCTGAGACGGCTCGACTCCAGCACCCGCTGCCCCGGTCCCCGATCCGTCAGTCGACCGCTGTTCGACATGATCCGCAGACGGGCGATCGAGCACTACTCCACCGCCCTCGACTATCGCGACCACTGCCACCAGATGATCGACAAGGCCCGGCAGACCCTGCCCGTACGGCACCCCGGCCGGCCGGTGCTGGTGCCGGCGACCATCACGACCGCCGACCTCGCCTCGTCGTATCCGGGGCTCGACCACGTGATCGCGGAGTCGATGTTCGATGTCGAGCGCAAGGTCGCGCGGGTGTTGAAGGACCTGGAGCCGACGGTGGAGCGACTGATCGGTGCCGAGCCGGAGCTGCACGGTGAGTTCGACCGGTGGATCGCCGAAGCCCAGTTCCGCATCTCGTTGTTCGTACCGACCTGTGCGCTGGTCGGGATCCTGGGCTGGCGCTTCTCCTGGCTCTACCTGCTCGGCCTGGTCGCCCCGGTCGCCCTGCTCCTGGTCGGGCGGCGCGAGCTGGTCAACGCGTACGCGAAAATCGCGATCTGGCTCTCGGCTGGCCGGGTGACATCGCCGGTCCTCGACGAGATCATGGCCCAGGTCGAGCAGCACGACCCGCTGGCGGAGTCCTCTCCGGGGGCAGACCGTTTCGTGTTGCGCAACCTTCTCGGGCCCGAGCCGTTCGGGGTGAATCCCCTCGCCCGGCTCAGGGCGCTGCTGCCCCGCACCCGGCGCGCCCAGTACGGCTACGAGTTCGACTGAGTCCATGATCGGCACGCTGACCAGGCCCGGTCTTTGACATGCAGCCTTTTGGCTGCCTATGCTTCCGACACCTTCTTCGTGCAGCCGAACGGCTGCATGTCCGAACGACGCCGAGGTGGTGGATGGACGAGGTGTTCAAGGCGCTGGCCGACGCCAGTCGTCGCCGGCTGCTCGACAGCCTGAACGCCCGCAACGGCCAGAGCCTGCGTGAACTCTGCGCCGGCCTGGACATGGCCCGGCAGTCCGTCAGCAAGCACCTGGCGGTGTTGGAGGCGGCCAACCTGGTGACCCCGGTGTGGCGCGGCCGGGAAAAGCTGCACTACCTGAACGCCGCCCCGATCGACGCGATCGGCGAACGCTGGATCAGCCGGTACCACCGCGACCGGGTGCACGTGCTCGCCGATCTGAAGAGAGCACTGGAAGAGGAACCCATGAGCGACCTGGAATTCGTCTACACCAACTACATCAACACGACGCCGGAACGGCTCTGGCAGGCGCTGACCGACCCGACCTTCACCCGGCGCTACTGGGGTGTCGTCTTCGAGTCCGACTGGCAGGTCGGGTCGACCATGGTCTGGGAGGAGAGCGGCGTACGGATGGCCGACCACGCCCAGGTCGTACTGGAGTCGGACCCGTACCGTCGGCTGTCGTACACCTGGCACACCGTGACGCCGGAGTTCGCCGCCGCCCACAACATGGATGACAACCTGCTGGCCAAGATGGCCGCGGAACCCCGGTCGAAGGTCACCTTCGAGATCGAACCGCTCGGCTCGATGGTCAGGCTGACCGTCACACACGACGGCTTCGAGCCCGGCAGCACCATCCGCGAGGGAGTCCGGCACGGCTGGCCGGAACTGCTCTCCAGCCTGAAGAGCCTGCTGGAGACCGGCGAGCCGCTGCCCGCCTCGGAACCGGCCACCCAACCGGCCTGACCGGGACCAGGGCTGGGAGCTGTTCGACCGGTACGTGAGCTGAACCCACCTGCTTGACGTAATCCTGGGAGCGCTCCAAGATCGATCAAGGTCCACCCGCCCGGTGGACCATCGATCGGGGTGGTGGCAGATGCTGGCGGCGTTCGGGCTGACCGAGCTGGCGGAGCGGATCTACCTGGACCTGGTGTCCGGCCGACCCGGCACCGCCGAGGAGCTGGCCGGGCGGCTGGCCGTCGGCGTCAGCGAGGTGACCGGGGCGTTGCGGACCCTGGAGCAACCCGGCCTCGTGCACACCGTCGACGGACGGGCCGAGGCGACCTCACCGGACCTGGCCATCGACTCGCTGGTCATGCAGCGGATGCGCGAGCTCCAGGAGGCGCGGATCGGGCTGCGGGACTGGTTGCAGCGGCAGCGCGCCGCCGAGCCGATCGACCAGGGTGTGCACATGGTGGTCGGTGGGGCGGCGATCGGGCGTACGTTCGACCAGTTCCTGCGCGGCGCGCAGGAGGAGGTGCTGGGCTTCGACCGGCCGCCGTACACGGCCGAGTTCCACGACAACCCGACCGAGCACGAACTGCTCGGTCGGGGCGTACGGTTCCGGGTGGTCTACGACCGGCGGGCGCTGGAACGGCCCGACGCCAGCTCGCACATCGGCGGCCTGGTCGCCGCCGGTGAACAGGCGCGGGTCGCGCTCGACGTGCCGGGCAAGCTCGCCGTCGCCGACCGGCGGGTGGCGCTGCTCTCGTTCCCCGGCCGGACCGGGACGATCGAACCGTGGGCGCTGGTGGTACGCGGCGCCGCCTGGGTCGAGGTGCTGGTGGCGCTCTTCACCGAGGTGTGGGACCGGGCGACCCCGCTGCGGCTGGCGCCGGCCGCCGACGCGCTCGACGACGTGGACCGGTGGAGCATGCCCACCGCCACCGATCGGCAGATCCTGTCCCTGCTGATGACCGGGCTGCCGGACAAGGCGGTCGCCTCGCAGCTCGGCATGTCCCTACGTACGGTGCAGCGCCGGTTGCGCCAGCTGATGGACGTCACCGGCAGCGCCACCCGGATGCAGCTCGGCTGGTACGTCGCCCGCAACGACTGGTTGTGAAGCCCGGACCGGGTGGGTGGACCGCCCCGCCCCCACACGGCGGGGCGGTCCACGTTCCGGGTGCGGCGCTCAGCCGCGTGGGGTGACCGTGACCGAGATCGTGATCGGCGCGGTCGGGGCCTTGGCACTGTCACTGCTCACCAGGACGGTGGCGGTGTGGGTGCCGGGAGCCAGCCCGGTGGTGTCGACGGTGAGGTCGAGCCTGCCCTTCTCCCCCGGTCCCACCTGCCCGGACTGCGGGGTGACCGCTAGCCAGGGCACGTCGCTGTACGCCATCGAACCGTCCACGTGGTACACGGCGGCCCGGTACGGCGACCGGTTCGCCTGGCCGACGAGCCACAGGTCACCGTTGGTGTCGAGTTCGATCCCGGCGCCGCTGAGCGGGTCCGGGTCCGGGTCGGGGATCGAACCGAGGGTGGCGCAGGTGTCCGGGTTCATCGCCCAGATCGCCTCGGTGCTGTCCTGGTTGATCCCCCAGAGCACGTTGCGCTGCTCGTTGAGGGCGAGACCGGTGATCCACGGCACCGCCGGCACGCACTGGCCGAGCACCGCGCCCGGCTCGGGGTGCGACAGCCCGGCCAGGTGCTGGATCTTGCCGTCGCCGGAGAGGTAGAAGGTGTCGTCGGCGGCCCGGTAGGCCAGCCCGTAGTAGAGCTTGCCGGTCCAGGGTCCGGTGATGGTCTGCTTCACCTCGTAGGTGTCGGGGTCGAAGCAGACGATCGGCAGCGGGTCCACGATCGACATGCTCGGCCCGCACATCAGGTCCTTGCCGGGCACGTACGCCAGGTCGGACGGCCAGCCGTTCATCGTCACCACACCCTTGCCGAGTGACCTTCCGGTGGTGTCGAAGCGCTGCATCTGCCCCCAGAAGTAGCTGTCGGAGACCAGCAGTTCGCCGTTGCGGTAACCGACCCCGAAGGCGTTGTAGAGGTCGGGGATCGGGAATGAACCGAGCACCCGACCGGGGGTGGTGGTCGGCGGTGTCGGGGAGTCGATCTCCCTGGCGGTCCAGTTCGCCGGCAGGCCGCCGTGGTTGTTCAGGTTGACCGTGGCGGTCCGGGTGCCGCCGGTCGGGGCGGTCACCGCCACGCTGCTCTTCGCCGCGAGCAGCAACGGCGTACGCAACGCGAGATCCTGCCGCTGCACGGCCGCGTCGGCGACGGCGAGGGTGGCCGCCGGTAGGTCGTACCCGGACCGGGTGGCGGTGACCGACACCGCGCCGGTCGGCACCTGTACCTGGTAGAAACCGTCCGGGTCGGTGGTCGCGGTGACCGGAGCCGCCCCGACCGGGGTCACCCGTACCGTCGCGCCGGCCAGCGGCTGGCGGTCGTTGGCGTCGGTCACGGTGCCGCGTACCAGGCCGGTGTCAGGCACCCGGAAGGTGATGGCGGTGGCCTCGTCGAGCACCGGCGAGTCGACCGAGTACGTCAGCGCCGCGCCACCGTCGGCGTCGGCGATGCCCACGGTGGCGCCGGCACCGGCTCCCGCCGCGCCGAGCTTGCGGTACTGGAGGGTGACGGTGCCGTTCTCGCCGAGCAGCAGCTGCACGTCGATCCGGGTCTGCGGCGCCTTCTTCAGTGCCGCCCTGGTCCAGCTGACCACGAACTGGCGGTTCGGCGTGCTGCCGGTGACCCTGGTCCGGACCGTCGACTGGTGGTCCAGCACCAGGTCGTCCCAGTAGGCGTAGACCGCCGCCGCCGGCACCGTCGGGGCGGGCAGGGCGGTGTTGTCGCCGCCGCCGGTGTCCCCGAAGGCGACGTACCCGTTGCTGCTCACGGTGAGCTTGCGGTGCGGCCGGCCGTAGAAGGTCAGCGCGAACGGCAGGTCGACCGCGCGCTTCGCCTCGTCACCGGTGAGCGGGAGCACGCTGCCACCGGTCACCCAGGCGGCGGGGGTGATGCCGGCGGTGTACCCGTACCGGTCGGTTTTCGCGGCCAGGCTGACGTCGAGGGTCTCCTCGCCGTCGACGGTGAGCGGGACGGTCTTCGGCGCCAGCCAGCGGCCGTAGTCGACCAGCACGTCGTAGTCGGCCTCGGGCAGCATTCCGGCGTACCGCCCGTCGGTGCCGGTGACGAAGGCGGGGAAGGTCTCCCCGGCCAGCGCCACCCCGGCGCCCGCGACCGGCTGCCCGGCCGGATCCCGGACAGTTCCGTGTACGGGATGCCACGGCGCGCCCTCGGACAGGTCGGCGGTGGCGGCGGCGGTCCCGTCCGCGGTGACCGTGATCGTCTGCCGTTGGGTACGTTGCGCGAAGACGCTCGCGGTGAGCGTGTACTCGCCGGCCGGGACCCGCCCCAGCTCGACCTTCCCCTGCCCGTCGGTGTGCCCGCTGCGGGTGAGCACACCGGAGGCGAGGGTGACCTTCGCGCCCGGCAGCGGAGCACCGGACCGGGTGGCGGTCACCACCACCCCGCCGACCTGCCCGGCCGGCGCCTGACTGACCAGCGCGTACGCGTCGAGCCGGCCCTCGCCGTAGACCCCGTTGTCGGCGGCGGTCCCGCCGCAGGTCAGGTCCTCGACGTCGTGCGCGGTCCGGTCCAGCAACTCGCGGGTGGTCACCACGTCCCGGCGCAGGTTCGGCACCGCCGACCAGAGCAGCGCGATCGCGCCGGTCAGGTGCGGGGAGGCCATCGAGGTGCCGTCGGCGGCACCGTACTGGCCGCCGGGCAGGCTGGAGACGATGTCCACGCCCGGTGCGGTGATGTCGGGGCGGACCGCACCGTCGCGGGCCGGTCCCCGGCTGGAGAAGTCGGCGATGGCGCCGGTGCTGTCGGTCGCGCCGACCGCGTACGCCAGCGGGCTGGTGCCGGGGTAACCGGCGGTGCCGCAGCCGGCCCGGCCGTCGTTGCCGGCGGAGAAGGACGGGAAGATGCCGGCGGCCACCCAGGTTTCGAGGATCTCCTCGTAGAAGTGGTTGCCGTCGTCGGCGCCGCCCCAGGAGTTGTTGATCACGTCCGGTGCCAGGTCCGGTCGCGGGTTCTGCCCGTTGTGGTCGGTCGGGGCGACCATCCACTGACCGGCGGCGAGCAGCGCCGGATCGGAGCAGGTGTTGTACTCGCAGCCCTTGGCCGCGATCCAGGTCGCGGCGGGGGCGACGCCGGTGACCGTACCGGCGCCGTCGTCGCCGAGGATGGTGCCGACGGTGTGCGTACCGTGGCCGTAGTTGTCGCACGGCGTCGCGCCGCACAGGCCGGTCGGGTCGTACCAGTTGTAGTCGTGGGTGAAGCCGCCGTCGGCGTCGCTGCCCCGGTACTGCCGGACCAGGGCCGGGTGGTCGTACTGCACACCGGTGTCGATGCTGCCGACGACGACGCCCTCGCCGCGTACGCCGTAGGAGTCCCAGACCTTGTCCGCGCCGAGTTGGGTGAGGTTCCACGGCAGCTGCGCGGCGGCGGTGGTGCTGCCGGCGGTCTTCACCGGGTCGGTCAGCCGGGTCACGCCGACCGGGCTGATCCGGGCGACCTCGGGCCGGGCCGCCAGCTCCGTCACCAGGGCCAGGTCACCGGTCACCTCGACCACGTTGGCGATCCAGTACGGGGTGAACTCGCTCCCGCGCTCGCGCAGCAGCGTACGCAGTCCGCGCTGGGTCTTCTCCGCGTGCGCGACCTTGGCCCGGTAGACCTCCGTCGTCCGGGCGACCCGGCCGGCCCGGCCGGTGGTCCTGCCCTGGATCCGGGTCAGCTCGGCCTCGTCCAGCTTCGCCTCGTCGGCGAGCCGCACCAGGAAGGTCGTGCTGTTGCCTGCGGACAGTGACCGGAGCACCGGCATGTCCACCTTGCGGGTCGCGTCCGGCGCGCTGGCCGGGGTCGCGGCGACCGGCGGGGCGGCGACCGCCCCGGCGGGCAGCGCGAGCAACGCGCCGAGCCCGATCGCGGTCCCGTACACCCATCGTGACGTACGGCCTCTGAACCTACCCATCGACCTTCTCCTCCTCGGGCGGGCATCGGAAACGGGATGCCGCCGTCGCCGATTCTGGGCCGGCGGGTGACACGGGAACGGGTGCGACCGGTGGCGGAGCACGGACATGGCGCAACTCCGCCAGCTTTGTGACGGACAGCGTCTCCGGATCATGGCGGAACGGGCCGGGCCGTCACACGCCGGCAACATCACCGCCGCGCCCACACCTCACCACCCGTCCGGGTACGCCGGCCCGGGCCGTACGCTGCTGGTCGTGCTGATCCTGCTGCCACCGTCCGAGGGGAAGACCCCGCCCCGGTCCGGCCGCCCACTGAACCTGGACACGATGACTCTGGGTGAGCTCAACCCGGGTCGGGAACGGGTGCTGGACGCGCTGGTCGACCTCTGTGCCGCCGACGACCGGGAACGGGCCCGCACGGTTCTCGGACTGAGTCCGGGGCAGGACGACGAGATCACCGGCAACGCCCGGCTGCGGACCGCACCGGCCCAGCCTGCGGCGAAGGTCTACACCGGGGTGCTCTACGACGCCCTAGACATCGGCAGCCTCACCGGGGCGGCCCGCACCCGGATCCGACGCAGCGCGCTGGTCTTCTCCGGTCTGTGGGGCGTGGTCCGGGTGGACGACCGGATCCCGGCGTACCGGTGCGCGATCGGGGTCAGCCTGCCGGGGCTGGGCGGGCTCACACCGTACTGGCGGGGGCTGCTCGATCCGGTGCTGACCGACACCGCCGACGGTGGGCCGATCCTCGACCTGCGCTCCGGCGCGTACGCGGCGATGTGGCGGCCGAGCGGACGCACCGCCGAGCGGACGGTGGCCGTACGGGTCCTGCACGAGCAGGTCGTCGACGGGGTGAGCAGCCGGTCCGTGGTGAGCCACTTCAACAAGGCGACCAAGGGGCGGTTGGTCCGCGACCTGCTGCTGGCCGGTGCGGTGCCGCGCAGCCCGGCGAAGCTGGTCGAGGCGCTGCGCGACCTGAAGTACACCGTCGAGGAGCAGCCTGCCGTCGCCGGCAAGCCCCGGCAGCTCGACATCGTGGTCAACGAGCTGTAGCCGCTGACGGAGGTCAGGGGGTCGGGACGCCGATCGGGGTCAGCAGCGCCTCGATCCGCCGGACGGCCTGGTCGGCGGCGGTCGTACCGAGGGCGGTCCGCAACCGGGCCGCCCGGTCCCGGTAGCCGTGCTCGTCGAGCAGCCGGCGCATCAGCGCCGCCGCCCTCGGTGGCTCCCACCGGGTCGACGGCAGCCACTCCCCGACCCCGAGCCGGCGCAGCCGGGCGCCGGTGTCCGGCTGGTCGAAGCTGTGCGCGAGCACCAGTTGCGGCACCCCGGCGGCGAGGCACTGGGCGATCGTGCCGGTGCCGCCGTGGTGGACGACCGCCGCCACCCTCGGCATCACCGCCCGGTACGGCAACCAGCGGAACCAGTGCACGCCGGTCGGCAACGTCGCCGGCAGCAGTTCCCGGTACGGCGTCACCAGCAGCACCGTACGGCCGGCGTCGAGGGCGGCGGGCACCGCGGCGGAGTAGAAGTCGTGCAGCAGCATCTGCCCGCTGCTGCCGGCGACCAGCACCGGTGGCGGTTCACCGGCCAGCACCTCGGCCACCTCCGGCGGCACCGGTCCGGCATCACCGGGCCCGGCGAAGCCAACACCACCATCGGAGCCGGCGTCGGCATCGCCGGCCGCACCGGTGTCGAGCAGGAAGCCGACCTTTGCCACCCGGTCGGGGGTGGCCTGCCCGGCGGCGTCGAACCAGCGCGGCCAGAGCCCGAGTTGCAGGTCGGCCGAGTCGAGCCAGGCGGCCCAGTCGTCGACCGGTGCCAGCCCGAGCCCGGCCCGGAGCTGGTTGATCGGGGCGGCCAGGGCGGTCCGGTGCAGGTGCTCGGTGACCGGCAGCAGCAGGTGCTGCGCCGGGGTCATCGCCGCCCAGGCCACCGGCAGGTTGTCGAGTTCCGCCGCGATCAGCGTCGACAGCCCCGAGGTGTGCCGGCCGACCAGCACCGTCCGCCCCGGTACGGCCAGCTCACGCAGGGTCTCGACCTCCAGCCGGAGCTGGCCGAACAGGTTCGTCCGCCGGTAGTGCGCGAGCAGGTCCGGCGGGCTCGGCGAGCCGACCCGGTCGAGCAGGATCGTGCGGGCGTCGGCGAGGTAGGCGGCGTACTCGTCGGGGGTGTCGATCGGCACGAATCCGAGGCCGGACCGGCGTACCGGCTCGGCGTAGGGGGCGTGGGTGAGCAGGGTGACGTCGTGACCCCGGCGGCGCAGCCCGGCGCCGAGATGGATCATCGGCCACACGTCGCCGTGGGTGCCGTGGCTGACCAGCAGAACGGTTGCCACCGTGCGGTCTCCTCCCCGGGCGGGGCGGACCCACCCGGCGTCGATCGGGTCAGGCGTCTTCCTCGGCGAGCAGGAGTTCGATCTCGTCGTCGGAGAGCCGCTCCAACTCGACCAGCAGATCGGTCAGCTCCGCCTCGTCGGCGCCGGCCAGCTGGCGTCGCCGGATCTCCCGGGACACCTCGGCGACCGTGAACGCCGGGGTGAACAGCAGCTCGACCGGGAGTTCGACCGCGAACACCTCGCGCACCCGGGCCATGAACTGGACCAGTTGCAGCGACTGCCCGCCGAGGGCGAAGAAGTTGTCCTCGGGTGTGCCGGGCCGCACCGCCAGCAGTTCCGCCCAGATCCGCATCACCGTGGCCTCGACCGGGTCGGCGCCGCACGACGAGACCATCGACGGTCCACCCGCGACACCGGTCGGGGTCGGTAGGTGGCCGGCGAGGACCGCCGCCCGGACGGCGGCCGGGTCGGCGAGCGCGGTCGCGACCCGCTCCACCACCCGCCAGGCGTCGGCGGGTGGGGCGGGAGCCGGCCGGTCGGCGGCCCGCGCGGGCCGCGCCCGGTCCGGCCGGTCTGCGGCGGTTGCCGGCTGGTCGCCTCCGCCGGGCTGATGGCGTACGGCGGCAGCGGTGATCGCCGGCAGCACGTACCCGGTCGGGGGCGGGGCGTCGGGGTTGTCGGGCCGAGCCGCACCGGCACCGAGCGGCTCGGCGGTCACTTCGGCGAGGAAGGCGCGGGCGGGTCCGTTCCTGCCGGTGGCGACGAACGGCAGCTCGACCGTGCCGGCGCCCCGGGCCAGCGCCAGCTCGCCGAGGTGGGCGAGCATCCGGTGCTCCACTCCCCGGCCGAGCGCGCGGCAGCTGAGCAGGAACGTGTCGACCCGCAGCCGGTCGCCGTCGAGTGTGTACAGCATCGCGCCGACCAGCCCGTACTCGCCGAACCGGTCGGCGACGGTCACCACCAGGCAGTCGAGGTCGAGGTCGCGCAGGTCGCGGGCGTCGCGGCGTACCGGGGCGAGGTTGAACTGGTTGGTCCGCGCGGTGAGCTGGGCGACCCGCTCGTGCTGGTCGGGTGCGGCCGGGGTGACGTCGACCCGCAGGTGGAGCCCGGCGTGGAAGTCGGCCAGCGACATGGCGCGCTCGCGCTCCGCCCGCCGCCGGCTCTCCTGCTCGTAACGGGCGACCCGCTGTCGGTCCTCGTCGGTCAGCGCCCGGTCGACGTCCAGCGGCCAGCAGTGCCGCAGGAACGCCGCCGCCCGGTGAGCGTCCGCCGGCACCGTCAGCGCGAGCACCTCCGGGCAGGCGGCGCGGACCTCGGCGACCTCGATCGGGCTGTCGTCGAGGAAGACGAAGCTGTCCAGCCCGAGGTTCAGCTCCTCGGCGAGCGAGCGCAGGTTCTCCGACTTGGGCCGCCAGTTGACCCGGGCGGCGCTGAAGTGCTCGGGCCGCAGCAGCAGGTCCGGGTGGTCGGCGAAGACCGCGTCGACGTCGGCGGCATTGTTGCGGCTGCACAGGCAGAGCAGCCGGCCGGCGTCCCGCTGGGCGATCAGCCGTGCCTGGAGCGCCCGCCGGTCGTCGTCGACGACGATGCCGCCGACCCCGTCCTCACCGACGATTCCGGTCCACAGGGTGTTGTCGGCGTCCACCACGACCACCTTCGGTCGCGGGCTGACGACGGCGTGGATCGTACGGACCAGCGCGGTGCCCAGCGCGGCGAAGAACTCCGGTGTGTACGGCACCCGCCCGAGCCGGTCGGCGTAGTCGTCGTGCGGGTCGGTCACCGGGTAGGTGTCGGTCAGTTCGACCGACCCGAGCAGGCGCAGGTGCGTGCTGCCGGCGACGCCGTCGCGTACGGTCCGCTCGGCCGCCGCACCGTGCTGCGGGTCGGCGCCGGGCGGGTCCGGGCAGATGGCGAGCAGCAGCGGGACGGTCGTCTCCCGGTCGACGGCCCGCAGCGCGGTGACGAGCCCGTCCGGGTCGGCGAGGTCGCTGAGCCGGACCGCGACGACGTTGACGCCGTCGCGGTTGGTCCGCAGTGCCCCGTCCGGATCGAGCAGTTGTTGGAACACCTGACCGTACGGGGCGAAGTCGACCGCCATCGGCAGCGCCAGTTCCCCGGCCCAGAACCGGAGCACCTCGGCCAGCGGTTCGGCGGTGAACGAGGCGACGACGCGTACCGTCAGCACGCGCGGTTCATCCAGAGGTGGCGGCGATCCGGGCGCGCAGCGACGCCGGGCGCATGTCCGTCCACACCTGGTCGACGTATTCGAGGCATTCGCGCTTGCTGCCGGCCGATCCGACCTGGCGCCAGCCGGCCGGCGGCGGGGTGCCGTCGCGCCAGATGGAGTACTGCTCCTCGTCGTTGATCACGACGATGTAGGTGGTGGTGTCTTCGTCTTCGTCGTACATAGCTTGCTCCGCCTCGGATTCCGGGGGTGAACGGGGCATGACCATCGGTACGGGTCGCTGTGGCTGTGCACGTTTTCATTGCTGCCCGGAACCTGTCAAGTGTCTGTCGGCGGGTCGGAAAAACGCCCGAGCGCGACCCCAACTGTTAGGACAGCCATCTTTACTGTTAGGACTAATTACATATCGACAAGGTGCTCGTTACGGTGGGTGCCACGCGGGGGCGGCAGACGACCGGCGCCACGGTATGCAGACGAAAGGCCGCCATGCTGACCCAACCGGTGCGTACCGCATCGACCGTGCCGGCGCTGCTCGATGCCCGAGCGGAGACGGAACCCGACCGGACCGCCCTGATCGTCGCCCGGACCGTCGAACCCACCGGCGAACCGGGTCGACCGACCGCCGACGCACCAACCGACGACCGGCCGCGTGACGACCGGCGCAGCGACGCAGAGCCGAGCGACGGGCCGGATCGGCTGAGCTTCGGGCAGTGGCGTACCCGCGCCGACGCGGTCGGGCACGGGCTGCTCGCCCGGGACGTCCGACCCGGTGACCGGATCGGGCTGCACTTCGACGGGTCCGACTGGGTGGGCTTCGCGGTCGCGTACGCGGCGGTCACCTCGGTCGGCGCGGTCGCCGTACCGCTGCCGGAACGGGGCACCCCGGCGCAGCTGCGCGACCTGCTCCAATGGTGCGACGCCAGCGGCTCGATCCACGGTGGCGGCGCCATCGCCGGGCGGCACGGTTGGACGGCCACCGTCGACGAACTCGACCTCGGTCCGGCCGGGCCGGTCGGTGTGCCGGTCGAGCCGAGCGACCTCGCCCAGATCATCTTCACCTCCGGCACCACCGGGCGGCCGAAGGGCGTCGCGGCCAGCCACGCCAACCTGACCTTCGGCCTGCTCCCCCGACCCCGGCGCCGACCACTGGCCCACTCACGACACTTCCTGCACGCCTTCCCGCTCGGCACCAACGCCGCCCAGACCATGCTGATGCACACCCTGGCGGCGCAACCGGCGGCACTGGTGCTGCCGGGATTCGACCCGGACCGGTTCGCCGCGCTGGTCGCCGCGTACCGGGTCGGCACGCTGTTCGTCGTACCGGCGATGGCGATCGAACTGCTCAACAGCGGGGCCACCGACCGCCACGACCTGTCCAGTGTGCTGCTGCTCGCCTCGACCGCCGCACCGCTGCCCGCAGCGGTCGCCCGCGCGCTCTGCGCCGCGCTGCCGGACGCCACGATCGTCAACAACTACACCTCGACCGAGGCCGCCCCGGCGCACACCACCGTGGTCTTCGACCCGGACCGTCCGGCGGCGCTCGGTCGACCGGCCGCCGGGGCCGAACTCATGATCGGCGACCCGGACGGCGTACGGCTGCCGCCCGGCACGATCGGCGAGGTGCACCTGCGCGCGGACACCCTGCCCCGCAGCTACTACCGGGATCCGGACGCCAGCGCGGCGGTGTTCCGGGACGGCTGGGTCCGGATGGGCGACCTCGGCTACCTGGACACCGACGGCTACCTGCACCTCGTCGACCGGGATGCCGACGTGGTCAAGTCCGGCGCGTTCAAGGTCTCCACACCGCACGTCGAGGCGACCCTGCACGAGCACCCGGCGGTCGCCGACGCGGCCGTGGTCGGCGTACCGCACGAGACGATGGGGACGATGCTCGCCGCGGCGGTGGTCGCCCGGACCCCGGTGGAACCGGCCGAACTGCGTGCCTTCCTCGCCGAACGGCTCGCCCCGCACGAACGCCCCACCCGGCTGCTGCTGGTCGACGCGCTGCCCCGCAACGACGGCGGCAAGCTCCGCAAGGCCGAACTGCGGGAGCTGTTCACCGCCCGCGCCGATCCGGAGCACCGCCCGCCGCCGGTCACCCCGGCCGAGGTCGCCCTCGGGGCGCTCTGGGCGCGGGTGCTGTCGACGGCCGGGGTCGGCCGCGACGACGACTTCTTCGCCCTCGGCGGCGACTCGCTGCGGGCCACCCAGCTCGCGAACCTGGCCGGCGAGAGCTTCGGGGTCGCCGTACCGGCGTCCCTCGCCTTCGACCAGCCGGTCCTGAGCGACCAGGCCCGATGGCTGGCCGACGCCGCCCCGGCCGCACCCGCGACACCCGAGCCGACCGACCAGCGGACGCTGGCGTACGACGAGGTGCCGTTGAGCGCGCAGCAGGAGAACTTCTTCACCTGGATGTACGCCACCGAGGAACCCCGTGACGTCGGCCCGATCAGTGTGGCGATCCGGATCCGGGACGAGTTCGACCCGGACCTGCTCACCCGCAGCCTGCACCTGCTCGTCGGTCGGCACGAGTCGCTGCGTACGGTCTTCGCCAGCGGGGCGGACGGGCACCGGGCGTACGTCCGGCCGGACTGCCCGCCGAGGGTGACCGTCGTCGCGGCAGTCGGCGCGGACGCCGAGACCCGGCGGGCGCACGCCGCGACGGTCGTCCGGACCGACCGGGAGCACGGCTTCGACCTCACCACCGGTCCGCTGGTCCGGGCGGTGCTGGTCCGCCTCGATGCCGACGACCACGTGCTCGGCCTGGCCGTGCACCACCTGGTCTTCGACGGCTGGTCGATGGGGGTGCTGCTGCGCGAACTCGGGCTGGCCTACTCGGCGCTGCGCGCCGGTCGCCCGGTGGTGCTGCCGCCGCTGCCGGTGGCCTACCCGGAGGCGGTGCGGTGGACCCGTGAGCAGTGGCCCCGGACCCGCGAATACTGGTCCCGCCAGCTCGACGGCGCCCCGACCGGCATCGACCCGTTCCCCGGCCGGCGGCGGGCGGTCCGGCTGCGCAGCGACTCGCTGGAGTTCGGGCTCGACCGGGAGGCCGCCGACCGGCTGCGCGGGTTCGCCCGCGAGCGGGGGGTGAGCACGTTCATGGTGGTCGCGGCGGCCTGGGTGGCGGTGCTGTCCCGGTTCACCGGCGCCCCGGAGATCGTGATCATGTCCCCGGTGCCGGGCCGGACCCGGCCGGAGTTCGAGCCGCTGCTCGGCTGCCTGGTGCAGTCGCTGCTGCTGCGGATCGACGCCAGCGCCGACCCGAGCTTCGACGAACTGCTCGACCGGGTACGCGCCACCGCGCTGGCCGCGATCGACCAGCAGTACTACCCGTACGCCGAGTTCTACCCGCGCTTCCCGAACTCCGCCTGGTTGCGGTTCGAGAGCTGGGGCGGGGTGACCCACTTTCCGGGGCTGGACTCCGAGCCGTTCGAGCTGCCGCGCGCGTTGGACGCCGACTGGCCGACCCCGAACGGGGAGCCGGACCTCGGCGTACCGGAGCTGGCGATGCTCGAACAGCCGGACGGGTCGATCTCCGGCTGGCTGCTCTGGAACTCCTACGCCTTCGACCGGTCCACAATGGAGCGTTTGGCCGCGATGCTGGTCCGGCTGGGCGCGTACGCACCGGACCGGGCCGGTCGACGGCTGTCCCAACTGACGGAGGCAATGTGACCACGGTTGACCGAGGCGTTGTGACCACTGTGCGGATCCCCCGGCGCGACCGGCGCCCGGCCACCACCGCCCAGCACGGAATGTGGTTCACCGAGCGGCTGGGCGGCGCCGGTTCGGCGTACCACATGCCGGTGCCGATCCGGCTCGACGGCGTACTCGACCCGCTGGCCCTGGTCGACGCCTGCGCGGCGCTGGTGGCCCGGCACCCGGTGCTGGGCAGCGCGTTCGAGGAGCACGACGGCGAACTGTTCGCCGTACCGGCGCTGATCAGTCCACGGGTCACCCTGACCACCGTCACCCCGCCGGAACCGGAGACCGAACCGGGGGCGAGCGCGGAGTCCGGGGCGGCGACGGTGGAGGACATTCTCGCGGGGCTGGTCCGGGCGGAGACGCTGCGGCCGTTCGACCTGCGGCACGGGCCGTTGACCCGGTTCACCCTGTTCACCGTCGCCCCGACCCGGCACCTGCTGCTGGTCGTCGCCCACCATCTGGTCTTCGACGGCGAGTCCAAGGACATCCTCGTCCGTGACCTGGGTGAGCTGTACCGGTGCCTTGCCGACGGACGGGTTCCGGACCTGCCGTCGCTGCCCGTCACGTACGCCGACCATGCCGACGCCGAATCGGCGCGGCTCACCGCCGAACTGGCCCCGGCCGTCGAGTTCTGGGGCCGGCGCTGGCGCGAGCCGACGCCGCTGGTGCTGCCCGGCCTGCGACGCCAACAGCCGACGGCGGCGGCCGGCGCGACCGTGGACCACCTCTTCGACCAGCGGCTCCGGACGGCGGTAGCCGACACCGCCGACCTGCTCGGCGCCACCCGGTTCGAGGTGCTGCTCGCCGCCCTCCAGGCGCTGCTGCACCGGTACGGCAACACCGAACCGACGGTCGCGGTGGACCTCGGCACCCGGACTCCGCCGACCCGCGACTGTGTCGGCCTGTTCGTCAACGAGTTGCCGGTCGACGCGGCGCCCCGGCCGGACACGACGTTCCGCGAACTGGTCGCCGCCACCCGGACGGCGCTGCGGGACCGGTACCCGATCCGGGCGGTGCCGTTGGCCCGCGCCGCCACCGGGGTCAGGCCCCGGATCGCCCTGGCACCGGTGTCGATCAGCTACCGGCGCCGGGCGAGTGAGCCGCCGTTCGCCGGGCTCGCCGCCGACGTCGAGTGGTTGGCGTTCAACCACACCGCCCGCAACGCCCTGCACCTGCAACTGCTGGACAGCCCGGAGCAGCTCGCACTGCGCCTCCAGTACGGCCGGGACACCCTGGACCGGTCCGACGCGGTACGGATCGCCGGGCACTTCACCACCCTGCTCGACGCCGCGACGGCGACTCCGGACCGCCCGCTGGCCGACCTCGACCTGCTCGACGACCGGGAACGCGACCTCCTGCTGACCACCTGGGCCCACCCCGCGACCCCGGACCCGACCAACCGGGCCGAACCGACGAGCCAAACCGAGCCGACGAGGCAATCCGAGCCGACGAGCCAAACCGAGCCGACCAACCGGGCCGAGCCGACCGACCGGGCGGGACGGGCCGAACCGGCTACACCCGATGCGCCGCCGCTGACCGTGCCCGAGCTGTTCGCCGCCCGGGTGGCCGCCGCTCCGGCCGACCCGGCGGTCCTCTGCGGCGACCGGACCTGGACGTACGGGCAGCTGGGTGCGGCCGTCGACCGGCTCGCCGGACACCTGCGCGGTTACGGCGTCGGTCCCGGCGACCGGGTCGCGGTGCTGGTCCGGCGCTCCCCCGCGTTGCCCGTGGCCCTGCTCGGCGTGCTCCGGGCCGGTGCCGCCTACGTGCCGCTGGACCCGGACCACCCGACCGCCCGGCTGGACACGATCCTGGCCGACGCGGCACCGAGGGTGCTGGTCACCGACCAGCCGACCGCCGGTCTGTCCCACGCCGGCCCGATCCTGCCGCCGCTGACCGACGAGGATCCGACCACTGCCGCGACCACCGCCCCGGACGGCGTCGCGTTTCCGGCGCCGCACCCGGACGACCTGGCGTACCTGATCTACACCTCGGGTTCGACCGGGCGGCCGAAGGGGGTGCAGATCGAGCATCGGGCGCTGGCGAACCTGCTGCTCGGGATGCGGGACCTGCTCGGTTCCGGGTCCGGTCACGGGTGGTTGGCGCTCGCCTCGGCCGCGTTCGACATGTCCAAGCCGGAACTCTTCCTACCGCTGGTCACCGGCGGTCGGATGGTGCTCGCCACCGAGCCGCAGACCAGGGACGGGGCGGCCCTGTGCCAGCTCGTACGGCAGCACCGGGTGACCCACGTGCACGCGACGCCGTCGACCTGGCGGCTGCTGCTGGACGCCGGATTCGACGGCTCGGACGTGGTCGGGCTCAGCGGTGCCGAGCCGCTGCCGCTGGCCCTGGCGCGGGAGCTGCGCGGCCGGGTCGCCCGGCTGTGGAACCTGTACGGTCCGACCGAGGCGACCGTCTGGTCGACCGTCCGTGAGCTGCCCGCCCCGGTGGAGACGGTCGGCATCGGCGAGCCGATCGCCAACACCCGGCGGTACCTGCTCGACGGCCGGCTGAACCCGGTCCCGATCGGCATCGCCGGTGAGATCCACCTCGGCGGGGCGGGACTCGCGCGGGGCTACCTGAACCGTCCCGCGCTGACCGCCGGACACTTCGTGCCCGACCCGTACGGGCCGGCCGGGTCGCGGCTCTACCGCACCGGCGACCTGGCCCGTTACCGGCACGACGGCGAGGTCGAGTTCCTTGGCCGGGTCGACAACCAGGTCAAGGTCCGGGGGTACCGGGTCGAGCTGGGCGAGATCGAGACGCGCCTGGGCGAGCACCCGGACGTGCTCGACTGCGCGGTGGTGCTGCGGGACCGGGAGGGCACCGGGCCGGTGCTGGTCGCGTACCTGGTCCGGCGGGACGGGCGCGCCGAGCCCACGCCCGCGCTGCTGCGCCGGCATCTGTCCGGGACGCTGCCGGCGTACCTGCTGCCGAACTTCTTCGTCGAGCTGCCCCGGCTGCCGACGACCGGCAACGGCAAGCTCGACCGCCGGGCGCTGCCCGATCCCCCGACCGATGCAGAGGTCGAGGCCGGGACCGGCACCGGCGCAGGTGCCGGTGAAGGCGAAGGCGGCGGCTCGGGCGAACCGGCGGGGTACAGCGGGGTGGCGCGGGAGATCTACGAGATCTGGCGGCAGGTGCTGCGGATCGACGACATCGGCCCGGACGACGACCTGTTCGACCTCGGCGGTCACTCGCTGACCGTCACCCAGATCGCCGCCCGGATGCGCCGGCAACTCGGCATCGACCTGCCCCTGCACGTCTTCTTCGACACGCCGACCATCGCCGGGCTGGTCGCCGCCACCAGTGATCAACCATGATGGATCCCCACTGTCCACTGAGGAGGCAGCCTCGTGCCATCCACCGCCGACCCTGACGCCGGCACACCGACGGCCCCAGCGTCGCGTACGAACCTGGAGAGTGTGGGCGCGCTGTCGCCGCAACGGCAGGCGCTGCTGGCCCGCCGGTTGGCCCAGCGCGGGTTGGCGGCGGTGACCGAACCCGTCATCGGCCGGGTGCCGCGAACCGGGCCGGAGCAGCTGTTCGCCTGCTCGTCGGGGCAGCAGCGGATGTGGTTGGCCAGCCAGTTCGACCCGTCGGATCCGTCCTTCCACGTGTCGATGTCCCAGCGGTTCGGTGGTCGGCTCGACGTCGCCGCCCTGTGCCTGGCCCTCACCGACCTGGTCGCCCGGCACGAGGTCCTGCGCACGGTCTACCTCGGGTCCGACGGTGCGGCGCGCCAACTGGTCCGGCCGCCGCAACCGGTGCCGTTGCCCGAGGTGGACCTGCGCGACCTGCCGGTCGCCGACCGGGAACCGCAGGCCCGGTCGCTGGCCCGGCGGGCCTTCGCCGAGCCGTTCGACCTGGCCACCGGGCCGGTGCTGCGGGCCACCCTGTACCGGCTGGCCGACGACGACCACGTGCTGATGATGACCGCCCACCACATCGCCATCGACGGCTGGTCCATCGGCAACGCGCTGCGCGAACTGGCCGCCCTCTACACCTGGCGAACGTCCGCGCCGGGGACCGGACCGGACGCCGCCGGGCCGCCGCTGCCCGCGCTGCCGATCCAGTACGCCGACTACGCGCACTGGCAGCACGATTCGCTCACCGACGGCGAACTCGCCGACGGGCTGGAGTTCTGGCGTCGGCAGCTCGCCGCGCCCCGGACCGACCCCGAGTTGCCGATCGCCCGTCGCCGCGACTCGCCCGGTGACGGGGCCGGCGGCAAGGTGAGCCTGCCGATCGGTCCGGACCTGCTCGACGGGCTGCGGGCGGCGGCCGGCGCGACCCGTGGCACCACCCCGTTCGTCACCCTGTTGACCGGGCTCAAGGCGCTGCTGTCCCGCTACCTCGGTCAACCCGACGTCACCGTCGGTACGCTCGTCGCCGCCCGTACGCACGTCGAGTTGGAGCCGTTGGTCGGCTACTTCGCCAATCCGCTCGCGTTGCGTACCCGGCTCGATCCGGAGTTGACCTTCGCCGAGGCGGTGGCGCGGGTACGTCGTACGGTGATCGACGGGTTCGCGTACCAGAGTGTGCCGTTCGACCTGGTGGTGCAGGAGCTGGCGCCGCGCCGGGACGCGCAACGGCACCCGTTCTTCCAGGCCGCGCTGATCCTGCACAACTTCTCCGCCGGGGACCGGCCGGACTGGCCGGGTCTGGACGTGCGCTGGTGGGACAGCGAACTCGACGACATGCTGTTCGACCTGACCCTGGTCGCGGTGCCGCAGCCGGACGGTGGGCTGGAGGCGACGTTCTCGTACCGTACCGAGGTCTTCGACGCCGCCGACGTGGAACGGCTCGCCGCCGGCTTCCACCAGCTGCTGACCGGGATCGCGGCCGATCCGCAGCGGCGGCTCGGCGATCTGCCGCTGCTCGCCCCGGCCGACCGGCAGCGGGCACTGGTCGACTGGCAGGGGCCGCGACGGGAGCTGCCGGTCGGGGCGCAGACCTTCCCGGCGCTCTGGGCCCGGTCGTGTGCCCGTGATCCGGAGGCGGTCGCGGTGGCGGGGGACGACGGGACGCTGTCGTACCGGGAACTCGACCGCCGGGCGAACCAGCTCGCACACCGGTTGCGGGCCGGCGGGGTCGGGCCGGAGACGCCGGTCGGCATCTGCCTGGACCGTACGTCCGACCTGCTGGTCGCGGTCCTCGGGGTCTGGCGGGCCGGCGGCGCGTACGTGCCGCTCGACCCGGCCTTCCCCGTCTCCCGGCTGCGGATGGCGGTCGACGACGCGGCCGTCCGCGTCCTGGTGACCGACGGGCGGGTACGCGACCGGCTGGGCGAGCTGTGCGACGCCGTTCCCGCGGTGGTCTGCCTGGACCGGGATCGGGACGGGTTGGCCGAACTGCCGACCGACCCGCCGACCGGCGACCCGCACCCCGACCGGCTCGCGTACGTGATCTTCACGTCGGGTTCGACCGGCCGACCGAAGGGGGTCGAGGTCAGCCACGGCGCGGTCGGCAACCTGCTGGTGGCGTTCGGCGAGTCGCTGGCGCTCACCCCGGCCGACCGGCTGCTCGCGGTCACCACCCTCTCGTTCGACATCTCGGTGCTGGAACTCCTGCTGCCGCTGGTCAGCGGGGCACGGGTGGTGATCGCCACGAACGCGGAGGTGGTCGACGGCGCCGCGCTGCTGGCCCGCGCGCGTTCCAGCGGGGCGACCGTGCTCCAGGGCACCCCGGCGACCTGGCGGATGCTGCTGGCCGCCGGTGAGCTGCCGGCGACCGTACGGCACCGCCTCTGCGGCGGCGAGGCGTTCTCCCGCGACCTGGCCGACCGGCTGGCCGGCGGAACCCTCTGGAACGTGTACGGCCCGACCGAGACCACTGTCTGGTCTGCGGCCGGAGTGGTCGATCCGCCGCCGTCGTCCAGTCCGGGCGGGGCGGCGGTGACGATCGGGCCGCCGATCGGGAACACCCGGATCTACCTGCTCGACGGGCGGGGACAGCCGGTGCCGGTCGGGGTGACCGGCGAGGTGCACATCGGCGGGGCGGGCGTGGCCCGTGGCTACCGGGGTCGGCCGGCACTGACCGCGTCACGGTTCGTCCCGGACCCGTTCGGTGCCGAGCCGGGCTGCCGGCTCTACGCCACCGGTGACCTGGCCCGGCACCTGCCGGACGGCCGGATCGAGTTCCTCGGGCGCGGCGACCAGCAGGTGAAGATCCGGGGCTTCCGGGTCGAGCTGGGCGAGATCGAGTCGGTGCTGCGCGAGCAGGACGAGGTACGCGACGCGGCGGTCGCCGCCTGGTCTCAGGGCGCCGACGGTGACGCCCGGCTGGTCGCGTACGTGGTGCCGGAGCGGGCCACCGACGCGGCGAAACTCTGGGCGGGGCTCGCACCCCGGCTGGCGCTGCGGCTGCCGGGGTACCTGATCCCGGCGACCCTGGTGCCGCTGGACGCCCTGCCGCTGACCCCGAACGGCAAACTGGACCGGGCCGCCCTGCCGGCGCCGACCTGGGGCGCGACCGACTCCACCCCGTACCTGCCCGCCCGTGGGCCGGTCGAGGCGGCGATCGTCCGGATCTGGGAGGAGGTCCTCGACGTGCGACCGGTCGGGGTGGACACCGACTTCTTCGCCCTCGGCGGGCACTCGCTGCTGGCCGAACGGGTGCTCTCCCGGCTGCGCGCGTACTTCCAGTTGGCGGCGCCGACGCGGGTGCTGTTCGACGCGCCGACCGTCGCCGGGCTGGCCGCCGCACTGATCGAGCTGGAACCGGTGCCCGGAGCGCTGACCGCCATCGCCGAGGTACGGGCCGAGATCGAGGCGATGTCGCCGGAGGCGGTGGCGTCGCTGCTCGACGAGGGTGTCTCCGGGTGACCGGGCGGACCGACGAACTGCTGGCGGTCCTGCTGGCGCGGCGGGGCATCACGCTCACCGCCAGCCAGACGATCCGCCCCGGCCCGAGGGGAGCGGAGTTGCCGCTCTCCCCCGCACAGCAACGGATCTGGTTCCTCGACAGGTTGGCGGTCGGCGACTCGGCGTACCTGATGTCGGCCGGGTACCGGCTGCGCGGGGTGCCGGACGTGGCGGCGCTGGCGGAGTCGTTGCGCCTGCTGGTCGGGCGGCACGAGCCGCTGCGTACCGCGTTCGTGGACCGCGACGGGCACGGGGTGCAGGTGGTCCGACCGGCCGACGATCCGGACCTGGCGGTGACGCTGCCGGTGGTCGACCTCGCCGGGCTGCCGGCCGGGTCGCGGGAGCGGGGCCTGCGCCGGTTGGCCCGGCACGAACTGGGCCGACCGTTCGACCTCGGTCGGCCGCCACTGGTCCGGGGCACACTGGTCCGGCTGGCACCGGACGACCACGTACTGCTGCTGGTCCTGCACCACATCGTCTGCGACGACGTCTCCCTCGGGCTGCTCACGAACGAGCTGGCCGCCGGCTACAACACCCTGGTCACCGGTGGCGAACCGGCGCCGGCACCGCTGCCGGTCCAGTTCGCCGACTACGTACGCTGGCTGGCCGACCGGGACCCGGCGGTCCTGCGGGAGCAGGAGGAATACTGGCGCGACCACCTGTCCGGCGCTCCGGCGCTGCTGGAGCTGCCGACCGACCGGCCTCGTCCGGCGCCGGTCGACGCGTCCGCCGGCAGTCACCGGTTCGCCCTGTCGACGGAGCTGACCGGGGCGGTCGAACGGCTGCGCCGGGCGACCGACTGCACCCTGTTCACGGTGCTGCTGGCGGCGTTCACGATCGCGTTGGCCCGGCAGAGCGGCCAGTCCGACGTGGTGGTCGGTGTGCCGGCGGCGAACCGGTCGCTGCCGGAGCTGGAGACGATGGTCGGGATGTTCGTGAACACCCTGGCGTTGCGGACCGACCTGTCCGGCGATCCGACCCTGGCCGAGGCGCTGGACCGGGTCCGGCGTACGTGTGTCGGCGGTCTGGGGCACCACGAGGTGCCGCTGGAACGGGTCACCGAGATCGTGGCGCCGGACCGCAGCGCCGGCCACCATCCGCTGTTCCAGGTGATGTTCGTGCTCAACGCCGGCAGCGGCGGTGACGCGGCCGGTCCCGTGCTGTCCGGGCTGGAGGTGCGGCCGGCCGGCTTCGGCAACGCGACCGCCCGGTTCGATCTCACCCTGGTACTGGACGCGGGCGGGGACCGGCTGACCGGCCAGCTCGACTACCACACCGGGCTGTTCGACCGGGGCACGGTCGAACGCCTGGCCGGCCGCGTCGAGCGGGCCCTGCTGGCGCTGACCTCGGCACCGGAGCGGCGACTGTCCGAGGTGGACCTGTTCACCGACGCCGAGCGGGGACTGCTCCTCGGCGGCCTGCACCCGTCGCCGCCACCGCCGGCCGAGCCGGGATTCGTCGACGAGCTGGTGGCGGCGCAGGCGGCCCGTACGCCGGACGCCCCGGCCGTGTACGGCGACGGCGGGATGGTCGGCTACGCCGACTTGGACCGGTGGGCCGACCGGCTGGCCCGGCGGCTGCGGGCGGCCGGGGTCGGGCCGGACGTGCCGGTCGCTCTGGCGGTACGGGCCGGTCCGGCCGGAATCGCCGGGCTGCTCGGCATCCTCCGGGCCGGTGGCGCCTACCTGCCGCTGGATCCGACCCACCCACCGGAGCGGCTGGCCGACCTGCTCGCCGACTCCGGCACCACCGTCCTGCTCACCACCGGGGCGCACGCGAGCGGCTTCGCCACCTTCACCGGCACCCTGATCCGGGTCGACGACCTCCGGGCCGACGATCCGGTCACCGCTCCGGACGACGAGCCGGCCCCGCCGCGCAGGCACCCGGAGCAGCTCGCGTACGTCATCTACACCTCGGGTTCGACCGGGCGGCCGAAGGGGGTGATGGTCGCGCACGAGACCGTCACCCGGCTGGCGGTGGCGTTCCGGGACACCCACGACTTCGGTCCCGGGCAGCGGATCCTGATGATCCCGCCGCTGACCTTCGACGCCTCGGTCGGTGACGTGTTCCCGGCGCTGATCAGCGGCGCGGCCCTGGTCGTGCACCCGGAGCCGGCAGCGCTGACCGGGCCGGCCCTGTTGGATCTCTGCGTCGAGCAGCGGATCACGGCGGTCGACGCGCCGTCCGCGCTGTGGCAGCGCTGGGTCGACGACCTCGCCGGTCACGAGGTGCCGGCCGACCTGCCGCTGACCGTGATGATGGTCGGCGGGGAGCGGGTGCCGACCGGCAAACTCGCCGAGTGGAACCGCCGCACCGGCGGCCGGATCGCGTTCTACAACCACTACGGCCCGACCGAGGCCACCGTCTGCGCGACCGTCCACCGGGCCGATCCCGTTCCCACCCGTGGTCGGGATCGGCTGCGGGTCGCCGCCGGACCGGTCGACGAACACGGTTCGCTGCCGGTCGACGAACACGGTTCGCTGCCGATCGGCGGACCGCTGCCGCACGTGCGGGCGTACGTGCTGGACCCGGCCGGTCGGCCGCGTCCGGTCGGCAGCCCCGGTGAGCTGTACCTCGGCGGTGACTGCCTGGCCCGTGGTTACCTCAACCGGCCGGAGCTGACCGCGCGGGCGTTCGTCCCGGACCCGTTCTCGACCGCACCGGGGGCCCGGCTCTACCGCACCGGCGACCTCGCGAAGGTACGTCCCGACGGCGAGCTGGAGTTCCTCGGCCGGGTCGACCGGCAGCTGAAGATCCGGGGCTACCGGATCGAGCCGGCCGAGATCGAGACGGTGCTCGGCCGGCATCCGCTGGTCGGTGAGGCTGTGGTGGTGGCCCGTGGCCAGCGGCTGGTCGCGTACCTGGTGCCGTGCCCGGGTGCGGCGGTGCCGGACCCGGACGAGTTGCGGGCCTTCCTGCGGGGCCGGTTGCCGGACTACCTGGTGCCGGCGGGGTTCGTGCCACTGGACCGGTTGCCGCTGACCGCGCACGGCAAGGTCGACCACCGTCGGCTGCCGGCGGAGGACGCCCGGGAGCGGCGCTCGTTCGTGCCGGCGGCTACGCCAACCCAGGCTCGGTTGGCCCCGATCTGGGCGCAGGCACTGGGCCGGGACCGGGTCGGCGCCCACGACGGCTTCTTCGACCTGGGCGGGCATTCACTGCTCGCCGCCCCACTGCTGGCCCGGATCAACCGGGAGTTCGACGTGCGGTTACCGCTGCGGACGATCTTCGACGCCCCGCGTCTGGACACCTTCGCCGCCGTCCTCGACGCCGCCCGCCCCGACCCCACCCGACCCGACGGCATCACCACCGGCGGGCCCGCTACCGGCGCGGCCACCACCGGCGGGCTAGCCGAGCGGGTCGACCTGTGGGCCGAGGCGGTGCTGCCGGACGACGTCTGCGCCGACCTCGGGTCGCTCGCGGCGGCCGGGCGGGATCCGGCCCGACCGGAGCGGGTGCTGCTCACCGGGGCGACCGGCTTCCTCGGCGCGTTCCTCCTGGACGACCTGCTCCGGCACACCAGCGCCGAGGTGGACTGCCTGGTCCGGGCCGGCTCGGTGCGCGCGGCGGTGGTCCGGGTGGAGCACAACCTGCGCCGGTACGGGCTGTGGCAACCGGAGTACGCGGCCCGGATCGTGCCCGTACTCGGGGATCTGGCGTCGCCGCGACTGGGACTGTCGGAGCGGGACTTCGGCGCGCTCGGCGAACGGCTCGACGTGATCTACCACAACGGCGGGGCGGTGCATTTCGTGCAGCCGTACCGGTGGTTGAAGCCGGCGAACGTGGACGGCACGATCGAGGTGCTGCGGTTGGCCGGGTCGGGCCGGGTGAGTGCCGTACAGCACGTGTCGACGCTCGGGGTCTACCTGGGACCGGTCGACGCGGCTCGGACGGTCACCGAGGCGGATCCGCCGCAGCGGCCGGACGGGCTCTGGGGCGGTTACAACGAGAGCAAGTGGGTGGCGGACCGGTTGGTCCGGGCCGCGCGGGAGCGGGGCCTGCCGGTGTCGATCCACCGGCCGGCGCGGGTCACCGGTCACGGCGGCACCGGTGCCGGCAACAGCGACGACTACTTCAGCCGGTTGTTGAAGACGTTCGTGCAGGTGGGGGCCGTGCCTGCGCTCGACTTCGCGGAGGATCTGGCGCCGGTCGACTACGTCGCCTCGGCGATCGGGCACCTGTCCCGCAGCGGTGACACCGCCGGCCGCGACTTCCACTTCCACAACCCGAGGACCATCGGGTACGACACGATCGTCGAGGTCCTGCGCGGGCGGGGTTACCCGGTCCGGTCGGTGCCGTACGAGCGCTGGTACACCGAGGTGGTCGAGGCGACCCAGCGGTCAGCCGGGATCGCGCTCGGGCCGTTCGTGGCGGGACTGCCGCCGACGATGGGTCCCCGTGACCATCCGACGTTCGACTGTACCGGCACCGAACGGGCGGTGGCGTCGGCCGGGATCCACTGTCCGGCCGCCGACGGCGTACTGCTCGGGCGGTATGTCGACTTCTTCGTCCGTACCGGATTCCTGCCCGCACCCGGCTGACCGGCGCTCCGATCGGGCCGCGCCGTCGGTGTTCCCGGCAGGTCCGACGCCGGCCGATCCCCTGACCTTCGTCGGGTGGATCGGCCGGCGCGTGGCGATTGCCGGAAACAGCGTTGATCGCCCCCCGTCCGGCTGCACGCCCTGCACGGGTACCCCGTCGTCCGTGTAGCCCCCGTTGACGTGCCTGGAATACCTGGCGCCTTGAATGATGCCTCGATATCCGCCCACCAGTCCATGATCGACGAATGGCTTTGGGAGCTAATTGATAGATTAATCGCTATGAATCGCGCCGGCGTCGACAATGGTGGACGGGAGCCCGCTCGGATCCGGCCCGGCTCCCGCGAACCCAGCGGCCACCAACTGCGACTGTTCCTGGTGCTGGCCGAGGAGCTGCATTTCGGCCGCGCCGCCCGGCGCCTGTTCCTGACCCAGCCCGCGCTCAGCCAGCAGATCCGGGCGCTGGAGCACCGGCTCGGAGTCGACCTGTTGCGGCGGTCCTCCCGCCGGGTGGACCTGACGGCGGCCGGTCACGCCCTGGTGCCGGAGGCACGCGACCTGGTGGCGTCGATGACCCGTCTGCAACGCCTCGCCGCGTCCTACGCGCGGGAGGCCCGGGGTCATCTGAAGATCGGAGCGATCGGTGGTGAGGCGTCCATGCCGTACACGACCGCCATTCTCGCCGAACTGTCCGCCCGACATCCGGCGATCACCGTCGAACTACAGGCCGTCGACTTTGTCGAACAGGTCGACGCCCTCACCCACGGGGAGATCGACGCCGCGTTCCTGCGGCCCCCGCTGCCACCCGGTTTCCGGAGCCTGCACCTTGCCACCGAGCCCAGGGTCGCCTGCCTGAGCGCCGACGACCCGCTGGTGGACCGGGCACCGCTCACCCTGGCCCAACTGGCCGAGCACCTGGTCGTCGACGTCCCGCCCGGGGTGCCCCGCTCGTGGTGGGACCACTGGGTCGTCAACCCCCGTCCGGACGGCAGCCCGGTGCGTTTCGGTCCGCCGGTCGGCGACATCGAGGCGATGCTGCTGGCCGTCGCCCGGGGCCGGGGCATCACGTTCCTCCCCGCCGCGGCCCGCCATCTCTACCCGCGTCCCGGTATCGCCTACGTCGACGTCACCGACCTGCCGATGTCCACCGCCGCCCTGGTCTGGCTCCCCGACCGGCGTGACCACCCCGCCCTCACCGCCCTGCTCCAGGCGGCCCGCACGGTGTCGGGGCGCGACGGCGACGACGGGTGACACCGCCGCTACCGCTGGACGTCGACCGGCTGGTCGAACGAGATGTGCGCGAAGGCGAAGTCTCCCACCATCTCGTCCTGGCGCAACCGCAGCTCGGTCAGCTCCCGGCCGAGCCCGTCGCGGGCGTACAGCACGGGATCGTCGCCGCCGAGCCGCTTGAGCTGCTCGCCGATCGCCGCCGCGGCCAGGTCCTCGGCGAACCTGCCCGGGTCCACACCGCAGGAGAAGCCGTGCTGCCAGACCCGGACCCGTTCGAAGAAGAACTCGTCGGCGCGCACCTCCAGCCAGGCCCAGCCCTCGGCCGGACCGTCCGCCCAGGTCACGTGCAGGCTGCGGATGATCGGGTCGAACACCTGCCGGCTCGCGTACGCGTCGACGGCCGCCGAGCGGGCGACGGCACCGAGGTCGTTGACGTACCCGCTGCGACCGTCGGGGAGGCGGCCGATGATGTCCCGGTAGGTCTGCGGCCCGTCCCCCGCCGGCTCGGCCTCGTCCGGGCCACCGGCGTCCCGGAACGCGCGGGCGTCGAGCACGTAGTCGAGGATCCGGCGCCCGGTGCCGGCCCCGCGCAGCGTCGGCGACTCGATCCGCAGCAGCGGCAGGCCGACGGCCGCGCAGACGGCGTTGGTCATCCTGTCCTCCCGGCCGGCGTCCGGACCACGGCCGACGGTCGCGCCCAGGTCGACGGCGACGGTGGGCGCGACGCTGCGCTGGTCACCGACCACGAACGCGAACTGGGTACGGATCGCGGAACTCCACTGGTGGGCGGTGATGCCCGACGGACGACGGCGGGTGATCTGGCTGAGCTTCCAGTCCGGCTGCACCACGCAGTCGCCCCGCTCGAACGCTTCCCCGCGCGCGACCCGGGCCGCGTACTCGGTCGGCGGGAAGATCGGTCGCAGCCACAGATCGTCGTCGATGCCGGTGTCTACCATGAATGTCGATCCCAAGAGTCGCGGCCCGGACGCCGTCCACCACGGATCGGGTGGACAGCCGGTAACCATGCTAGAAACGCTTTCCCGTACGACCGGCGGCAGGTTCGCCACCGTCCGCGCGATCCCGGTCAGCTCGTGCCGAGCAGCTTCTTGGCGACCTTGCCCATGGCGTTGCGGGGCAACCGGTCCACCAGGTGCACCTGACGCGGACGCTTGTGCACGGACAACCGCCCGGCCACGAAGTCGATGAGCTGCTGCCCGTTCACCCCGTCCGCGACCACGTACGCGGTGACCTGCTCGCCGAGGTCGGCGTGCGGGGTGCCGACCACCGCCGCCTCGGCGACCGCCGGGTGCGCCAGCAGGGCATCCTCCACCTCGCCGGCACCGATCCGGTAACCGCCGCTCTTGATCAGGTCAGTGGAGGCCCGGCCGACGATCCGGTGCCACCCGTCCGGCCCGATCACCGCCACGTCCCCGGTGGCGAACCAGCCGTCTGCGGTGACCTGCGGTTCCGGTTTCCCGTCGCGCAGGTAGCCGTCGAACAGGGTCGCCCCGCTGACCTGGAGCTCGCCGATGGACTCGCCGTCGGGCGGCAGGATCGTGCCGTTGTCGTCGACGAGCCGGGTCCGTACGCCGGTGACCGGCAGGCCGACCTGACCGGGTCGCCGTTCACCGGCCGCCCGACCACTGACGGTGATCAGGGTTTCGGTCATCCCGTACCGCTCCAGCGGCGGTTGCCCGGCGAGGGCGGCGAGCCGGTGGAAGACCGGCACCGGCAGGGCGGCACTGCCGGAGACCAGGAGTCGGGCCCGGCGCAGGGCCTTAGCGGCGGTCTCGTCGGCGCTGACCCGGGACCAGACCGTCGGTACGCCGAAGTAGAGGCTGCCCCCGGCTGCCGCGTACGCCTGTGGGGTGGGTCGACCGGTGTGGACCAGCCGGGAGCCGAGCCGCAGCGGCCCGAGCACCCCGAGCACCAGCCCGTGTACGTGGAACAGCGGCAGCCCGTGCACCAGCGTGTCGTCCGGGGTCCACTGCCAGGCGTCGGCGAGCGCGTCAAGGTCGGCGGCGATCGCGGCCCGGCTGATCAGGGCGCCCTTCGGCGGGCCGGTGGTGCCGCTGGTGTAGAGCACCAGCGCGGTCGACTCCGGCGGCGGCTCCGGGTGGCGGGTGTGCGACCGGGTGATCCGTCCGATCGGCAGCACCGCCGGACGGGGTGCCCCGGCGGGCAGGGCACCCCGCCCGCCGGTGGTCAGGCTGTCGAGCAGGTCGGGTTGTTCGGCGAGGACCAGGTCGGCGCGCGAGTCGCGGAGCAGGTGGACGAGTTCGTCGGGGCCGGAGTCCGGCGGCAGCGGCACCACCGGCACCCCGGCGATCAGCCCGGCGAGGACGCCGACGACGGTTTCGACGGTCGGGGTGGCGTGCACCGCGACCGCTCCCGCGCCGTGGAGGTCGTCGGCGACGGCGGTGGCCCAGCCGACCAGGTCGTGCCGGGCCAGCGTGCGCCCGGCGACGACCAGCGCGTCGGAGTCGTCGGATGTTTCCGTGAGCAGGTTGTCCAGCAGCACCGGCAATGTCTCCTCGCCGCGTCGCCTGGCGGTGGCCCGGACAGTCTCCCACGCTCCGACACCTCCCGGCGGCGACCGGTCAGGCCACCAGGCGCTCGTTGGCCAACTCGGTCAGCCGCACGGTGCACAGCCCCCCGCGCTCCGAGATCACCTCGGTCACCTTGAGCTGCGTGCCGGGGACGAGCAGGAACTCCTCCTCACCGGTGAACGCGGAGTAGCGGCGGATGCCGACTGCCCGGTCGGGCTGCACCTCGAAGAGGGTTCGCCGGCCCCGGTAGCCGAGGAACGCCTGGGCGACGCTGAGCTTCGACGTACAGGAGGAGACGCCCCACCAGGTCACGGTCCGGCCGACCGGATACTGCGACCGCAGGTCCAGTGACACCCCGCGCCACAGTGGCTCGATCCGGGCCGGCAGCCGGTCCAGGGCGGAGAAGAGCAGCCGCAGGTACGGCAGGTACGGCACCACCTGACTCCGGTCGGGGTGACGCAGGGTGGCGTTGATCTGCCGGTAGAAGGCCGACTCGCAGGTGTAGAGGTACACGGCGGCGGCCTCGTCGGCGGAGAGGCCCGCGTCGCCGGACTCGGTCTGCGTGGTGCCGAACCGGTGTGACTGCTCCACGTGCCAGTCGAGCCCGGAGAGCAGCTTGGCCACCGGGGCGACCGCCTCGCGGAAGTCCATCAGCGGCGTGTCGAACACGCCGGTGATCGCCGGCAGGACCAGGCCCTCGTCCTTGACGCTGGCGAGTCGTTCGAGGTAGAGCTGGTGCAGCTCCATCGTCGAGGTGATGAACGCGCCCATCCGGTCGGCCGTGTCCGCCGGCACCCCGCCGGTCCGGGCGGTGTTCGTGCTCCATCCCTTGCTCGGCAGCCAGTCGATCTCGTCGGCGCCGAGCCCGGCGAGCGCCGCGTTCACCATGGCGAAGTGGTCGTTGTCGCAGAAGATGTCGCCCTGTGCCGCCGGGTTGGGGTGGTCGATGTGCCGGACCCGCACGTCCGGGTACTTCTTCTCCAGCCGGAGCACGAGGCTTTTCAGGGTGCGGGCGTGCGCGCCCCACCAGGCGAAGACCACGCCCCGGTCGGCTTCGTCGGCGTTCTGCTTGGCCTTGAGGATCTCCTCGACGAGCCGTTCGACGACCGGCCGCCAGAACGCGGTGTGCTGGTCGGTGGCCATCGCACCGTCGCTGCTCGCGGTCAGTGCCGCGTTGAGCAGCAGTACGCCCTGGGTGAGCATCGCCTGGAACCACTCCGGCGGCTGCACGGTGTCGTGCTGCTTCAACAGCGCGCGGATGTCGGCGATCGGGGTCTTCTTCGGGATGTCGTACTTCCACATCGCCGCCGCCTTGATGATGCAGCGGATGCTGACCACCCGGCCGAACTGGCTGTCCGACCAGTTGTGGAAGGTGTTGTCGAACATCGCGATGCCGGTGGCGCTCTCCGGTCTCGGGTACGGGTTCTGACCGAAGACGACGACCTTCCATTTCTCCGGCGGGTGTGGCTTGAGTGCCTGGAAGGTCAGCTCCCGGACCGGTACGACGCTCGGGCCGCGCCCCGGACCGATGAACGTCGCCGCGGCCGGCTGCGCCTCGATGACCGGCTTCAACAGCGGCAACCAGGGCTCGCCGCCGTTGGTGAAGAGTTCGGCGAGCGCCAGCGGGTCGTCCGGGCCCGGCGTGGTGGGGGCGGTCGGGTCGCTCATGGTGTGCTCCGGGATCGGCGGGCCGTGCCGGCTGTGGCACGGGCGGCGGTCGAGGGGATGTCCGACGGACACCGAGAAGGTAGAGCACACCACCGACCAAACGGGACTGTCGCAGTGGCTTGGTAGCTTCCGTGGCCGCTGGAAGTTCCCTTGCCGCAACAGGAGTGAAGCCATGACTGCCGAACAGGCGAAGCCGCTGCTCAACGTGGTGCTGACGGACGTCAACACGAGGGTGGTGCAGGCGTGGCGGGCCGCGTTCGCCGACACCCCCGAGGTACGGATCAGCCGGGGATCGATCCTGAACCAGCAGGTCGACGCCTGGGTCAGCCCGACCAACTCGCTGGGGCGGATGGACGGCGGGGTCGACGCGGCGATCCGCCGGCACCTTGGCGCCGGCATCCAGCTCCGGGTGCAGCGGGCGATCCGGGACCAGTTCGGCGGTGTGCTGCCGGTCGGCAGTGCCGTCTGCGTACCGTCCGGGGCGGAGAACCCGACGTTCCTGATCTCGACGCCGACCATGGTGCAGTCGGCGGAGAACGTCAGTGAGACGCTGAACGTCGCGCTGGCCTGCGCCGCCGCGTTCCAGGCCATCCACCTCCAGAACCAACGGACGCCGGGCAGCATCTCCTCGGTGGCGCTGGTCGGGATGGGTGCGGCGACCGGCGAGGTGCCGCCCCGGGTCTGCGCCAACCTGATGTGGACCGGCTACACACTCTTCCAGGACCACCGGTTCGACAACTACGACGACCTGCGGCAGACCATCCACGAGCAGCTCGGCGACATCGAGAGCCGGCCCGAGCAGGAGCGGGTACGGGTCAGGCCGCCGACGCGTCGGCGCTGACGAGCTGCGGGGCCGGGGTTGATCGGACGCGCTCACCGGAAGTCCGCGGCGTGGTCGTGCGCCCACTGCGCGAACGTCCGCGCTGGGCGCCCGGTCACCTGCTCCGCCGTGGGTAGTGATTCGAGGGGACCGAGGTCCAGATCGTTGATCGATGCCGGGTCGGACTCGTCGCCGGAGTAGGTCTCGAAGCCGAGCAGGAAGTCGGCGTTGTCCGCGGCGAAGCCGCCCTGCCGCCGGTAGATCTCCCGCGCCTGCTCGGGGGTCACCACCTCCAGCCGGATGTCACGACCGAGCGCCGCCGCGATGGCACCCGCCTGGTCGCGCCGGTTGATCAGTTCCGGCCCGTTCAGGTCGTACGCCCTGCCGTGGTGCCGGTCCTCCAGGAGCGCGGCGGCGGCGACGTCGGCGATGTCGCACTCGTGCACCGGACACCACGCCACGTCGGGGAAGGGTTCGCGGACGATGCTCTCGGTCCGGATCGACGGTCCCCACAGCCAGAGCTTGTTGAGCATGAACTCACCCGGCCGTACGTGGGTCCACTCCAGACCGGATTCCTCCACCGCCTGCTCCACGGGGAGGTGGAAGTCGGTGTCGTAGCCGCCGGTGACCGCACCGGAGGAGAGGACCACGATCCGCCGTACGCCGGCCCGCTTCGCCAGTCCGACCACCTCCCGTGCGGTCTTGGCGACCGGAAAGAGGTACATGCGGTCGACGTGCTCCAGGGCGGTCGTCAACGTCTGTGGCTCGTCGAGGTCGCCGCGAACCACCTCGACACCGTCGGGAAAGTGGGCCGCCTGAGGGGTTCGGGTCAGTACGCGTACCCGCTCGCCCTCCTCGACCAGTCGCGCGACCACCAGGCGGCCCACGTTTCCGGTGGCACCGGTCACCAGGATCGTCACGGATTCCTCCTCTGCCTCGAAGGTGCCCCATCCTCACCCGCGAACCGGTGCCCCGACAAACGCGAACAACGTGTTCATGTTCGCTCTGACCTGCGGAAACTGTTTCCGGCAACGGAGCCGGACCGGGGTGATTCATTGCCCTGAGCCACTGCCGAATCGCAGGTGAGCGGCTCGTGGGTAGCGGCTGCTGGAGGCGGCGAAAAATTGCCGGACCGAATCAGGGCGGCGGCGGCATGAGGGCAGCGATCCCTCCCACACGTGCGGGCACTCCTCGAACGGCAACGAGCAGGACATCGCGTGCTCCACGACCTGCTCCGCAACCGCCCCACCCGGCCCCCTCCAGCACGCCCAGACCTGCTCGCGATCTAGGGCAAATACGTGTTAGTGAATCTCCAATCACACGTATTTGCCCTAGATCAACGGGGTGGCTGACGCTGCCCCGTGCCGAGGAGTTCCGGGGGGTCCGGGGGGGGTGGGGCGGACGGGCTCGTCGCCGCCGTGCGCGCGCTCGACCTTCCCGCCGAGCCCGGTACGGCCTACCTCGCGGGTGCGGCCCGCGCCTGCCAGGCGGTACGCCGTCACCTCGTCGCCGAACGCGGCTGGCCCCGTACGGCGGTGGTCGTCAAACCGTTCTGGACGCCCCGCAAACGCGGCCTCGGCTGACGCTCGACGGCGCCCGGAACAAGCGCATCGCCCCGTTCCTAGAGTCGGGGCAGGAGTTGCCGGGCGACGTCGAGGGCCCGCCCGCCGCCTGCGGTGCCGCCCTCGGCGTCCCACACCTCGGAGAGCATGCAGAGCGCGAATCCCCAGGCCACGACCCGTTCCACCGGCATCGCCAGGCCGTCGGCGAGCTGTTCGATCCGGGCCGGGACGAGCCTGAGCAGGTTGTCGTCGCGGCGGTCCGGGTCCGGGTTGTAGAGCCACGCGCCGATCTCGGAGCCGGGGTCGCCGACGACGCCGTGCGGGTCGATGGCGAGCCACGGTTCCCGGTCGGCCCGCAGGATGTTGTCGTGGTGCAGGTCGCCGTGGAGTACGACCCTTTCGGTGGCGCTGGCGCACAGCTCGTCGAAGAGCCGCCCGGCCCGCTCGACCAGGCTCCGGGGCAGCACCCGGTCGTCCGGATACCGCCGCAGGTGGGCGGCGAACGCCTCACCCCGACTGACCAGTTCGGGCAGCGCGCAGTCGGCCGGCGCGGGTTGGTGCAGTCGCCGGGTCAGCGCGACGAAGACGGCCGTCGCCTCCTCGTCCCGATCGGGTACGAACACCCGGGCCGGCTCCCCCGGTGTGGCCTGTTCCAGCAGCAGCGCTCCCCGTTCCGGGTCGCGGTCGAGCAGGCGTACGGCACCCCGGCCGGCGAAGCAGGTCAGCGCCGCCGCCTCGTCGAAGAGGTGGTCGGATCCGGGCACCCCGAGTTTCAGTACGGCAGCCGACCCGTCACCGCGCCGGACCGGGGCGACCCAGTTGAAACTCAGGGTGTACGGGTCGCCGACGTCGAGGTCCCAGTCGTGGGCGACGGCCGTGACCAGTGACGGCAGCTCGCCGAGCCAGCGCTGCCCGTCGTCACCCCACACTTCGGTGACGTTGCGCCGGAAGACGGACGGGATGGTCATTTCGCGGAACATGCCGCGAATCCTGCCACCGGTTGCGGGTGTCCGGAGTGACGTCGAGTGTGGACCTTACCGATCGGGTCGGGGTGGGTCTTGTTTCCTCGATGTTCAATCCGTAACCTGCCGATTAAACATCCGATGCCTGTCGGGCACCTTACTGTCATTAGTCCGCTTTTATCCACCAAGACATGCGCACCACCACCATGTACCTCGGATGATTCCGGAGACCCCGTTGACACTCCACCCCCGAAGAAGAAGACTTCTCCCCCGTACGATGCTCGCTGGCGTGCTTGCCGCGGCGGTTGCCGTACCCGTGCCCGCCTTTGCCGGGCCGACGCCGCTCGCGGCCCCCGACACCGCGCCGCTCGCGGCCGGCGCCGACCCGCTGACCCTCTGGTACGACGAACCCGCCGCCGACTGGGAAACCCAGGCGCTGCCGATCGGTAACGGCGCGCTCGGCGGCATGGTCTTCGGCCGGGTCGCGAACGAGACCGTGCAGTTCAACGAGAAGACCCTGTGGACCGGCGGACCGGGCGCGCCCGGTTACAACTTCGGCAACTGGACCTCGCCCCGGCCGAACGCGATCGCCGACATCCAGGCCCTGATCAACCAGAACGGGCGCATCTCCCCGCAGGAGGTGGCGAACAAGCTCGGCCAGCCGAAGAGCAGCTTCGGCTCCTACCAGAGCTTCGGTGACCTGTCGCTGCGGCTGACCGAGGACCCGGGCACGGTCCAGGAATATCGTCGCGAGCTGAACATCGGCACCGCCGTCGCCAAGGTCTCCTACGTCGACGAGGGTGTCCGCTACACCCGCGAGTATTTCGCCAGCAACCCGGACAACGTGCTGGTGGTCAAGCTCAGCGCCGACCAGCCCGGCAAGGTCGGCTTCACCGCCGGCGTGACCGCGGCGAACAACCGCTCGAAGACGACCACCGCCGCCGGCGGCCGGATCACCTTCTCGGGCACCCTGAACGACAACAAGCTCAAGTACGAGTCGCAGATCCAGGTCAACAACGACGGCGGCACGCGTACCGACGGCACCGACGGCACGGTCACCGTGGCCGGCGCCAACTCGGCCACCCTGGTTCTCGCCGCCGGCACCGACTACGCCGGGGTCTACCCGACCTACCGGGGCACCGACCCGCACGCGGCGGTCACCGGCCGGGTCGACACCGCGTCGGCGAAGTCGTACGCGGATCTGCTCGCCGCCCACCAGGCCGACTACAAGGCCCTCTTCGACCGGGTCAACCTCGACCTCGGCCAGGTGATGCCGAACATCCCGACCGACGACCTGCTGCGCAACTACGACAAGGGCAACGCGGCGGCGGACCGGGCGTTGGAGAGCCTCTTCTTCCAGTACGGCCGCTACCTGCTCGTCGCCTCGTCGCGCGGCGGCTCGCTGCCGGCGAACCTCCAGGGCGTGTGGAACAACTCCACCAACCCGCCGTGGGACGCCGACTACCACGTCAACATCAACCTCCAGATGAACTACTGGCCGGCGGAGGTCACCAACCTCTCCGAGACCACCGCCCCGCTGTTCGACTACGTCGACTCGATGGTGGCACCGGGCAAGGTCACCGCCCAGCAGATCTACGGCAACCGGGGCTGGGTGGTCAACAACGAGACCAACCCGTGGGGCTTCACCGGCCTGCACAACTACCCGCAGTCGTTCTGGTTCCCGGAGGCGGGCGCCTGGCTGGCGCAGTCGTACTGGGATCACTACGAGTTCACCAAGGACGAAAAATTCCTGCGTGAGCGGGCGTACCCGATGATGAAGGAGCTGGCCCAGTTCTGGATGGACGAGCTGATCGTCGACCCGCGCGACGGCAAGCTGGTCGTCTCCCCCAGCTACTCGCCGGAGAACGGTGACTTCACCGCCGGTGCGTCGATGTCGCAGCAGATCGTCTGGGACCTGTTCACCAACACGATCGAGGCGGCCGGCATCGTCGGCGGCGACGGCACCTTCCGCAACGAGGTCAAGGCCACCCTGGCGAACCTCGACCCGGGCATCCGGGTCGGCTCGTGGGGTCAGCTCCAGGAGTGGAAGCTCGACCTGGACAGCCCGACCGACACCCACCGGCACGTGTCGCACCTGTTCGCCCTGCACCCGGGCTCGCAGATCTCGCCGACCAAGAACCCGGAGATCGCCGAGGCCGCCAAGGTCTCGCTGACCGCCCGTGGCGACGGTGGCACCGGCTGGAGCAAGGCCTGGAAAATCAACTTCTGGGCCCGGCTGCTCGACGGCGACCACTCGCACAAGATGCTGAGCGAGCAGCTCAAGGGCAGCACCCTCGCCAACCTGTGGGACACCCACCCGCCGTTCCAGATCGACGGCAACTTCGGTGCCACCTCCGGCATGGCCGAGATGCTGTTGCAGAGCCAAACCGGTGAGATCCAGGTCCTGCCGGCGCTGCCGAGCAAGTGGGCCAACGGCTCCGTCACCGGCCTGCGGGCCCAGGGCGACAACACCGTGGACGTACGCTGGTCCGGCGGTGCCGCCGACGAGATCAAGGTGACCACCGGCCGCGCCGGCAAGGTCAGCCTGCGCAACTCGATGTTCACCGGCCCGTACACCCTGGTGGACGCGGCCAGCGGACGGAAGATCACCACCACCGGTGGCGGCGAGAAGATCACGTTCGACGCCGTCAAGGGTCACACCTACATCGCGACCGCCCAGGTCGACCTGGCGATCACCGCCCCGGAAACCCTGGAGGTCGGCCAGACCGCGCAGGTCACGGTCGCGGTCAAGGCTTCGGGTACGGCCACCGTGCCAGCCTCGACGGTCAAGCTCGCCGTGCCGGAGGGCTGGACCGTACGCCCCGGCCAGATCGCCACGCCGAAGCTCCGCCCCGGTGACCAGCAGGCCTACGCCTTCACGGTCGCCCCGACTCGGGAGGCCGAGGCGGGCCCGAACCGGATCGAAGCACGACTGATCAACGATGACTGGCGGGCCACCGCCAGCACCACGATCGCCCTGCCGGTTCCGCCGCCGTGCGACGTGCCGAACCAGACCCGCCCGCTCGTCGCCTGGGACCCGACCTCGGGTGACACCATCGCGGACCGCTCCCCCAACGGGCGTACCGCGACGGTCCAGACCGGAGCCGGGTACGTCGCCGCCGGCCCCACCGGCAGCGCGCTGGCGCTCAACGGCACCCGTTACCTGCGTACGACCCCGACCACCCTGGGATACCTGAACACGGCCACGTTCGCGGCCGAGGTGAAGGTGACGACGACCGGCAGCTACCGCCGACTGTTCGACTTCCAGCCGGGCGGCAACCCCGGCACCGACGGGGTGCTGATCGACCTGACGCCGAGCAACCAGGTCCGCTTCATCGGCGCCGGCAACGGCGTGACCACCACGGCGACGCTGCCCACCGGCCGGTTCCTCGACCTGGTCATCACTATGGCCGACGACGGTGCGATCACGGTCTACGTCGACGGCCAGGTGGCCGGCACGGCGAAGGTCCCGGACGGCGGCATCATCGGCTGCGCCACCCGTGAGCTGCGATTCGCCGCAGACCAGGACGGCGGCCAGCGACTGACCGGTGAACTCGACCGGGTAGCCATCTTCCCGACGGCACTCCCCGCTGACCAGGTGGTCGGCTGGCAGGCCCGCGCCTTCGGCTAACCACCCCAGCACCACCAGCAGTACGCACACAGGGCTCCTGCCGACTCCCGTACCGGGAGCCGGCAGGAGCCCTCAGCCGTTCGCCGATGGATCCAGCAGTTCGAGACGCGAGACCAACTACGGCCAAGGAATCTCCAGGAGACCGGCAGCGGCAGCAGCACCGGCAGCCTTGGCCAGAAAGTCGCGCACCGACGCCCCAAGAGTCTCAACGATGGCCGGACGCGGACTTTGGCTTTCTAGTTTGCGACTCATCACCGCAAGATCACGCTCTACTTGCACCGAGGCCTGCCGAAGAACCCAGCAGGGGCTCGGCTCACTGCTGAATCCTTGGTTGTGCGTGCCGGCTACGGAAGTCTCGCGGCGGGATGCCGTACGCGGAACGGAAGATGCGACTGAAAACTGCGGCATCGGTGAAGCCCCACCGACCGGCGATCTCGTGGATCGGAGTGCCCAGCAGAGCGGGGTCGGTGAGGTCGCGGCGGGTCCGCTCCAGGCGCTGCTGGCGAATCCACGCGGCGACAGTGACCTCCTCCGTCTCGAACAGCCGGTGCAGGTAGCTGACGGAGACGTGGTGCGCGGCCGCGATGCCGCCAGGGGTCAGGTCCGGGTCTTGGAGGTGTTGCTGGATGAACGCCCGAATCCGCAGGATCAGGGCTCGGCGGTGTGTGTCCGGGGGAAGTGCCCGTTCGGCGTCGAGCGTGTGGGCGAGCAGCGCCGACACCAGGTCGACCAGGACCGCACCCAGGCGAGGTCCGTCGGCGGGGCGGTAGGTGTCGGCCTCCTGGCTCAGTCGGGTGGCGAGTCCCAGCACCAGCGCCCCGAGCCCGCGCTCGCCCGGCAACCGCCGGGCCAGGAGCTTTTCCACCTCACGCTCGGGCAGCGGTAACAGGGACTTGGGGATCTCGATCCCGATCGCGTTGACGGGTCGGTCGCCGACCAGGTGACAGTCGAGGGCCCGGGACATGTCGACGACGTACAGGTCGTGTCGGCGGTGTAGGGCATGCTCGCCGGCCTGGGTGACGTCGATCGCCCCGTCGAGGACGAGCGAGAGGTGGTACAGCTCGGGGGCAGACTGCCGGACCAGTCTCGGGGTGCGCCGGAACTGCATCGGCTGAACCGTCGTGGGCCACACCTGAGTGGCGCCGAGTGGCAGGATGCGCGCCTGCGCACGGAAGTCGGCCGCGTGGTCGCTGGTCATCTTCATCGGGGCCATCAAGTGACTCATTCGTTCACACCAGAGCCCGAACCGGTCGACCCTGGGAACATCTTCGGTCCGGAACACGGTTGTATCGACCACCATCAGCCCCCGTCGCCGATCCTTGTACTGTTCCATGCCTATCACAACATTGACGACTGTCCCCGCAAAATTTGACCGTTGGACGCATTGCCGACTCGCCCCGGGTGGCCAACAGGGCCCCGGCAACGTCGTGATGGTGTCTGACTTGTAAGGCTTGGAGTAGAAGCATCGACGGCGCTCATCCAGGCGTCGAGGTCCTTGCCGCGACGGCCGCCGAGCAGGTCGGCGAACTCGATCTCGGCGTGAAGATCAAATGCACTGAAGGTTCCCGAGTAACGGTCTGCAACTTTGTGTAGTAGCCCCTTCAGGTGGTTCGCCCATGCTCGTTGTGAAGGATGACCAGGACAGCGGCGACGATGTCTCCGATCTTCCAGGGACACAGGCTGACGTTGCGGAGTGCTTTGAAGGTCATCTTGAGCAGGCTTTTCCCGCGTTCACCGATCGCGCGTAGCCGGTTGTGGGCGTGGTTGAACTGCTGTTGGAAATCGGTGAGCTGCCCGTTGGGCGGGGTCTTGAACACGATGACGATGACCCGCCACTAGACGACGAGTGGATCAGTTTCCGCCACTTGGCGCGGTCATGTCCATGTCTTCGCCACCTCCTCGAATAGATCGACGGACTGCCTGCACGGAACGGCGACCGGATGCTCTCCCGGGTCATGCTCGGGCGAGTGCCGTGAACACAACGTTGGCCGTGGCTAGATCAGGCAGCCGTCGTGGTGGCCAACGGCAGCCCTCGACACGCCTGAGCCTGCACATAGTTGCCCCGACACCGCAGGGCCCAGGGAAGGCAGCGAGCAACCCGCCCGGAAGACTGCCGTTGACTCCCGGCGCCCGACGAGTAGACGGATTGTCAAGAGACTGTGCAGTCCTCGCCAACGACACCGAATCCTACGCATGACAAAGTGAAACTCAGTCACCACGACGTCTACCAGGAGGACGAACATGCACACGCGACGCATCGTCACAATCGGCGCCATCGCCGCAGCACTTCTATCCGGAATCGCTGCCCCCGTCGTCGCCGACAACCACGTTTCCGAGACGCGCCCGGCCCTCGCCGACCATCACGTTTCCGAGACGCGCCCGACCCTCAACGACCACCACATCTCGCTCCTGCCGCCGCGCTCGCACCCTCGGCCGTAGGTTGGCCGTCGCGCGGGCTAAACGATATCTTGTGGATCAGGTTTCCGTTTCGTCAAGTAGCTGTCGACGGGTGTCAACGACATCCGGACGGCAGCCGGGCACCCTGGAAACGGATGGCGCACAAGACGATTGACGGTGGTGATGCCAGAGGAGGGAGGACAAGAGCAGGACGACTCGAAGCCGAGGAGAAACCAATCGTTGCCACGATCCTTGGTGGCTCCGCAAAATCGGACAGGAAAAGCTCGGTGCGCAAGATAACCACGCTTCTCACCGTCGCGGCGACGACCGCCCTGGCTCTCGCCATGGTCGCCGTACCCGCCCACGCCAATGGAACCCCCGGTGGCCGACACTGCGTCGGAGACCTCACCAGCGGTGTCGTGAGCTGCCACGACACCTTCACCCAGGCAGTTCTGGATGCCACCGACGGACACGTCACGAACGCCCCGGCCGATGCCAGGGCAGCCCTGGCCAGCCAGGAATTGGCCCAAGAACTGAATTCCATGGTGAAGCCGGACGGCTCACCCGTCGCCGGAGTGGGGACCTCCCGGACGTGGACGTGCAGCAGCCGAACCTGGGGAACTGGGGGTTGAACGACACGATCTCCTCTCACTCGGGCTTCTCCAACTGCGAGGGGAACTTCTACGAGCATCCGGAATTCGCCGGGTCGTCCACCGGATACCACACCATCCAGGCAACGATGGGACCGATGGACGACGCGGCATCCTCGGTGCGTTGGCGATAAGCGCCCGGTCCGAGACGGTCCGCCGCTGCCCGTTACCTTTTGAACGTCCCCAGCCGGAAACTACTCGGTCGCCCGGCCCGGCATGATTTACTGCCCCTGTCGTACGCATGATCCGGGGGTGTTGTCGCCGGGTCGGGTGACGTCGGCGGACCGCTGATAGGGACCGGGCCGCCCAGGACGTAGATCAAGATTCAGAATCAGCGGAACTCGCCGCGCTTGATACCTTCGGTGAACTCGCGCCAAGTGAATTTACTGAATGCAAGCACTTGGCCACCGACGTTTTTGCTGTCGCGCACGCGAATAAGCTCCGGGAGATCATCCGCGACCTCCACGCAGTCGCCCGATGAACCCGAACGCGTGCTCTTGCGCCACACTGCCATGCCGGCCCCCTACATCGCCAACTCCTCGGCGATCTTACGCAGGGCTTCTCGGGTGGCGACAGCGCCCAGCGCTTGAGCCTGGAGCTGTTCGTGTGCCGCCCGGTACGCCTAGACCTCCCGGTCATGGTCCATCTAGAGGGCGCCCGTCGAGGTATCGACGTACACCATGCTGTCGTCGGTCGCGTCAGGGTACGGTGCGGGCAGAGCCGGGAAATCGAGAATGACGAAGCTGCCGTCGTACCCGACACCTGCCGGGTAGGGCAGTAGCTGGATCTGGATGTTGCTCTTGCGGCTCATCTCCAGTAGGTGTGCGATCTGACCACGAATCACTTCGGCACCGCCGACGAGCCGGCGTACAGCAGCCTCATCAACGACCATCCGGAGCATTGGCGGCGCGTCGCTCGTCAGGATGGCCTGGCGATCCAGCCGCAGGGACACCTGACGTTCCACCTCCTCATCACGCATCGGAACGCCTTGGCTTCCTCATCCCGCTCTCCTGATATTCGGCCCGCTGCCGCAACCCGGCGACATCCTCCTGATTCAATCCGTTCCCTCTACCTGTCACGCGACGGCAGGAGGAGAGCCAGAAGATGCATCGCCGGTCCCCACGGCAGCGCTGTTCTGCCGACATCGCGCCACCCTGCACGTTCATACATGCTCCGCGCCGCTGATCGTGGATCAGACGCCAGGATCGCCCAGGACTCCGGCCGTCCGTCGATCAGGCGTTGGATGAGTTCTGCACCCACACCTTGACCCCTCCTACTTGGGTGGACGATCCACTCCATGAGCGCAAACTTGTCGGAATCCAGGAGGTTCGGTGGCGGCTCCCGGTCGGCGCTGGACCACCAGGTCCCCGCTGGCATTGTCCATCCGTAGGCGGCCCCGAAGACCGATTCGTCCTCGACTGCGACCACCAGCTCGAAGCCAGGCCGCGACAGCTCCTCCGGCAACTTGGATCGAAACACGTCCACCTGCTCGGGGCCTTCCTCGTACGGCGCCTCGGAATAAACGGTCGCGTAGAGGTCTGCTACCCCTTCAAACCACAGAGCGGCCGACTGCCCGGTGAGCTGTATATACGAGATCGACATGAGCAGTGCTTTCAGCTCGGATGGGGTCAAAACGGCGATCGAGTCCCGAGCGATTTAGCGTGAGTACACGCTCCACAGGCCCATCGGCTCATCCGTACGGATCTCGTAGATGGTTCCCGCATTCAAGGTCAGCTCCCCATCGACCAGGGGGAGCCGACCAACATGCTGGGCGTCCTGTGCATCGACAAGGCGGTATTCGTGTCGGCCGAACAGATCGTTGTGGACTCGCCAGCCGGTGCCGTCGTGCTCTAGGCGGTACGTCTCGCCCCGGAGCATCCAGTGACGGAAGATCCCGTCGTTACGCAGGGGCACCCCGGTCGGCTGGTACATAATGCGCGCGGCCATGTCGGTCCGGTATGCGGAGTCGTAGACCGGAACTTCTTCGACCGCCAGCACGCCCAGCATCGTTTGCGTAGCCATCACGCCGTCCCTTCGTAGATGATCTCGTTGCGGTCGCCGGGTAGTGCGGTAACCGACACCGCGACGACCTTGCCGTCTTCGGCCCTGCGGATCCTGGTGTGTTCGGTGACCGCGACGCCGGGGTCGAGCCCGAACAGGTCAAGCTCGGCGGCTGTGGGTGGCCGGGACCTGAGTGTGTCGCGCCAGGTCGTCCAACCATGACCAGCCGCTTCCAGGATCGCATATGTGCCGGGCAGCACGTCGGCCGGAAGCTCGATCGCTGTTCCGGCTACAAGGGAGCGCGGGTAGTAGCTGTCCGAAGTTGTGTGCAACTGCCGGTCGACGTACCGCAGTCGTCGGCGAACGGTCACCGGCTCACCCTCGGGTACTTCGAGGAAGTCCGCGATGCGGCCGGAGGCGAGGATCGTCTCGGTGGTGATCACCTCGTTCGGTTCGCGTCCCTGCGCTCGGATCCCGTTAGACCAGGTGTCGGCCGGCGACCTGTCGATGCGAGTGTTCCGCTCCGGCTCGGAGGCCACCCAGTCCAAGGTTCGCTGGTCGCGAGTGGACCACCCTTGACCCTGGGTCGAGACGATCAGTCCTTCCCGGGCAAGGGTTTGCAGGGCAGTCCTGACGGTTTGTCGGGAGACCTTGTAGCGCTTGGTGAGGTCGTGTTCGCTGGGCAGCTTCTGCCCGGCCGACATCTGGACAACATCGCGCCGCAGGTCGTCTGCGACGCGGCTGAACAGGGTCACGGTCATCAGAGCTTCCGATCCGGTCGTCCTGTACGAACAACAATACGTACGGTGATGGCCTTGTGGCTGCGCTCACACCAATCCTAACCTCAAGTTACGTCCTGTCCGACAAGTTGTCACGGCGGACAGGACGCGAAGGGGTGTCGGATTCTCGGCCATCAGCAACGATCCCACTCGGTCGCGACGCCCCTACCCAGTCCGGACACGGCGAACTGGCGCACCCCATTGCGCCAGTTCGCCGTGTCCACCGGAGCGGGTGCGGCGGTCGGTGAGGGGAAGCATGTCCCGGCCGCCGTGCCTCCATCGCAAGGAGGCGAACGGGTGGCGAACGAACAGAACCAGCAGGTTGGCCAGGGGCAACAGTGCCCGCTGAGTCACGTCGGACAACAGGTGTCGGCCGACATGCGCGGACGGTCCTGAGTGGGCAGGTGGCGGTGGTTCAGCGGACCGTGCGAGCCGGAGGACGACGGGATCGGTCCCGCGACGCAGTATCCGGAGCGCGCCGGTTACCAGCACCGACACCACGGTCCGACCTCGGCGCCGAGCGCGCCGCAGGACGTGCAGCCGGAATCGCCACTGAATGCCGAGGACATGACGCTCGCGCGGCTGCGTAGCAACCGAGGTTGCCGGTTCCGTCTCGGGTACGGGCGCCGGTCATGACTACGCCCGCTGGGCTGCCAAAAGTGCCGGTCGGGACCGTACTTCGGCTTGAGTCGGGCGAGTGGTCGCATTGCCGCGATCTGCCGGCGAGCGCACGGGTCGATGTCGTCGTGGCGCGGGTTCACCTGGACCGCGTGCACGTTCGGTCGGACGAGGTGTGGGTGACCGGGCACGCCCCGGGGTGCGCGTGGGAGCCGTCCGACTGCACGACTCCGTGCATCGAACTTCTGGTACGGGTGGCCGCGATCGTCCGTGAGCTTGGCCGCGCGATGAGCAGCGAAAACAGAGGTCGGGACAGAGGAGGAGCAGAGGTGAGTACGCATAATCCGGTGCCGCGTACGTGGGTGTGCTCGGGGTGTGGTGGGGACTGGCCGTGTGCGAGTCGGCGGCGGGAGCTGCGGGCCGAGTTCGCGGGCAGTCGGGTGTCGCTCGGGCTCTACCTGGGTCAGTACTTCGTCGTCGCGGCCGAGGACCTGCGGCACGTGCCGAGCGGCTGGCTGCACAACCGCTTCGTCGGCTGGATCCGCACCGACGAGCAGGCGGCGCCGTACACCTCGGTTGATGTTCTTGTCAGCACGTATGACCTGGCCAGGGCCCACTCCCCCGACCCCGACGGACGCTGCCCCACCTGCGGCGAGCACGCCGAGTGCTGGGTCCGCATCTCCCCCGAACCACCGGGCCTACTCGTCCCGCTCCCCTGATGTTCGGACCGCTGCCCCGCCCCGGCATGTGTCGCTTGCGCTTCTACCTCCTCGGAGGTCGAGGTTCGGCTGGACCGGGAGGGTCCAGCTCCGGCGCTCGGGGTGCTCTCGATAAGAAGGAGGTATCGCGATGTTCCTGGTTCGCCGTTGGTGGGGCTGTGTCTGGCCGTGGTCCCTCGGGGCTGCCGCACCGCAGCCACTCGTCTGGTCATCGTCCACCTTTGCCCGCTCGTCGCGGGTCGGTGAGTCGACGGCGGACCTGGGGCCGGTGCTCACGTTCGGGCAGCGCTCGGGCTACCGCGCCTCGGAACGGCGGCCGTGATGATCGGTAGTGCGCTCGTACGGGTGGGTGATGTCATCAACGCCGAGGCGGGTGACTACCGCCGGAGCGAGGTTCCCGCGTACGAGGACAGCATGGGTGATCTCCATCTGCGGGTGACGCACGTGGCGATGGACGCCGGGGCGTACGACACCGAGTGGGTGACCGTACGCGGCGTCGAGAAGCCGATGGGGAAGCCCGAGCTGCCCGAGGCGGAATACGCGATCCGTCGCCGTGTCCTGGCGGACATCGAGCGGCCCGTACCGAGGACGGCCTGACCGATGAGTGGGGAACTGAGCATCGACACGTTGGCGTGGATCGCTCGCGCGGAGGTGAAGCGCCACCGCCGAGGACCCCTCTGGCGGCCGGTCTGCCTGCACTGCACCCACTACGGATTGGCCCGTACATGGATCGCGCGATCGAGTTCCTCCAGGCCCTTCCGAAGGTCGCGGGCACCGATACGCGGGCCGACGCCGGAGACGGTGAAAGGGATAGGGAGTCGTGAGTAGACAGGATGCCGTTGACGAGGGCACGGGCGGAGCCCCCACCTTTGTGATCGGGATCGGTGCCCGTCGTGGTTGAGCCGGACCGGTCGGCGCTGACGAAGGTGACGGTCAACCTGGTGCCGCGCGCGGTCGACGCGCTCGGCTCCGCGTGCACCCGCACACGGGACACGAAAACGGACACGATCAACCGGGCGTTGGTCGTCTTCGACCTGGTCCTCGACCTGATGGAACGGGGCGGGGGAACCCTCACCGTACGAAACCCCGACCGCAGCACCGAGCGGGTGCACCTGCTGTGAACGGAGAGAGCGTGGAACACGACCCAGACGATGGCGACCCGATGGGCGCCCCGCACCGACCGGGTGATGACTGGCACTGCAAGGACGACGCCGAGGAATGGCCCTGCCAGGTGTTCCGCCGCCGGATGTGGTCCCTCTACCGGGGAAACCAGCCCCGGCTCGCCGAGGTGATGGGCGGCTTCCGCGACAAGGCAACGGCGGCCCTGCCCGACCTGTCCCCCGAACAGGCCGAAGCCCGCTTCGTCGGCTGGGTCCACGACCCATCGGTCCGCCGCCGACTGCGGGCGGTTTAGACGTCCCGCGACGACCTGACCACCCGCTGGCCGTCGCGCTCGCGATTCGGCACCAAGTGAGCACGCCGCCGCAGCGAAGACAGAGGTCGGGACAGAGGAGGAGCAGGGCTGAGTACGCATGATCCGGTGGCACGTACACCGGCATCAGCGGGGCGCGGTTGCGCCCCGCTGACAAAGCCGGCTCCCCCGCTGCCGGCTTGAGCATCCTGCCGCTGCTTGCCGACGTCCGGCGAAGATCCCGGTTACTTGGTGCTCGGGTTCCGGATCATCAGGTAGTGGAGCACTTCCACGAGGCCCGCCACGGTGTAGAAGTATCGTCCGAGCAGGTACACCGGCGCGGTTGTGGGGTTGTCGACGATGTCCAGAACCCAGTCCGAGAGGCGAGCCCAGTTATTCTCAAGCTCACGGTTTGTGGTGCCGAGGCCGATATCGCCCCGATCCCGGATGCGGTAATAGACAAAGTTCTCGATCGCGCCGAAGCGGGCCGCCTCTGCCACAGCACCGATCAGGCGAATCATCTCCTGAGCGAGATGGGTCCGCTGTTCGTTGCTTCCGTTCAACTGGGCCGGCATGCCTTCGAGAGTGTAAATCGCATCGTTCAGATGTTTCGCCGTGTAGCGCATGTCCTCGCGGTACGAACCGCCTGGAGTCGTCGCGTAGTTGCCAGTCCATGGCAGCCGTGGCGGCTGAGGGATCCGCAAGATGCCGGCGGCCGCGTTCACCGCGGGATCGTTGAAGAATCGGTGTCCAACCTGTCCGTCGGCAGTACGGGCCCAGAATCCAATGACGTACAGGCTTCGGGCCCAGAGGTAGATCGACAGGTTGTGGGCTCCGTTGCGTCTGACCCGGACCTCGATCACCCGCTGGCCCCGGTCCGTCGTCTCACCGACCCGATTCACGAGATCGTGACCCGCGATGCGGCGCAGGTTGGTGATCATGTTGACGTAGGCTTGCGCCGCCATCTGGCGGCCGTAGTTCGTGTCGTCGTCAAGGTCGGACACGTCCCAGTCGATGATCGTGTGCGGGCTCGATGGGTCGGCTTTCGCAGCCGACGGGTGTACCGCTACGAGGAACGCCGCCATGGTCACCAAGGAGGCGATCCAGGCGAGCACACCTCGCGCATACGTATTTCGCATCTCCGGGTCACACCTCTCCGTCGACGGCGGTGACAACGCACCTGTCGGACACCGTGCCCGACGCGCCGCCGAATCGGAGAGATCGTGTCATGTCACTCTGGACGGATAGTTTATTCGTCGTTCAGTACTTGTTCAGTCCATCGATGGCGACCGAAAGCTCGAAGCGGCGCGGCATGCACCCGTACACCGATGTTTTCACCCGGCTGAGCCGGCTGCCCGTCGTCACCATCGCCTCGGTGCGCGGACAGGTCCGGGGCGCGGCGGACGAGTGAGTAGTCGACGTACATCTGATCGTCGCCGGGGCTGTCAAAGGCGGTCGGCAGTGCTGCCACGTTCTGCTGGCCACCGCGAGGCTGAGCTGATGCGCTTAGGTAACGGTAGGTGACGCCCTCGTCGATGCGGTCGCTGCGCAGTGGCGCACGCTCATGTCGAGATGAGGGCACTGGATCATGGGCGGATCGGTCGAGTGGCGCTTCGCCGGGCAGGTTGGGTAACGGGATCTTCGGTAACCGTGACAACGGCGCACATGGATGCCCCGGCTCGGCTGGGCGAGGATCGTTCGGCACAGGTCGTGATCGTTCGACCCGGGCTCTGCACGTAAGGTCTCTCATGCTGCCGCTATGCCAGCCACGAGCATCTCCAAGCCGCGTGTGAAGTCGGCTTCCGGGGTAGATGTCCGGCTGACGTGCGAAAGCGCCTCGATGTGGGGGAAGTCTCGCCCGGCGAGTGCGCCGATGCGGGCAGCGGTGTCTTGCGCCGTTGGCTCGGGTGGGGTGAGAGGGCCGGCGAGTTCGGCCTGGGCGCTGCCCATGATGAGGCCGAGGACGGCGCGGAACGCCGCGAGCAGGTCCCGGTCGCTGAGCCCCGCGCGGTGCAGCGCGGCGATGAGAGCCTCGGCCGGGGCGAAGCCGGCCGCAGAGGTGGACCGGCGGGTGAGCACGAGCGGTATGGCGGCCGGGTGTGCGCGTACCGCCCGCCAGGTCGCGGTGGCGATCTGGACGGTGTCGTGCCGCCAGTGGGATGTGGGCTGCGGTAGGTCGACGGCGGAGATCACGGCGTCCACGACCAGTTCCTCCAGGCCTTCCCGGTCTCGGACGTAGTTGTAGAGCGTCATCGGTCCGGTGCCCAGCGCCGTCGCCAATGACCGCATGTTGAGGGCTGCCAGACCGTCGCGATCGACGAGGCGTAACGCCTCGGACCGGATGTCGTCGAGCGTATAGCGTGCGCGGACCATCACACCTCCTTGACACGTACGTTGTACGTATGCAAGCGTACCTTACACGTACAACGTACGCGTAAGAGGAGGAGTCAATGACCGCCACCCTGGAAACCTCGCCGACTGCGTTCACCGTCGACGACACCCGCTGCGCAGCCTGGATCACGCTGCCCAACCGGCCTGGACCGCACCCGGCCGTCGTGCTCGTACACGGCCTCGGCGCCACCCACGACATGATGCTCAGCCAGTACGAACACCACTTCGCCGCCGCGGGAATCGCCACCCTCGCCTTCGACTACCGGCACACCGGAGCCTCCGGCGGATCACCCCGGCAGCGCATCAGCATGCGCCGCCACCGCGCCGACGTGCACGGCGCGCTCGACTACCTGCGTGCACGCGACGACATCGACGCCAACCGAATCGGCCTGTGGGGCACCAGCCTCGGGGCGATGCACGCGCTACGCGTCGCCGCCGCCCGCCACGACCTGGCCGCGGTGGTCGTGCAGTGCCCCATCGTGTACGGGCCGGCCGCCGCCGCCCGATCCGGACCACGCGCGGTGGCCCGGCTCAGCCCCGCGATCCTCGCCGACGCGGCGCGGTTCCTGCTCGGCCGGGAACGACGGTACGTACCGATCGTCGCCGCGCCCGGAGCCACCGCCGTCGTCACCGTCCCCGGCGCACTCGACGGCTGGAACTCGACCACCCCAGCAGGCGCCATCTTCGACAACCGAATCGCCGCCGCCAACGCGATCGGCCTGGCCACGGTGACCGCGACCCGCCACGCCCGCCACATCACCGCACCGCTGCTCGTCTGCGTCTCGGACAACGAAACGCTGATGGACCCGCGCCACGCCGAACTCGTCGCCGCACGGGCACCCCGCGGCATCGCCCGCCACTATGCCGCCGACCACTTCGAGGTCTACCACCCGCCGATGCTCGCCACCGTGCTGGCCGACCAGACTCGTTTCCTGATGGAGCACCTAAATGTCGACCAGTGACCTGCGCCGCCGCAACGACGAACGCTTCGCCGCCCTCGCGGCCGGGCTCACCGACCGCGAGTGGGAACAGCCCAGCCGCTGCGACGGCTGGACGAACCACGACGTTCTCGCCCACCTCGTGATAGGCCTGACCATCCCATTACACCAGGTGCTCACGGCGATGGCCCGCCACGGCGGATCCTTCAACCGGGCCAACGCCACGCTCGCCCGCGAACTGGCCGCGAGCACCACACCGGCCGAACTACTGGCCGAGTTCACCCAAGCCAGCCGCAAACCCCGTGGCATCGGTCGTCTCTTCCCGCCCCGGCTCCTGCTCGGCGACCACGTCATCCACGAACTCGACATCACCACCGCGCTGCACCGCGAACCAGCCATCCCGCCCGACGTCCTCGCCGCCGTACTCAACACCGAGGTACACATACCAAACCCGTTCATCCCAGCCCGCGCCCGCGCCGCCGGCCTACACCTGCACGCCGACGACATCCCCTGGGAGCACACCCGAGGAGCGGGCCAGCCACCCACCGTGATCGCCTCCGCCGCCGACCTCGCCTCGGCCCTGGCCGGACGGCAGGAGGCACTCACGCGTTGCCACGGCGACGGACTCCCCGTCCTACGCCAGCGGGTGCGACACCGCCGCCCGACCCCACCAAGGTCCCGCCACTGAGCAACGGGCCAGCCCCTGACCGGTGCGAAGTCCACGACTGCGGTGGCGTCAGCGGTGTTGAGGCTGTACCGGCTGGGTCAATGATCGAACCAGGCGCTCGCCGTCGGGCCACGCGCCGAACCCGGTCTTGGAGTCCAGGTGCCCGACCGCGCCCGCGTCGAACAGTTCCGAGCCCCAGTCTCGCGCGTACTGCTCGAACTGCTCGAACGTCGTATTCGGGTCGTTGCGGCTGGCGACCAGGATCGAGCGGAAGGGCAGTGGCTCGCGTGGCACGTGGTCGATGAAGACATCGACCGTCTCGTGCGGGTCGGGAATCCAGTCCGGATCCAGGTACGGCGGCGTGACCAGCAGGGCGGCACGCACAGGACCGACGTGCTGACTAGCCCACACTGCGACGGTCAGACAGCCCGCACTGTGCGCGACGAGGATCGCCGGCTCACCGTCGGCACTGATAGCAGCGTGCAGCGCGGCGACACGTTCGGCGGCGACGTACGGTGGCCCGGGCGGTTCGGGCGCCCATTGGTATCCCGGGTAGTCCCTGACCCAACTGCGCGACCAGTGGTCGGGCAATGGGACACCCCGACCGGGCACGACGAGGTACCGCGTCATGCTGGGGAGGGTAGTGACGGTCCTCCGGACTCGTCCAGATGCCACAGGTCGTGGTTGAGTCGCCGGCCGGAGCGTCATGACGAACGCGAGGGTGGCACGTATTCGCTGATCAAACCGCCCGGCACGACTCGCCCGCAGGTCCTTGTCGACGCCGTTGACGATCGGCCACCGCCCGGCGGTGGCCGGGTGCGGTCAGACGCCCCGGTCGCAGAAGATGTTGTCGACGTAGCGCAGGCCGGTGATGACGTTGATGACGGGTACCCACTCCTGGACCGGGGTGGAGCCGTTGTGAGTCTGCGGCTTCCAGTTCACGTTGTCCACGGTGATGCCGGTGCCCCAGAGCGAAAAGCTGTTCCCGGTGCTCATCGTGTAGAGCGGCGCGCTGGCGAACCCAGGCGCGCTACGGACCGCCTGGCCGTCACCGGCCGCGGCGACGACGACCTCGCAGATGCGCGGCGGCACCGCAGCCGACGCCGGGGCGGGGACCAGGGTGCCGGCCACGACGGCCGCCGTCACGACGGCCACACCGAACGACCGACGGACGAATGATCGATAGATAGGCATGCATAAATGCTATCGCGGGCCCGCCCCTCGGGCACCGCGACCGTGTCCGGCTCGGCGATGACGGCAGCCGCCGTCGCCGTCGCGGACCCGCTCGGTACGACGACCGCCACGACGGCCAGGGTGAGCGCGCCGAGCATCGTGGACCACCTACGCACCGAACCGCTCATTATCGACCCTGACCAATATGAAACTGGATCGACAGCGTGGCACAGGTGAGGGTTGACCGGAAGACGATGCTCGACCGAAGGACTGGCAGCGGTCAGGCGAAACTGATGTCCAGGTGGTCAAACCCCCGCTCCTGGAACACCTTCCGGGTACGGGCGTCGAACGGCCCCTTGCAGTTGACGAACCGCACGCTGGTCAGCTTCGGGCAGTCCAGCAGCGCCTCGACGTTGCCGACCCGGTTGCAGTTCAGCACGTCCAGCTCGACGAGCTCCGGCAGCTCCCGGAAGATCGCGCAGTCGACCTCCGAGTAGACGGCGTTGAGTCGTACACCCCGCAGTGACGCGACGGTCGCGAGCCGTTCGACGGGAAAGCCCCGGCTCGCACCGCCGATCTCCAGTACTCGCAACGGTGCGCGGATGTGCTCGAAGACGTCGAAGGTGCGTACCCGCTCCAGTTCCAGGTGACGCAGCCGCTCCAGCGCCGGCAACTGCTCCAGCGCCGCCAGCCGGCCGTTCACCTCCAGGTGGAGGAACTCCAGCGCCACCGGCAGCGGGTCCACGAGGTCCATCAGGTTCGGCTTCGCCGCCGGGGCCAGGAACATCAACCCACGCAGGTGCGGCAGGACGACGTCCAGCTCGATTTTCGTACGCGGTGCCCGCGCGTCGGCCGCACCGTCGACCATCAGCATCGCCAGACCCGGCGGGGCGATCCCGGCGTCCAGGCTGGGCAGCAGCTCGCTCGGCATGCTCAGTGACCGCAGCGCCGGCAGGTGGGGCAGGAACGCGGGCAGCCTGCCCCGGGCGAGTTGCGCCGAGGTCGGCAGCAGGTGCAGGCAGCGGATCCGGGGCAGCCGCTCCGGCGCGGGGGTGCCGCCCCAGGGGATCCGTACCGCCGTGCCGTCGTACGTCAGATGATCACACTCGGCGGCGTTGCCGACACAGTAGATCCCCTCGCCCGTCGGCGGGTACAGGTACCCGTAGCGACTGTCTTCGATCAGCTTCACCGCGTACCGTCCCGGTTGATATGCCTCAGCTCCCGTTGCCGGGAGCCGACCGGGTTAGAGCCGCTCCTCCGGCGAACAGCGACCATACGACGCAGCTGACAGCGGCGAGCAGCACACCCCTCGCCACATTGACAGCTTGCCGATCAGTTCGCCGTGGAGCGGCCGAGGCGGAGCGCCGAGACAAGGAAGAAGATGCCGCCGGGGATGGCGTAGCCGGCCACGTTGGTCAGCGTGGCACCGTCCGCTCCGGCCATCACGATGAACGAGGTGCCGGCGAGCGCGGAGATGGCACCACTGATGATCATCGGCCACTGTCCACCCATCTTGCGACGCCTGGCAGCCACGATCAGCTGTACCACCCCGGCCACGATCGCCCAGGCGCCCCAGACGCGCAGGACCGCGGGGATACCGGACGCGCTGGCGACGGCCACGCCGATGGCGGTGAGCAGGCTGACGGCGACGTTCACGTGAAGGCCGAGCACCGATCCGGTGGCCCGCGACGACCGCGCGTCGACGAGCGCGGCGAGCACGTCGAACAGCGGATACAGCACGAGCAGCGTGACGGCGAGCGGTCCGAGGTGCGACGCGGTCGTGAACATCACGCCGGCCCAGACGACGGCGAACGCGAAGCGGACGACGTACAGCCGGCGCAGGGCGGACGCCGCTGCCGGGATGGCGGGTGCAGCGATGGAGGTCACGATGATCCCTTTTCAGGTAGAACGAACGTTCTGTCTCGGGCAACGATGACATGGCCGCCGGACGACGTCAAGACCGAACGTTCTATCCGCTACCATGGGTGCATGGTGCGTGGAGAATCCGAAGGCCGGCCGTCCGAAGCGCGGTCCCGGCTGCTCGACACGGCAACGAGGATCTTTTATGCCGAGGGCATCCACTCGGTCGGCATCGACCGCATCGTCGCCGAAGCGCAGGTGACACGGGCCACCCTCTATCGGCACTTCCCCGGCAAGGAGGATCTCGTCCTGGCGTACCTGAACCAGGTCGACGAGGCCATCCGCGCTCAGGCAGACCAGGCTGCCGACGGCGGGCTATCGGCGGCCGACACCATCCGGGCTCTCAGCGAGTCGATCGCCCAGGGCATCCAGTCCTCCGGTTTTCGCGGCTGCGCCTTCCTCAACGCCGTCGCCGAGTATCCCGACCCCGATCACCCGGTGCACCTGGCCGTGCTCGCCCACCGCCAGTGGTTCCTGGACACCGTCACGGAACTGCTGGCGCGCATTCAGGAAGCGCCCGCCGAGGCCGCCGCCCGGCACTTCGTCATGCTGCGCGACGGCGCCATGGCCGCCGGTTGCCTGTTCGATCCGACGCTGGTCTGCGACACCTTCCTGCGCGGCGTCGAGGGACTGCTGCGAGTTCATGCCGCGTCCGATCCTGCCGAGTCGGTGAATGCCTGATCCCGCCCACGGGACAGGCGAGTTGATACCGCTCCGGGCGACTCGGCGCTTCAGGCAGCCGCGCGGTCACGCCTCGGGCCCGTGATTGCCCGGCGTCTCCCGCCCGATCGGCGAGGCGGAATCCTCCCCCGGCCGCCGCCGACCGCGCAACGCGTCGAGCAGCGCGACAAGGGCCAGCACTCCGGCCACCACGCTCAGTCCGACCATCGGCGACCATCGGGCCAACACCGTCGTGACCAGCAGCAGGACGACCAAGCCGATCATCCGCGACCGGGAGACCCGGCCGAAGATCTCGTACTCCAGCCGCACCCGGGCGACGAGGAAGAGCACCGGGCCGCCCACCACGAACAGCAGCCACGTCGGGCGCGGCGGCCCGTACGGATCGGTGATCACCAGCTCGTAGCCGACCGCGGTGACGAGCACGCTGAGCACGATCAACGCATGCGTCCGTTCCGACGCCGTACCCAACCGGCCGGGCATGCGCGCCCGACCCAACGCCTCGGTCAGCAACTGACCGGCACGGTAGAAGTAGATCCGCCACAGCAGCACGCTGGTGGTGAACGCGACCGTGAAGGCGGCGGCCCGCACCTCGGAGTAGCCCACGCCACTGAAAACGGCGGCAATGACCACGATGGTTTCACCGAGCGCGATGAGGAAGATCTGCTGGTGGCGTTCGGCCAGATGTTCCCCGGCGATCCGCCAGCGACTCACCACCGCAGCCCCCAGCCACGGCAGCGGCCAGCCCAGAGCCCAGGCGAGGTAGTCCACGGTGAGCGCGGCCGCCCACAGCGGCAGGCGAAGCTGGTCCGGGCCCAACGCGCCGACCAGCCAGAGCGGCGCGGCCACCGCCGCCCATGCGGCGAGCCGAAACGGCACCAGCCGTCGTGGATGGCCACGCAGCGCGGCAGCGACCACCAACGGCCGCACCACCATCACCAACAGGTACGCGACCGCGAACGGCAACGCCCGCTCCTCCATGGCGCGCGGCAGCGTCACCGCCATCACCAGGGCGGCGAACATGGTACCGACCACGACCGCCTGGATGATCGTCCGCTCCGGCTCGTAGCGGCTGGTGATCCAGGTGGTGTGCGACCAGATCAACCAGAGCGCCAGGAACAGCAGCAGGGTACGACCGAGCCCGGCGACAAGCGTCCAGCCGGTGTCGCTGCCGAGGTCGCCGAACCGTTGCGAGACCCGGGTGAGGGCGACAACGAAGGCCAGGTCGAAGAAGAGTTCCAGGAACGTGGCACGCCCCGAACTCGTCTCCGAGCGCAGCAGCTCGGCACCGCGTCCCGCCACCATCGTCCGCCCCCGTCCGCCCCCGTGGCACCAACGAGTCGGCCGCCGACCGGGTTGCGTGGGTGAGTTCCCCCCGCTCTGATGGAGCGACGTGGTCGTCAACCAACAGTCGCGGCAGCGGCACCCACCCGCAAAGCGGTCCCGCTCCTCTCGATCGCGATGGCCACGACCGGGCTCTGCAACGGGATGCTCCATGTCAACCTGACCACGTCCTCGGTCACGTGCTCCCGGCTCGGCAGCCTGTGCTGTCCGGTGCCGTCGATCATCGCGAACGAGGTCAGTCTCAGGTCGCCGTCCGGAACGTCGACCCGTACCCCGTCGCCGTCGCTGACGGCGGTCATCGGCAGCGTCGGCAGCTCGGGATCGATCCGCTCGTCGCCGACGTGACCGAGCGGGACAAGGACCAGCAGCGGCCAGACCGGTCGCATCGGTCCGGTCGAGCGCACGACCACGACCTCGCTCAGTGTGTCGTGGCGCACCCGGTCGTCCACCGCCAGCCAGCCCGCCGCCGCGCGATCCCCGCCGGCACCGGCGTCGGCCTCGTGGAGCGCCTTGCCGAGACGGTCGAAGACGGGTTGGAAGCCCGCCACATCCCCATACCGGGACCGCGCCCCGTCACTCAACAACACCCAGGCGCCGGAGACATCGGCACGCCGGACCGCGGCCTCGAACCGTACGGCCGCGTCGCGTGCAGGACCCCGGAGGTTAGGCTCGGCGGTGCACCCGCAGGCCGGCTCCGGCCTCCCGGTCGCGATGACCCCAATGGTCACCGCCGAGACGACGACCGCCACGACAACACCCACAATGACCATACGGCGCATCGGCACACCCGCTTGGACGTCGCCACGGCAGGCCAGGTTCCCAGCGCCCGCCGACCACCGTCCGCTCGCACCAAGCAGAAGTGGACACGTGATCAAGCCTGCCCGGCAGCCGTCCGGCTACATAGCGGGGTCGACGGGGATCTTGTCGCGAATGACTAGCGTGGAGTCGGGACGATCGAGAGAGGGGTCGGTCATGGCTGAGCGGACAGGCGGCAACCAGCCCACCGAGCCGGCGGAGCCGGAACCGGGGCGCGGCGGCGACGGTGGACGTCGTACCCGCTCGGTCGGCGCCACGCTCGGCGCCGCGTTCATCGCGCTCGCCTCGGTCGCCACCTGGTACATCGACCACCGGGCCGGGTCGTTGGACGCCGAGCAGGAGGCGCGGGACCGGGCCGCGTTCGTCGAGGTCTGCAACGATCCCGTCCGGGCCGCCGCGCTCGTCATGAACACCCCGTCGCTGGCCAGCACCTGTCCGACGGGCCTGCGTCACCTGCTGTCGATATCGGCGGACGAGGTCGATCCGGGACCGGAACTCCTGGACGCCTATCTGGACCGGCTCTTCACGTTGCTGGACGCGCGGGTTCCGAGTGACGTCACGCCGTACCTCCACGCGCTGCACCGCGACGGCGTCTACGGCACCGCCCTCAACGAGTTGCACCGCAACGCCCGGCAGTGCGAGGTGCTCCTGCCGACCGGCACTCCGCCACCGGCGGCGCCCCGCCCGACCGGGAACTTCTGGGACGACTGGCAGCGGATCGAAGTCGCGCCGCAACCCCGGTCGGTACGGGCGACAGAGGAGCCGGACGGGCACGTCGTCGTCATGGCCCAGGTGGTCGACACGACGCCGGCCTGCCTGACCCGGCCCACCCTCGACTCGGCCCCGCCGCCCAGGTACGTCGGCACCACGGCGCTGACCCTGTCGTTCAGTACCGGCACCGGCCCGAGCGGTGAACGGGTGTGGCTGCTGGACCGCCTCGACGCCTGCCCGGTCCGACCGGACCCGCTGGCCGCGGAACCGGTGGTCAGCACCTACTCACTCACCCGGCGCCGGTCGATCCGGAACGACGTCACCGACTCCCTCTTCCGCTACGCCGGCAGCACCTGTCCGGCGGCAACCCCCTGAGCCGACGGCACGCAGGGCTGATTCGCTTACGCCTCGACTCCCCGCATGGAGGTCGAGACCGGTGGCTAGGGTGCCGGCATGGGTTTCGATGTCAACGTGGGGCTTCTCCTGTGCCATGACGAGGAGGATGAAACGGTCTGGCCGCTCCGGGAGAAGGAGCGGTTTCTGGACGGCGTCAACGCCCGGCTGCGGCACCTCGGACTGCCGGAGCATCGAGAGCCTCGCTCGATCGCCGAGATCGACCCGCCGTTGGCCCCGGAGACCGACCCCTGCCTGCTCGGCGTGTCGATGGGCTCGTACTCGTCGCATTCCCGAAGGGCCGACCGGTTGGACTGGTTCGCGCGGTACGTCGCGGTCCGTGGCGCGGCGCCGTCCTCCGAGCCGCCGTACGAGCCGGAGGTGTACGACGCGTACGACGAACTGACCGACCGTCGGTTGGCCTTCGACCACCTGCTCGCCGCCTGCGCTGACGGGGTTGTCGTGCTGCCGCATCCACTGGACCGGGTGATCTACGACGGCTCGTCCGACGGGTACGGATGCCTGGTCTCGGCGCACCGGCTGTGGGCCGAGTCGGTGGCGCTGGGGTACGTGCTGCGCACCGGTGACCCTGATCTGGCCGACTCGCCGGTAGTGGACTGGACCACCGGGACCCCGGTCCGGGACCGATCGTTCGCCGCCCTTGATGCCCGCATCCCCGACGAGGCCGACGCCGGGCAGCCATGGGTCGAGGAGTCCGACTTCTGCCGTCGTCTGCGCCAGAGCGCAACCAATGTGCTGCGTACGGGTGCACTGGGGCTCACCGGGTAGGTGCACAATCAGCGGTCAGCCGACCGAAAACCACGGTGACCGCAGGCGCGGTGGCGTCCCCTCGCTGCGTGAAGGTCTCGCCCCCACTGGCCTGCCAGGTGATCGCTCAGGCGCGCGCGACGGGCAAGCCGGACATCACCGGCACGGCCGGCACGCCACGCCCGATTCGGGCGTCCTGCGCGGCCGACACCTGCTTGACCAGCACGATCAGGGACACCCCGTGCACCGCGCTGAACGCCGCCACCAGCAGGCTCGACGGCACGGCGAAGGAGGTGTAGTAGTCGACGTACATCTGGTAGTCGGCGGTGCCTTCGATCTGCGTCGGCAGTGCCAGGAAGCGCTGGAATTCGAGGATGGGCAGCACCGTGATGGCGAGCCCGTAGACCGACCAGCTACCGATCCAGATCCGCGCCACGGCTGGCGTGGTCGACCGCCACAGGCTGTCCCGGGCGATGTTCGCCATCACGCGCGGCGGAACGACAAAATACGCGAACGGCACCAGCCAGCCGGCGATTGCCCAGCCCCTTCGCAGCGTCGGCCTGGCACCCGGGAACGCGTCCAGGTTGACCCGCGCCTGGTAGCACCAGATGATGACCAGCACACTGACGGCGACGGCCGGAGCAAAGAGGACCAGGCGGGCCAGGTCAGTGCTGAGCATGGCGGTGTCGATCGCGTCGGCGTCGAATTCCCGCGCGGCGCGCCGAACCACCCGGCTGTCCATGATCGTCAAGACGGCGATCAGCACGTCGGCCACCACCATGAGACCGATCAGATTCGTTGCCCACCGCCCGATGCCGCCCAGACGGTAGGTTCGTGCGCCGGGAATGACCGCCGGGGCACCCGCCGGGGTACGGCAGACCGGGCACGCCGGGGTTGTCGGCGCCTGTTCGGCGCGGCAGGTCTGGCAGGCCATCCCGGCTCCTCCAAAGTGGACAGGCGGGTCAGCGTACCCGCGATGCCACCGGCCGTACGCAGACAGGGGGAGACAATGGTCAAAACCTGTGGACAGCCCTGGTGGGGTCACTCTGATCATGGCCGGTGTCGGAGCAGGTGGGATCGGGCGCGGATGGGAAATAGCGCCGACAGTAGTCTGAGTACGATCCGGTGAAAACGCGCGGTGCGCATCAAGGGAGAGCAACGAGATGAGACCACTTCGATACTCGATCAACGTCACACTCGACGGTTGCTGCCATCACGAGGCAGGGCTCGCCCCCGACGAGGAGTCGATGCGCTACTGGACCGATGAAATGGAACGAGCCGATGCCCTGCTATTCGGCCGGGTGACCTACGGGATGATGGAGTCGGCGTGGCGGCAGCCGGCCACCGGCACGTGGCCCGACTGGATGGATGAGTGGCGAATCCCGTTCGCCGAGACCATCGACCAGGCAAAGAAGTACGTCGTGTCGAGCACGCTGAGCGGGGTCGATTGGAATGCCGAGCTGGTGCGAGGCGACCTGGGGCAAACAGTTCAGCGGCTCAAGCAGGAGCCGGGCGAGGGCCTGTTCGTGGGTGGTGTGACGCTCCCCCTGGCGTTGGCAGATCTGGGGCTCATCGACGAGTACGCGTTCCTTGTGCAGCCGGTCCTTGCCGGACACGGGCCGACGTTGCTCGCCGGTCTGCGCGAGCGCATCCAGCTCGAACTCGTGGACCGCAAGGAGTTCCGGTCGGGGGCGGTCGCCCTGCGATACCGGCCCGCGCGAGTAACGGCGTGACGTGATTCGTCCCGGCACGTTGGCCGCCGCCTCGCGACGGAACGACGGTTCTCACGCCTGATGTGAGGGCTCGGACCGTCCCCGAACGTGCGGACAGGTTCCTGCCGGCTCTCCGTACCCGGGAGCCGGCAGGAACCCTGAGCCGTACGACGATGCCCGCTCCGACCGGAACCGGTTCCCGTCGAACCGGCACCGTCGGCACAGGTCTACAGAGCGAACGTGCCCATCGCCTTCCAGTTGTACTCGTTGATTCCGGGTTCCCACAGGGACACGTCGCCGTTGATCTGCGTCGTACCCGGTGCGTAGACCATCATCGAGTAGCTCGATCCGTATCCGAGATCCCACTCACTGTTCCAACCCCCCAGCGAGGAAGAAATGTTCTTGGTCGTGTTGCCGCCGTACGGGTTCCCGGTCACCCGAATCCAGTTCGACTGGCAGGACCACGAGTAGAAGATCTGGATAGTGGCGACCTGCTGACCGCTGTAGCGGTCGAGAATCGGTCGGGTGGCGATCTGCGAGGCGTTGACGTTGCAGTAGGCGCCGGCCGGGCCCCTGGTGGTCGACGGGTCCTTGCCGTCGTAGTAGTTGCTGCCACCGCTGGCACCTTCAGCCTGGGCGGCCGTCGCGCCGGACATCACCAGCGCCATGGTGGCCACGAGCGCGCCGACGAGCCGATACAGCATCCTGCGATTTCCGGTTACGGTCTTCATGCATTCATAATTGGCGGAGGACGGGTTCGACGCTATTGCCCCAATGTGTATCCGTGCTCGCGGAACACCTACGACAAAGTCGTACGCGCTCGTCAGAACGGTCGCAGCTTGGCGGCGACGGCCGATCGTTGTCGGACGCCGAACTTCCGCAGGATACGGGTCACGTGCGTCTTGGTCGTCTTCTCGGAGATGACCAACCGGGTGGCGATCTCCTCGTTGTTCAAACCGTCGGCGATGAGTCCGGCGATCTCGCGCTCTCTCGGGGTGAGCGTCGTCAGCAGGTCGCCGCCCTCGGTCGTCGGCATCAGCAGGAGTTCGGCGATGTCGGTTTGCAGTCGCTCGCACTGTTCGAGCAGATCGCGCAGGACGCGATCGGTGGCGTCGCGGTCGTCGCCGGGGCGGTGGATCGCCGAAATGATTTTCGCCTGCATGGAGCTCAGTGCGTGGCTGACCATCTCCACGACACCGGGGACGGAGCCGTGGGTCAGCGAGGTCCGCTCGCCTGCTTCGGCGAGTCCGGGCATCTCCCGCGCGTCTTCCCGCTCGCGCGCCAGGGCTCGCATCGTCCTGCGGGCGAGCCACTCGAACGCCCGGACGACCTCGTCGTCGTACGCGTCGGGCTGGTAGGTCAGCATGGACGCGAGCCCCGCGACCCGCTGACCGTCTTCGGCGGGTTCCAGCAGCGGCACGACGACGGCGTCGCTCGAAAGACGTTCGTGGTCACCGAAGTTGTGGCCCTTGTGCAGCAGGCGACCCTCGTCGGACCCGTACCGGTAGGGTCGCGCGTTCTTCTTGATCCACGCGGTGAGGCCGTCCGGGCCATAGGTCTGGAAGCCCGCGTGTTCGTGCTCGTGCCCGTCGTAGACGTAGGTGATCACCAGCATGTGCTCGTCACGGAGGAAGGCGATGTAGAAGCTGTCGACCGGCGCGATGGTGGACATCGTGACGCGGACGAGGTTGTAGAGCTTCCGGTGCTCCCCCGGCCCGAGATGTCGGATGGAGAAGTCGGCGGTTTCCAGTGCTCGGGCCACGACGAGTGAAAAATTGGTGCTTCCGTCGGTCATGCACCGATTATCGGTGCGTCCACCCGGCCCGATCGCCGCGCGCGAACGGTCCTACCGGTGCTCAACCCAGGTAGCAACAGACAGCCCTGCTACGGTCTGCGCCATGGTGGCCGTATGGCGGATCGCGGAGTACCGCCGAGCCGACGCACCCGTGACCGAGCCGGTCACCAAGTTCGGCGGCCAGCCCACCTGGCTCGGTCAGCCACAGTGGCCGCTCGGCGCGGCGCAGGGGACGCCGATGCGCTTCGTGTGCCAGATCGCACTGGAGCCCGAGCTTGTCGGCGACGGCCCGGCACGGATCGCGTACGTCTTCGTCAGCCACGGTGACCACGGGCACGACGTCGAGGAGTTCGACCCGGACGTCATCCTCCCCGACGGCGGCGAGAACGCGGTGATCGTCCAGCCCGGCACCTTCACCGGGCCGACCGCCCCGCTGACCAGCGGCCCGACGCTCTACCACGACGACGGGTCACCGGCGGAGTACACGGTCGACCTGGTCCGCGGCGAGGACCCCGAACCCGTGTCGGCCGAGGCGTACCTGGCACTGCCGTCCGAGGAACAGGACCGCTACTTCCGGGCGATCGACCACGACAAGATCGGCGGGACGGCCCTGCTCTCCGACGGTGGGGACTGGCCGGCGGGTGGGCCCTGGCGGTCCCTGCTGCGCCTGGCGACGAACTGGACACCGTTCCATCTCAATCTCGGCGCCGCCCCGGTGGCACTCGCCCTCCTTTCCGACGATGGTCGGCAGGGCTGCCTGCTGGTGGAGGACTCCTAGCGCCCCGCCGAGGGCTGGGCCAGCGGGCCGGGCCGGTCGGCGCGGCCCTGTCGATCTTCCGTTGCCGGTTGCCCGTTGTTCGGTGTCGCGTCGACTCGAATCGATAGCGTGCGTCGACCACCACCGACGGCGGTCTCGTGCGAAGGGAAGATCGATGCGCAGGACAACACACTGGTCGGCCCGCGCCCTGGGCGCTCTCGCGGGCGCGGTCGCGCTGGTGGCGGCCCTGCTGCCGGCCACCCCGGCGGCCGCGGCGAACGTGACCTTCAAGGCGGCGACGCTCAACATCTACAACGGGCTGAACCAGGCCGACTTCGCGCACGACCTGAACCTGATCGCGTCAAAGGCCGACCTCGTCGGTCTCAACGAGGTCGGCAACCGCAAGGCGTTCCTGGAGGGCTGGGCCGCCGACAACGGCTGGTGGTTGTACGCGCCGGGCGGGACCAACCAGGCTGGCGAGGCGCTGATCGCCAGGAAGAGCGTGTTCGACGTACTCGACCAGGGCTCGATCTTCGTCTGCGACACGAACGGTCCGGGCGAGGTGCCGCCCGCGCGGTACAACAACTGGGTCAAGTACCGGCACCGGGCCAGCGGCCGCAACGTCACACAGATCAACGCCCACGCAGTGGCCAGCATCGAAACCGGCGGCCGGCCGGAGGACCTGCCCCGCACCAGGTGCGCCGAGGCGCAGTTCCAGGCCCTCAGGGACCTGGCGGTCGACAAGCAGGACGAGGGCCAGGTCATCGTCAGTGGTGACCTCAACGTCGACTTCAGCGCCGACCGGAGCTACGGGTACGCGAAGTTCCCGTGGCAGGTCTTCGAGGCCAACGAGCTGCCGAACCTGCGCTCCAACTACAACCTCTACGGCGAGAAGGGCACCGGAACGCACGGCAACCGGCACATCGACTACGTCTACTTCTGGAAACGGTTGCCGGAGTACCAGCTCATGTGGATGACCGGCTACGACATCGTCAGCGGCACCAACTCCGACCACAACGGTGTCGTCGCGATGTTCTCCATCCAGAGCTGACCCGGCACCTCCCGCCGGCGGCCGGGTGGGCGGAGTCGCCGTGGCCCGGGTGCGGGCCACGGCCACCACCTCGTCAGTGGACGACGTCGTAGACGAACTTGGTGATGCCGTTGGCGTAGGTCTCGGACTCGACCACCTTCAGCATCTGCTTGTCCCTGTCGGTGTCGCTGAACATCCGCTTCCCGGCTCCGAGCAGCACCGGGAAGACCAGCAGGTGGTAGCGGTCGATCAGGTTGGCGTCGGCGAGGGTGCGGGCGAGGGTGGCGCTGTCGTGGATGACGATCGGGCCGCCGTCGGTCTCCTTGAGCTTCGCGACATCGTCGAGGGAGCGCAGGATCGTGGTGTCGCCCCAGTTGTCGACGAGGGCGTCCCGGTCGAGGGTGGTCGAGACGACGTACTTCGGCAGCTCCTTGAGGTTGGCGAAGTCCTCCATCTCCGGCCACACCGGCGAGAACACCTCGTAGCTGGTCCGGCCGAACATCAGCGCGGTCGCCTCCTCGGACTCCCGACCCTTGATCTCGTACGCCTCGGGCAGGAATTCGAGGTCCTTGTAGGTCCAGCCACCGCTGCGGTGGTTCTCGGATCGGCTACCGCCGCCGGGAGAGTCCACGACGCCGTCCAGCGAGACGAAGGCGGTGTAGATCAGCTTGCGCATTGTCGATGTCCTGTCCGTGGTCCGACCGGATGATGAGCAACCTGCACCCGTCGGTCACGTTCGCCGACCAGACACTGCGGATCGTCAAGTACTACGAGGGGCACGCCGACTGCGGCGGGCGCGGGCTGCTCCTCGTACCGTGTGTCTTCGCCTGGCCGGACGTCCTGGTGCGGACGGCGCGGCCGGGCGCTCCGAGCTCCCCGCGCGGCCTCGGCCGGCTCTGGGAACGGCACCCGGAACAGACCGGCGCGCCGCTGGCCGGCATCCTCGGACAGACCCGGGCCGCCCTGCTGGCCCTGCTCGACCTGCCGATGTCGACCAATCAAGCCGCCACCCAGATGGCGCTCTCCGCGCCGACGCTCAGCGTGCACCTCCAGGCGCTGCGCGCCGCCGGGCTGCTCAGCTCACGCCGGGCCGGCCGGCAGGTGCTCTACTCGCGCACCGAACTCGGCGACCGACTGCTGACCGGGGCGGGCCCGTAGCCTGAGTGGCTACGGATCCCGCAGGCCTCGGTTGCGGTGTATCGGACTCCGTGGGCCCTGGAACGTACCCCGGGTGACACAGTGGCCACTATGGACATCGCTCGGGGATGAGGACGCTATGACCACCACGGGAGCGGGCGGCGAGGATTCCGACAGCGGCCGGCGGCGCGGGCTCCTGGATCCGGTCGCCCGGCTGGCGGGGGTGTTCGTCGGTCTGGCCAGCGGAATGGCGATCAACCTGCTCAGCACCGACGTGGGCTACCGGGGTGTGGCGGTGGCCGCGTGGGTGGGTGCGGTGCTCAGCGCGGCGGCCTGGATGCGACGGCTGCCGGCCGGCGCACCGTTGACCCGTCACGCCCCCTGGTGGCTGCTCGGCCTGGCGCTGCCGGCCGCCGTCGTCGCCGCGCTGGCGCCCGGTGGGTGGGAGAAACCGATGATCGTGGCCGCGGTCGGGCTGGTCGTCGCGGCCGTGCTCGTCCGTGATCTGACCACCGGGGTACGACTCCTGACCGGCGCGGCGATCGTCGGAATCGGGGTGGCAGTCGTCGGCATGGGCGTGGCGCCCGCGTTCGGCGGCCGGGGCTTCCCCGGTACGACACAGGTCAGCTCACTGGTCATCGGCGTCGGTCTGATCACCGTGCTGATGGGGATCGCCTCCCTGCACGACGCGAACAACCTTCGTGGCCTGGCCCGCCTCGGCGCCGGCATCCTGTTCGTGAGCGTCGGGGTGACCGTGGACGAGGCGGTGCCGAGGGCGGTGGCGATCGGCGGGGGCCTGGCGGTCGGCGGTATGGGGGTGGCCGCCCTGCACGGCGGTGAGGTGGTCTTCGCCCTGGCCCGCATCGGTGTCGGGATGACGTTCGTGAACCTCGGTGTGGTGGTGATCCAGCTCGGGTACGGCCTGCCGGGTGCCGCCGCGATCGTCCTGGGAGTCGTGTACGCGGGGGCGTCGGTGGCGGCCCTGCACGGTAGGTACGGTGTCGTCAGCGCCGCCGCCATCGGTACGGGCGCGTTGATGGCGAGCACCGGGATCGTCGTGCTGCTCGCCGGATACGTCCTGCTCGGCGTGGGCCTCGTGGGCGCCGGAGTCGGATCGGTCGGGGTGGGTGTGGTGATCCTGCGCGGCGCCGGGAGCCTGGGTCGGGTCCGGGGTCGGCTGACGAGCCTGGTCCGGGAACCGGCGTCCTCGCCCGGCCCAGAGGCCCATGCCGAGCAGGACGTAACCGAGCCGGCTGCGAAGAGCGCTGTCACGGCGGCCGGTCCCGCTTCGGAAAAGGCGCCGCAGCCGGCGAACACCCGGCGTCGCTCCGCCAAGCGGCGCTCACGCGGTGGTCGACGCCGATAACCGGCGTTTCGTTGGAGCCGAGGCGCCGAAAGCCGAGAGTCCGGCAACGGGATGGTCGGGTTCGTAGACTCGACTCATGCCCAAGATCGTCCAGCTGCTCGCCTCGCCGGTGCACCGGTACGAGGGACGCCCGGCCAACGGTCCGGCACCGGCCCCACCCGGCGAGCTGGTCGAGGAGATCCGGATCCGGGCGGGCCTCGGTATCGTCGGCGACCGGTACTTCGGGCAGCCGGCACACCGCGACGCGAGCATCACCGTGTACGCACAGGAGGCGTTGCCGCCCGGCGCCGACCTGGTGCAGCTCCGGCGTAACATCCTGGTCTCCGGGATCCCGGTCGACGACCTGATCGGTTCCGTGCTGACCCTGGACTCGGGCGACGGTCCGGTGAGCCTGCGCCTGCACCGGCGGGCGCACCCGTGCGCCTGGATGGACGTGACCATCGGCCCCGGCACCTGGCGTGCGCTGCGGGGTGGAGGCGGCGTACGGTGCAGCCCGCTCAACGACGGCATCCTGCGCCTGGGCCCGGTCCAGGTGACAATCCGCGAGTAGGGATGGTCGCCGACGACGACGTGGTCGGACGGGGTTCCAAATGCTGCTGATTCATCCCGGTTCCGGCGGCTACGCTGCCGGTACGAGTCTTCTGCCGCCCTGGGCTGCCGGGTTCGGCGGCGAGCCAAAGGGCGGTGGCTGCGGTGAACGGGGCGGAATCGCTGGTGAGCACCCTCGCACACGCGGGGGTGGAGGTCTGCTTCACCAACCCGGGTACGACGGAGCTGCATCTGGTCGGCGCGTTGGACACGGTGCCGCAGATGCGTGCCGTGCTCGGGTTGTTCGAAGGTGTGGTGACCGGAGCGGCGGACGGGTACGCGCGGATCGCAGGCAAGCCGGCCGCGACGCTGCTGCACCTCGGGCCGGGGCTCGGTCATGGTCTGTCGAACCTGCACAACGCGCGCCGGGCGAACTCGCCGATCGTGAACATCGTCGGCGACCATCCGACGTACCACAAGCCGTTCGATCCGCCGTTGGAGTCGGACATCGAGACCGTCGCGCGTTCGCTGCGGGGACCGGTCCGCCGACCCGAGAACGCCGCCGGTGTACGTCACGACGCGGTGTCCGCGTTCGAGGCGGCGCTCGAACCGCCGGGCCAGATCGCCACCGTGATCATGGCGGCGGACGTGTCGTGGGCCGACGGTGTCGCCGTCGACGGTGACGGGGACCGGACGGAGATCCGCGTCCGAGCGACGCCGGTCGTCAATCCGGCGTTGATCGGCCGGATCGCCGAGGTGCTACGCGGCGGGGAGGCGTCGGCGCTGGTCATCGGTGGCCCGGTGGGTCGCGAGGCGGGGCTGTGCGCGGCGAGCCGGATCGCGGCCGCCACCGGTGCGCGGGTCTTCCTGGAGACCTATTCCAGCCGGGTCGAGCACGGCGCCGGTCTGCCGTCGTTCCCCCGGCTCGGCGTCTTTCCGGAGCAGGTCCTGAGCCAACTCGACGGGGTCCGGCACGTGATCGTCGCCGGCACCCCGGCACCGGTGGCGTTCTTCGCCTATCCGGACAAGCCAAGCTGCCTGGTTCCGGACGACGCGCTGACCCACGTACTCGCGGAGGTCGGCCAGGACGCGGTCGGGGCGCTGACCGCGTTGGCCGACCTGGTCGCGCCCGGTCAGGAGCCGGCGGTGACCGAGCCGAGGCGTCCGGCGATGCCCACCGGGCCGCTCACCGTCGAGACCTGGCCGGCGGTGATCGGAGCGCTGCTGCCGGAGCGCGCGATCGTCGTCGACGAGACCATCAGCTCCGGGATCGGGGTGCCTGCGGCAACGGCGGGCGCGCCCCGCCACGACGTCCTGGCCCTGTGCGGCGGTGCGATGGGCGAAGGCATGCCGCTCGCGATCGGCGCCGCCATCGCGGCTCCGGACCGGCCGGTGATCGCCCTCGAAGCCGACGGGTGCGCCATCTACACCCTCTCCGCGCTCTGGACCCAGGCCCGGGAGCACCTGAACATCACCAACGTGATCCTGAACAACCGCTCGTACGCCATCCTGCGCGAGGAGTGGCACCACTTCGGCTCCGGCTCGTCGGACCCGCACACCAACAGGCTGCTCGACCTCTCCGGCCCGGACATCGACTTCGTCGGGCTCGCCCGCGCGTTCGGGGTGCCCGGAAGCCGCGCGACCACCGCCGAGGAGTTCGCCGAGCAGTTCGCCCGCACCCTCGCCGAGCCGGGCCCCCACCTGATCGAAGTGGTCATCCCACCCATCGCGTGAGCGACCCGGCCGCACTCACCCTGCGACCGTCTGCGGGCTGCCGAGCGGAATCGGGCGCAGGCGGGTCAGCACGTCAAGATTGCCCGTGACGGTGAGCCCAGTTCGCGTCGCCTCTGCCAGGTCGATCGTTCCGGTGAGCAGGCTGAGGGCCGAGCGGGGCGAGCCCTCAAGGGTGAGGTCGGGGGCATGGGTCCGCCCGATCCGGGCCTGGACGGCTCCCGAGTCAACCTCGATGAGTGCCGCCCTGCCGGATGCGAGCAACTGGATGACCACCGGCGGGGCGTCGGGGTCCGCATCGGTGGTGAAACACGAGCCGGCGTACGCCAGCCAGTGGGGCTGGAAGGCGTCTTCGTCACGCTCGACCGCCATGAACTGCACGCCCCACATGCCCAGTGCCTTGAGGACCGGCTCCAGGGCCAGCCCGTTCGGGGTGAGGGCGTAGAGGGTGGTGGCGATCGGCGGCGGCGCCTCGTCGCGGCGGACCAGGCCGGCGTCCTCCAGCTCTCGCAGACGACCGGAGAGCAGGTTGGAGGCGATCCCGGGCAGACCGTTCTTCAGGTCGGTGAATCGGCACGGCCCCTGCAGCAGCAGCTCGCGGACGACGAGCAGCGTCCATCGGTCGCCCACGACGTCGAGGGACCGGGCGATCGGGCAGTACTGACCATAGCTGCGCATCACACAAGGGTATCAACCTCAAAGTTGAGTAGCAACACGCATCGGTTGACGATTTGAACTTGCTGGTAGTAATTTTCAACCATGCCTCGTACGCGGTCCAAGCCACTCGTCCTCGTCGCACTTCTCCTGGCGGCCTTCGCCGTCAACCTCGACACCACGCTGGTCAACGTGGCGCTGCCCACGCTGACCCGCGAACTTGGCGCCACCGACCGGCAACTGCAGTGGGTGGTGGACTCGTACAACCTCGTCTTCGCCGCCCTCCTGCTGACGTCGGGAAGTCTTTCGGACCGCTTCGGCCGCAAGGGAATGCTGCTCGGCGGTCTCCTGGTCTTCGGCGCTGCCAGTTTCGTCGGCGGCTTCGCCACCTCGCCGGCCGAGTTGATCACCGCCCGAGCCGTCATGGGCCTGGGTGCGGCGATGACATTCCCCGCGACGCTGTCCCTGCTCACCAACGTCTTCACCAGTCGCAAGGAGCGAACTCTGTCGATCGGCTTGTGGGGGGCGACCGCAGGCGTCGCCATCGCCCTGGGACCGATCGTCGGCGGCCTACTGCTCCGGCACTTCGCCTGGTCGAGCATCTTCTACCTGCTCGGACCGGTGGCCGTCGCCGTGATCATCCTGGTCGCGCTCTTCGTACCGCAGTCCCGGGACCGGTCGCCGAAGCACCTCGACTTCCCGGGGCTCGCGTTGTCCGCCGGGTTCATGGCGCTGCTCGTCTACACGATCATCGAGGCGCCCGTCGAGGGTTGGGGATCCCCCCTGTCGATCGCCGGCTTCGCCGGCAGCGTGGCCCTGCTGGTGGCGTTCATCCGGAGGGAGCGCGTGGCCGCCCACCCGATGCTCGATGTGCGGCTGTTCAGGAACATGCGCTTCAGCGCGGCCAGCGCCGCGGTCACCATCGGTTTCTTCACCCTCTTCGGGTTCATCTTCCTGCCTGGGCATGGGCCTGACCACCGCACCCGCCACGGAATCGATCATGGGAGCGGTCGCGGCCGATCAGGCGGGCGTCGGGTCAGCCGTCAACGACTCCACCCGACTGCTCGGTGGAACCCTCGGCGTCGCCGTCATCGGCAGCGTCTACGCCTCGCTCTACAACTCTCGACTCGGCGCGACCCTGCCCACCGGTCTTCCCGACGCTCTCGCCGACACCGCGCGCCAATCCGTCGGCGCCGCGTTCGAGGTCTCCCACCAGCTGACCGCCCAGGGGCGCGACGACACCGCGGACGCCGTACGACAGCCGCCGTCCACGCGTTCAACCACGGGCTCAGCGTCGGGTCCGTCGTTGCCGCCTGCGTCGCGGTCGCCGGGGCACTGCTCGCCGTGGCCTTCCTGCCCAACCGGCCTCCCCAGCACCCCGAACCGGAAGAACACTCGGCCGAGCTGGTCGGAACCAGGTAGCAGGAGCGCACGAGATGCTGAGCACTCTTCTCTTCGGAATCAGTGTGATCGCCGGCCTGCTCGGCTGGTCTGTCGTATTCGGGACGTTCATCTGGCCACGCATAGCCACGTTGCCCAGGCCACAGCTCTACGGACGCCTGCTGTCCATCCACCTCTTCCGCTACCTCGGGGCCACGTTTCTGATCATCGGCGTGACCGCCCACGAGCTACCTTCGGGGTTCACCGTGCCGGCTGTCGCCGGCGACCTCGCCGCCTTCGTGCTGGCGTTGCTGTGCTTTGCCGCACTGCACCGGTCGAGCAGGAAACGCCTCCGGAACTCGCTCGTCTGGATCTTCAACGTCGTGGGCACGGTGGACCTGTTGACGGCACTCCTCGTCGGCGGGCTGCTCATCGCCCATCCGGGCGACTTCGGTGCGACCTACTTCATTCCCACGTTCTACGTGCCACTGCTACTCGTCTCCCACTTCTACATTTTCCGGACCCTGCTCCGACCAGCACGCGATCAGACGCCACAGCCCACCGGGTGACCGGCGACATTCGCACGACGGACACTCGATCGGCTGCCCCGTGGCGACCGCACGCACCACGTACAGTGCCACTGCTACGTTCGCTGAATGACCACTGCGGTACTTTCGGTAATGCGAGGCGCCCATCGGCTGCACACCGAAGTGACGCCGGGCACCGGAACACCGATCGTGCTGCTGCACGGCTTTCCCGACAACCTGCACCTGTACGACCGGCTGCTGCCCCACCTGGACAAGCAGCGGCCGGTGGTGCGGTTCGACTTCCTCGGTTGGGGCAGTTCCGACAAGCCGTCGGGCTACCCGTACACGGCCGACAACCAGACGCTCGACCTCGCCGCAGTGATGGACGCGGTGTCGGACCGCCTCGGCCAGGACCAGGTGGTCCTCGTGGCGCACGACTCGTCCGGCCCGCCCGCCATCGACTGGGCGCTGGACCATCCCGACCGGGTCGCGGCGCTGGTGTTGCTCAACACGTACTACCAATGGGTGCCAGCCCTGCGGCTGCCACGGGCGATCGCGCTCTTCTCCACACCGGGAGTACGCACGATCGCCCGCGCCCTGGCCCGCCGTCGACCCGGTGTGCAAACGCGTCTGTACACGTGGCAGGTCGGCTCATTCATGAGCGATCCCGACGCACGACGCAAACTCGTTCCGCAACTGGCACAGGCCTTCCCGTCCACCCAGCCCGCGTTCTTCCGCCTCAACGCCGATCTGTTCGGCACCCTGATCAGCAGGCGTCGCCGAATCCCGGACATGCGACGGTTCACTCCCCCGGTGCGGGTAATTTTCGGCGCGCGGGACCGCAACCTCAACCCCAGGGTCGCCCTACGGTTCGCGGAGCTGTTCCCCAACGCGGAACTGCACCTGCTGTCCGACGCGCAGCACTACGTGCAGGTGGACGAGCCCGAACGCGTCGGTCAGCTGATCAGCGCAGCCTGAGTCATGTCCGTACGCGAAATCAGGTAGCGGACGCGGCGGTCAGTCGGTGCGGCCGCGGCCGGCTCGGGGTTTTGCCGAACGGGGTGGCGCGGCGCGCATGTGGTCGCGTACGCGGCCGAGAATGCCGCCGAGGGTGCCGAGGTCACGCTGTTTGAGCGCGTCGAGCAGCAGTCGCCGGACGACGTCGATGTGACCGGGCAGGACCCGGGCCACGAGCGCCCGGCCGAGGTCGGTGAGGGCCACGACGGTGCTGCGTTCGTCGTCGGGGGCGGGTGACCGGGTGACGAGGCCGCGCTTTTCGAGCAGGCCGGCCTGGTAGGTCAGGCCGCTGCGGCTGTAGACGACGCCGTCGGCGAGGTCGGTCATCCGCAGTCGACCCTCGGGGGTGTCGGTGAGGCGGGCCAGGATCTGGAACTGCACGTAGCTGACGTCGCCGTCGGCGCGCAGGTGCTCGTCGACGGCGTGCTGCAACAGGCTGCTGACCTCCATGAGGGCGAAGTAGGCGCCCAACTGCTCGGCGTCCAGAGGCGGTGTCTCGTGGGTCACACCCACCATTCTACTTGCTTTGAATTCAAAGCAAGTTATAGTCGGCTGATGCTTCGAGTTCGAAGCAACCTCTCAAAGGAGTGATCGCCATGAAGGCTGTCCGTTTCCACCGGTACGGTGACGCCGGCACCCTGCTCGTCGAGGACGTCGAACGACCCACCCCCGGCACCGGACAGGTGCTCGTGCAGGTGGCGGCCACGTCGTTCAACCCGGTCGACGCCACCATCCGGGCCGGCCACCTGCGGCAGGTATTCCCGCTGACCCTGCCGCACACCCCCGGTATCGAGGTGGCCGGCACCGTCACGGCGCTCGGCGAGGGCGTCACCCGGATCGAACCCGGCGACCGGATCGTCGGGTTCCTGCCGATGACGACCGACGGCGCCGCCGCCGAGTACGTACTCGTCCCGGCCGAGGCCCTGGCCGACGCGCCGACAACGGTGCCGCTGGCCGACGCGGCGGCGCTGCCGGTCACCGGGCTCACCGCCTGGCAGGCGCTGTTCGAGCACGCCGACGTCCAGCCGGGACAGCGCATCCTGGTCCACGGTGCCGGTGGCGCCGTCGGTGACTTCTCGGTCCAGCTCGCCGTCCGGGCCGGCGCCACCGTCGTGGCCACCGCCGGCACCCGCAACGCCGAGCGGGTACGCGGCTACGGCGCCGACGTACCCGGGCGCGACATCGACGGTGTCACCGGGCGGTTCGACGCGGTGCTGAACTTCGCCCCGGTCCCGCCCGCCGACATGGACACCCTGGCCGGCCTGGTCCGCGACGGCGGCGTACTGGCCACGACCACCACACCCGGCCCGGCGGAGAACCCGCGCGGGGTTCGTTCGATCAGCGTGTTCGTCCGCCCCGACGCCGGGCAACTCGCCACGCTCGTCCACCGGGTCGACGCCGGCGAGCTGCACATCCACGTCGCCGACCGGGTCGACCTGGACGAACTGCCCGCAGTCCACGCCCGCAGCGACGCCGGAACACTGACCGGCCGGACCGTCATCACCCTCTGACCGCCCACCCACTCGACGGAGAGGTCAGCGCCCGCTCGGCTCCGGCACGGACGGGCGCTTCTCCTCCGGGACGACGGGCGTCCCGGTCGGTCGCATGAGGATGACCACGAGCACACCGGCCAGGACACCGACGACCCCGGCCACGGCGAACGTCGCCTGCACACCGCCCACCGCCGCCGCGTGCGCCGCGCCGTCGAGAAGCTGTCGCCCGTCCGACGGCGCGGCTCGCAGCAGGCCGGGCAGCTGCCCGCCGGCCACGGCGTGCGCGACGTGGGTCGCGTCCGGGATGCCGGCGTCGGACAGGCCGCTCCGCGCGCGGGTGACGAAGACGCTGCCCAGGGCGGCGACACCGAAGGCGAACCCGAGCTGCCGGGCGGTGGTGACCGCGCCGCCGGCCATCCCGCCGCGACCGGCGGGCACCAGGGACATGGCGACCGAGCCGAGAATCGGCGTCGCCAGACCGACGCCGACGCCGATCACGGCGAGACCCGGCAGCAACGCCGGCCAACCCGCCGAACCGCGCACGAGCACGGCCGTGAGCAGGCTGCCGAGACCGACGAGGAACAGCCCCGCGCCGATCACCAGGTCCGGCCGCCGACCGTGCAGCACCCGCCCCAGGACGGCCGACACCACGAACGCCGTGACCGACATCGGCAGACCGGTCAGCCCCGCACCGATCGCGCTCAGCCCCAGCACCGACTGCAACCAGATCGAGGTGTACGTGAACGTGGCGAAGGCGGCGAACGTCAACAGCAGTCCGGCGAGCAGGACCCCGACGAACGAGCGGTCGGCCAACAGGGCGAGATCGAACATCGCGTGTCGCGAGCGGGCTTCGACCAGCGCGAACACCGCCAGCAGCACCGCTGCCAGCCCGAGCAGTCCCCAGACTCCGACGTCGGACCAGCCGGCCCCGTTCGCCCGGATGAGCGCGTAGATCGCGACGGCGGCCGCGGCCGTGAAGCTGGCCATGCCGCCGATGTCCACCCGGCCGGGCCCGGTTCGGTGGGAGTCGGTGAGGAAGGTGAGACACACCGCGAGGGCGACGGCGCTGATCGGCAGGTTGACGAAGAAGATCCAGCGCCACGACGCGCCGTCGGTGAGCAGTCCGCCGACGATCGGGCCGACCGCCGCCGAGGCGCCCGACACCGCGCCCCAGATGCCGTACGCGCTGCCCCGGTCACGGCCGGCGTAGGCGCTGTTGAGCAGGGCGAACGTGGTCGCGAACATGGCCGCCGCGCCGAGGCCCTGCACCGTACGGGCGGCGATCAGCACTCCCGTCTCCGGGGCGAGACCGCAGGCCAGTGACGCGGCGGCGAAGGTCACGAGCCCGGCGACGTAGACCCGGCGGTGCCCCACCAGGTCGGCGATCGAGCCCGCGCCGAGCACCAGCGCGCCCAGCGCGAGGGCGTACGCGTTGACGACCCATTGCAGGGCCCCGAACGACGTGTCGAGGTCGCGGACCATGTCGGGCAGGGCGACGTTCGCGATCGTGACGTCGACCAGCAGCATGAACGTGCCCAGACAGACCGACACCAGCGGGAGCCACTTACGCATGTCGCCACCTGTGTTCCTCGAATGGTCGCGGGTGGTGCAGCGTCAACCCGCGTTGGACCGTTCGATGAACAAACGACTGACATCCCCGGGCCGCAACCCGGCCTGCCCCGGCCGGGTGTCAGAGCCGGCGCAGCCGGTTGCGCAGGAATCGCCGTTCGGCCTCGGTGGGCGCCAGGTCGAGCGCCGTACGGTAACTCTCACCGGCCTCGGCGCCGGCACCGATCCGGCGCAGCAGGTCGGCCCGGGTGGCGTGCAACAGGTAGTACCCGGTCAGCTGCCCGGACGCGGCGATCGCGTCGACCAGGGGTAGCGCCACCTCGGGACCGTCGACCATGCCGATCGCGACGGCACGGTTCAACTCCACGATCACACTCGGCGCGACGAGCGCGAGTTGGCCGTACAGGGCGACGATCTGCGGCCAGTCGGTGCGGGCCGCGACCGGGGCGGTGGCATGGCACGCCGCGATCGCCGCCTGGATCTGGAACGGTCCGGCCCGGCGTCGGCGCAGCGCCCGCTGGAGAATCGCGTCGCCCTCGGCGATCTGATCCCGATCCCACAGCGAACGGTCCTGCTCGTCCAGTGGGACCAGACTGCCGTCCGCGCCGATGCGCGCCGGCCGGCGGGCGTCGTGCAGCAGCATCAGCGCGAGCATGCCGTGCGCCTCGGGCTCGTCGGGCATCAGGACCGTCAGCACCCGCGCCAGCCGGATGGCCTCCCCCGACAGCCGGGCCTTCAGCGGGTCCCCGTATCCCTCGTTGAACAGCAGATAAAGCACATGGAGTACGGCCGGCAGGCGCTCCGGCAGCAGGTGCGCCGGCGGTACGCGAAACGGGATGCCCGCGTGGGCGATCTTCTGTTTGGCCCGGAACAGGCGCTGCCCCATGGTGCGCTCCGGCACCAGGAACGCGCGCGCGATCTCGGCCGTGCTCATCCCGGCCAGGCTCCGCAGGGTCAACGCCACCTGGGCGTCGAGATTCAGCGACGGATGGCAGCAGGTGAACATGAGTTCGAGCCGCTCGTCGGGAATCTCGCCGTCACGCACATACGCCGGTGCCGGCTCCGGTTCCATGGCGGCCACCTCTCGTAGCTTCGCCGCCTCGGCCGACGCCCGGCGGATCCGGTCGATCGCCCGGTTGCGTGCGGTGGTGGTCAGCCAGGCCAGCGGCTGGTCCGGTACGCCCGAAGCCGGCCACTTCTGCAGAGCCTGCGCGAACGCGTCCTGCGTACACTCCTCGGCGAGATCCCAGTTGCCGCCGGTGAACCGGATCATGGCGGCCACGATCCGGCTCCACCCGTCGGCGTAGATCTCGGCGAGGCAGTCCGCGACCTGGTCGGTCACTCGTCCTCGCCCCCCGTTCGCTGCCGCTACTCGTTCTCGTCGAACGGCCAGAACGGCCGCAACTCGATCATTCCGGTCCAGGCCATCGCGTGTTTCGACGCGACCTCGATCGCCTCGTCCAGATCGGCGCACTCGATGATGTCGAAGCCGGCCATCTGGTCCTTCGTCTCCGCGTACGGACCGTCGGTGAGCAGCACCTCGTGGTTGCGTACCCGAACCGTGGTGGCGTCGCTCGCCGGCCGGGTACGGCTGCCCGTCAGCCGGATTCCCCGGCGGTCCATCTCCCGGACCCAGTCCGCGACGTCCGGGGCCCCCTCGTCCTGACCGGGCGTGTAGTCCGGGTCCGTGCACACCAACATCAGGTACTTCATCGGGTCGCTCCCATCGCGGTTTCAGTGGTGACCATCTCGGTTTCAGTGGTGACCATCGCGCCGAGGGTGGTGGTCATGTTCCGGCAGAGGGTGACCAGGCGCTCGGCGAGTGTCTGCGGGTCCGCCTCGGCGTCGGCCCTGGTGCCACTGCGCCCCGGACCGTGGGTGAACGAGTGGTGGACCACGGTGTGTCCCGGCTCGGCACCCTCCCGCAGTTCGTAGCGCCACGTCGCGCCGACCAGACCGGACGGGTCCAGCACCGTCCAGGCGAAGGTGTCGGGTCGCTGCGCTTCGGTGACCACGCAGGTCACCGTACCGACAACTCCGCTGGCGAAGCGGTTGCGGGCGACGAAGCGGCTGCCCGGGGCGGGGCCCTGGACCCCGTCCTCCCAGGCGCCCGCGATCACCTCCGGACTCCACTCGGCGAGCCGATCCACCGCGGTCACCAGGTCCCACATCCGCTCGCGCGGCAACCCGACCGTCAGGTCGATCGCCACCCGCGCACCGGTGACAACATCCATCAGGGTTCTCCTTTCCGTGTGTCATCCGGATGACGAACGGGAAGGGCGCTCCACTACCGGTCCACCCCAGAATTTTTTCGCGGCCGTGTACGGGGCGAGCCACCACCCCGTCCGTCACTCACCGCTACCGGTTCGACAAGCCCGGGGCTTCGTCTGCCGGAAAGTTTCCGGGACATAGCACCGCCCAGCAGGGCATCTGGCAGCGCTCCCAGGCACTGCCGGACGGGCACCGACACACCCCCGACCACGGCCCAGCAGGTCAACCGGCTCGGCGATGTCCCGAGCTGGCCCGATATGCCACGATTCACCGCAGCCGGGTCGGTGACCGCCGGGCACCATCCGGCGGGATGACCGAAAGTTTCGGAAACAGTATTGACACTCTGCGATATTCTGCTCGACACTTGTAGGGCTTGACATTCGTGATCATCGATCGATCTCGTCGCTTCCATTTCCTACCCGAAGGAGCCCTGGTGATCATCAGCTCGGGCCGCCCCAAGATCCGTTCGACGGCAGTGGTGCTGGCGGTAGCGGCGCTCACGGTCGCCGGAGCGGTCACCGTAGTGGCGAGAACAACCACCGCCGAGGCCGCCGCCGGCGACGTCGTCGCCGCCGCTCTCGTCGAAGACGAGGGTGCCGACTGCCCCGTGTCCCTGCCCGGCTCGCTGACCGCCAACTCCCGGCTCCCCGACCCCTTCCGGAAGATCGACGGCACGCGCATCACCGCCAGGTCCGACTGGCGGTGCCGACGGGCCGAGACCAGGGAACTGGCCGAGAGGTACGTCTACGGCGACAAGCCCGCCAAGCCGGGGACCGTCACGGGAACCGTCTCGAACAGCAGCATCACCGTGAACGTGTCGCAGAACGGCCGGAGTTCCAGCTTCTCGGCCAGCGTCCAGCTGCCGAGCGGCACCGGACCCTTCCCGGCCGTCGTCGTCCTGGGCGGCTTCGGCGCGGACACGGCCGCGATCAGGGCAGCCGGCGCCGCCGTCATCAACTACGACCCGTACGTGGTCGGGCGCGAGGGCACGCCACGCAACAACAAGCAGGGCGCGTTCTACACCATCTACGGCTCTTCGAGCAGCACCGGCCTGCTGATGGCCTGGTCCTGGGGCGTGAGCCGGATCATCGACGTCCTCGAACAGTCCGGCGGCAACATCCTGCGAGCCGACGCGACCGGCGTGACGGGATGCTCCCGGTTCGGCAAGGGCGCCTTCGTGGTCGGCGCCTTCGACCAGCGCATCGCGTTGACCATGCCGATCGAGTCGGGCAGCGCCGGCGTGCCGATCTTCCGTGGCATCCCCGGCGAGGGCGCCCAGAGCCTGAGCAGCGCGTACGGGGAACAGCCCTGGCTGGGTGACGCGTTCGGATCCTTCACGGGCAACCCGAACAACCTGCCGGTGGACACGCACCAGATGGTCGCCATGGTCGCGCCGCGCGGCCTGTTCATCATGGACAACCCACACATCGTCAACCTCGGCCCCCGGTCGGCGAGCGTGGCGGCGCTGGGCGGTGCGGAGGTCTACAAGGCGCTCGGCGCGGGCACCAACATCACCTACTGGTCCGACATCCAGGACGGCACCCACTGCGCAAACCGGGCCGAGTGGCGGACCCCGTTGCAGCAGAACATCCAGAAGTTCCTGCTGAAGACCGGCAACGCGCCCGGCGTGATCAGGATTTCCAGCCGGGCGGCCGGTGACCTGGCCCAGTGGCGGGACTGGCAGACCCCGACCCTCGCCGACGGCCCGACCAACCCGCCGACCACGCCCCCGACCACCCCGCCCACGACTCCGCCGACCACCGCGCCGCCCACCACCCCGCCGTCGACCACCCCGCCGCCGACCGGTGCGGGCTGCACCGCGACGGTCTCGGTCAACCAGTGGACGGGTGGTTTCGTCGCCACCGTACGGGTCACCGCCGGGTCCTCGCCGGTCAGCGGCTGGACGGTCACCACCCCCCTGCCGTCGGGCGTCACCATCACCAACGCGTGGAACGCCAACCGCAGCGGCAACACCGGCACGGTCCAGTTCACCAACGTCGCCTACAACGGGTCCATCGACGCCGGCCAGTCGACCGAGTTCGGCTTCCAGGGCACCGGCACGGGCACGGGGCTGAGCCCCACCTGCTCGGCCGGGTAGTACCCGCGCTCGACGGAGTTTCCGGGGCCCGGTGGGGAGGCGACAGTCCTCCGCACCGGGCCCGCTCTGCGCTTTCAAGCCGGATTCAGACTTTTTGCCGTACGCATGGTGTTTCATCCTTTTCTTCCGGTCCTGGTGGCCACAAACTTGGCTGGTGAGCTTCCCGCGATTCCGGGGAAGCGGCCTTGACCGCCTTGCCGACAATCCGCGAAGTGCAGCCTGCCGAGCAGCTGCGCGCGGAGTCGGCCACCGAGGGACGACAGGAATGACTCAGACCCCGAACGACAACCGCACGCCCACCCGGAGCGCCGACGAGGCACGCCCCACGCCCCCGTCCACCGGCCCGTCGGACGCTCGACCGGGCGGCACCCGACGGCTGCGCATCGTCGGTGACGCGGACCGTGCCGGGTCGTCGGGAGCGGGCCGGTGACCGCCGTACGCAGCGACCACGTGGGGAACCTGCCGCAGGGAGACCTGCGGCTGCTGGACACCCTGGTGGCGCAGCGCCTGCTCAACAGCACCGAACTGGCCCGGATCGCGTGGGTGGCCTCCGACGGCACACCGCGGATCATCCCGATGCTGTTCCACTGGAACGGGACCGAGGTGGTGATGTCCACGTTCGGCGGGCCGAAGGTCGCCGCCCTGCGCGCCCGCCCGGCCGTCGCCCTCACCATCGACGCCGCCAGCACCCCGCCGGAACTCCTGCTCATCCGTGGCCGGGCCGAGGTCACCGACATCGAGGGCATCGTCCCGGAGTACGAACTGGCCATGCACCGGTACGCCGGTCCGGAGCAGGGCGCCGTCAACATCGCCTCGGTCAACCATCCCGGTACGAGGATGATCCGGATCGCGGTCCGCCCGACCTGGGTCGGCGTACTGGACTTCCAGAACCGACTGCCCGGTGGCGCCAGCCTGGAGGAGTACAACCGGCGCGGACAGCCCTGAGCGGCCGGGACTATCCGCCGAAGATCAGGTCGAGGTGGTTGTCGAGCGCGGCCAGGGCCTGCTCGGCGGTGTACTGGCCACCGAGCAGGTAGACACCCAGCCCCTCGATCAACGCCAGCAGGCCGGCCGCGGCCTCGTCGGCGTGCGGAGCGGGCAGCAGACCGGCGATGAAACCGACCAACTGGGCGGTGTCCGCACGCAGTCCGGTGCCGGCCGTCGGGCGTACGGCGGTGTAGGCGAGGAACGCCAGCGCCACCCGGCCGTCGTCACGCGCGCCGTCGTCGAGCGGCAACAGGGCGGCGAGCAGCGTACGCAGCAGCAGCCTCGGCGGCGGGTCGTCACCCAGCCGCGCCACCGCCGCACCGACCCGGACCTGCCCCCGGTCCCGCACGACGGAGAGCGCGAACGCCATCATCTCGTCCTTGGTCCGGAAGTAGTGCTGCACCATCCCGGACGAGACACCGGCCTCGGCCGCCACGTGGCGCAGGCTGACCGCCTCCAGCCCCTGATCCGCGGCGACCCGCATCAGCGCGTCGGCGATGAGGGTCCGTCGCTCCTGGTGGTCGACCTTCTTGGGCATGGGCTCGATGCTTTCACAGGGCGCTGGCGCCGACGGTCGCCGTACGCGACCGGCGGACGAAGCTGTCGGGGTCGTCGGCGTAGAGGCGCACCTCGTCGACCGGCTCGGACGGGCCCTTCGGCAGCGGGATGCTCGTCGGCCGGCGCAGCCGTACGTCGACGCTGGTCTGGCTGCCCACCACCACGCAGAGCACCCGACGCTCGTCCGCCTCCTCGATCTGCACCGATCTGCCCGACGGCATGGTGCGGTAACTCCGGCTCACCGTCTCGATGTTCTCCCACGGCACGGTGAAGTCGACGCCGGCGTTCAGGCGTACCCGGATCCCGCTGTCTCCGACGACGTGCGGGTGGATCTTCATGCTCGCGAGCAGGCCGATCATCCAGAGCAGGCCCCAGACACCGAGCCCGAGCACGATCCAGCGGGCCGGCTGCCAGGGCACGACGCGGGAGACGATCAGGTCGAAGATGGGTATCTCGACGGCCGACAGGCCGATGAAGACACCGAGGATCGGCTTGACCACACCGAGGTAACCGAACGGTTCGTCGCCCGGTGCCAGCGGCAGCGGCCGGCGCCGCGCCCACACGTACGTGCTGCGCCACATCGCGGCCTCGGTCACCGCCGCACGGCGCAGCAGTGGGCCGATCTTCCCGGTGGTGTCGCTCATCGTCGTCCTCATCACGGTGTCAGTGGACGGTGACCGTGCCGGCCACGCCGTCCACGGTGACCATCCGTCCGGTGGTGATCCTGCGGGTGGCGTCGGGCACGCAGATGACGGCGGGGATGCCGTACTCGCGGGCGACGGTGGGGCCGTGAGCCATGATCGCGCCGGTCTCGGTGACCAGGGCGGCGGCGGTCAGGAACAACGGCGTCCAGCCCGGATCGGTGGTCGCGGCGACGAGGACGTCACCGGGTTCGACGTACGCGGTGGCCGGGTCGTGGACGACCCTGGCCGGACCCGACACCCGGCCCGCCGAGGCCCCCACCCCGGTCAGGACGCCGTCGGTGGCCGGCGGCGCGGGCAGTACGGTCTCGACGTCGGTGCCGTCGGACAGCAACGCCACCGGTACGCTCCGACGACGCAGTTCCCGCCGGTGCACCGCGCGTCGGCCCACGGTCGTGGCCCGGTGGTCGTCCCCGTGGTGCACACTGCCGTGCACCTCGTCCACGGTCAGGAACATGATGTCGGCAGGCTGTTCCAGCAGTCCGGCACCGGTCAGGTCGGCGCCGATGAGCAGCAGTTGCCGGCGCACCTCCCGCAGCCGGTAGAGGCCGGCGAACTTGCCCGCCTCCCGCAGCCCGGCCAGCATCCGCGCCCGGCGCAGCAGGAACCCGGCGATCCGGCCCCGGACCGGCCGGCGCCGACGGGCCCGCGCGACAAGCTCGCTCAGGGTGGCTTCGGCGGTCGCGGCGGCCCGCTCGAACCGCCGGTCGGGGGCCTGTTCCGGGTCGGTGACCCGCAGGTAGTTGACGATCACGGCGAAGAGCGGTGCCGGGTCCTCGTCCCAGCGCGGCACGCCGAGATCGACCTCGGCGGCACCCCGGTGGCCGTACGCGTCGAGGAACGCCGCCAGGCCGATCTCCGGGAGCGTTCCGCGCAGGTAGGACGCGGCAAGGTCGTCCGGCGGGGTGCCGAGCAGCAGTTCGCGGTGAACGGCAGCGCCCCGGGCGAGCCGCCACAGGGCCAGGTCCATCTCGATCGTGACGTTGTACGGCATCCCGCCCAGCACCGTGTGGATCTCGTCGGGGCCGGCGACGCCCTTCAGCAGCTGGGCCGGCAGCGCGGCGGCGAGCATGCCGGCCACGATCGGCCAGACGATCTCGTCGGAACTCTCCGTCGTGTCCTGTGCCCGTACGAAGCTGAGCCGGTCGGCGGGGGTGGTCAACCCGTCCGGTGCCGCGGAGGTGAGCCGCAGCCGCTCGATCGCGTCGAACATCCGCATCCGGGCCGCGTCGGGCCGGGCTAGCGTACGCACGATTCCGGTTATCGCCCGTGCCGCCGTACGCAGGGGTGAGACCTCCGTCCCGGATCGGGGTCGCGGGGCGACCCGCTGCGGGGCGAACCGGGGGTCGGCCAGGATGTGTTCCATCGCGACCTGGGCGCGGGGACCGAAGTCGACCGCCATGAGTCTGACCAGTCGCTCGCGGGTGGCTCTGCCCCGGGCCAGGTCGGTCAGGTCGCCGTAGAGGCGCCCGCCGATGTCGATGACCTCGACCCGCATGCCGAGCGCGGCGACCATCCCCTCGACCATCGTCTTCAGGGTGGACATCCCCATCGGGGTGACCGGTTGCAGCATGCCCTGGACGTGACCGAACTCCAGGTAGACCCGGGGAAGGGGCCGGTCGGTCGCCGGGGGCAACGGGAACAGGGTGGTGATCGGCCGCGACTGCAACAGCCACAGGGTGCCCTGCCGGTCGAACGCCCATTCGATGTCCTGTGGGCAGCCGAAGCGGTCCTGGATCCGCTCCCCCGCCGCCCGCAGTTCGGCGAGCCGCGCCGAGGTCAGCGAGCCGGAGATCTCCCGGTCCGACCCGTCGAGGAGGTAGTGGTCCACGGCGGTGCCGCCGTCCACCACGGCCGTGCCGAGCCCCGGTGCGGCGTCGACCATCATCTGCGTACGCGAGCCGGTGAGCGGGTTGGCGGTGAACAGCACACCTGCCACCTCCGCGCTGACCATCCGCTGTACGACCACGGCCATCCGTACCGGCTCGTTGTCGATGCCCCGAGCCTCGCGGTACGCGACCGCGCGGGCGCCGTGCAGCGAGTCCCGGCACTTGGTGATCGCGGCGAGCAGCTCGGTTTCGTCGCTGACGTCGAGGAAGGTCTCCTGCTGTCCGGCGAAGCTCGCGTCCGGCAGGTCCTCGGCGGTCGCGCTGGATCGGACCGCGACCGGCCCCGCACCGAGCCGCCGGTACGCCTCGACGATCTCCGCCTCCGGGAGCACACCCAGCCGGTACGCCTCCGTGGTGACGCAGAACCCGGCCGGCACCCGTTCACCCTGCCGGATCAACTCGCCCAGGCCGGCTGCCTTGCCACCGACCAGGTCGACCAGGTCGGCGGTTGCCTCGGCCAACGTGACCACCTGCACCCGGGACCTCCCCCGTTATGGCGATACGACTGCATCGCAAAACCACCGTACCCGGTTGGCAGTGCAACTGCAATGCAAAGGAGATGGGTGCGCCCCGATGGTTCCCGCTGGTCCTGCCCGAGACGTACTGCTCGTCTGACGGGACACCGTCGCCCGACCGTCTCGCGACCGCCCGAAGATGACGGCCGCGAGACGGGTGCCGGCGCGGACTCTCACCCGGCCGGGATGCTGCCCGGCTACCGGAACGACTCGGCGTGCTCCACGGCCCACTGACCGAAGGTGCGGGCAGGGGCGCCGGTCAGCGCCGGCACCACTGCGGCCCACGCCTCGTTCACCGGGGCGGGATCGCGGGCGGAGTCGGCCCAGACCCTGAACATCCAGTCGACGAAGACCTCCGGATAGCCGTCCCGGATCCACTGGTCGCGGGCCCGCACCGGATCGTCCTCCTCGAACCCGACCTCCTCGCCGAGCGCGACGCCGATCAGGCGTACCTGCTCGGCCGTGGTCAGCGCCTCCGGGCCGGCGAACGTGTACGTCCTACCGGCGTGACCGTCGCCGGTCAGGACCGCTGCGATCACCGAGGCGACGTCCGCCTCGTGCGTCGGCTGGGTCACCGCGTTGCCGTACGGGCGACGGACCAGCCGGCGCTCGCGGATCGAGGGTGCCCAGCCGAGCCAGTTGCCGGCGAACTCCCCCGGCCGCACGACCGTCCACTCCAGACCGGACCGCTCGGCGGCCCGCTCGACGGGCAGGTAACCGTGATCGACCCACGCCTTGTCGTCGGCCGCCGCACCGGAGAGGACCACGATCCGGCGTACACCGGCCGCCCGCGCCATCGCGACCACCTCCGGCGCGGTCTGCGGTGCCGCCGGGACCAGGTACAACCGGTCCACCGACCGCAGCGCGTCGCCGAGGGTCGCGGGCCGTTCGAGGTCGCCCGCGAACAGTTCCACGCCGTCGGGCAGGCCGGCCGATTCCGGCGTACGGGTCAGGGCGCGAACGGTCTCGCCGGCCCGGACCAGTTCGTCGACGATCCGCCGCCCCATGAAACCGGTGGCCCCGGTCAGCAGGATGGTCACGCGCCCCCTCCCGCCGGCCGGAAGTCGTCCGCGTGGTCGGCGGCCCACCGGGCGAAGGTGCGCGGTGGCCGCCCGGTGATCCGCCGATAGGTGTCGGTGGGCGGCAACAGCTCCGGCCCGTCGACGGCGGCGGCCAGCAACTCGATCAGCCAGTCGATCGTCGGCCGGTCGTAGCCGTCGGCCGACCACTGGTCGCGGGCCTGCTCCGGGGTCAACTCCTCGAACCGGAGGTCCAACCCGATCGCCGCGCCGATCGCGGCCACCTGCTCCGCCTGGCTGACCTTCGCCGGACCGGTGAGCGTGTAGGCCGCGCCGACGTGTCCGTCACCGAGCAGGGCCGCGGCGGCCACGTCGGCGACATCGGCCTCGTGCACCCACGGGAACCCGGCCGAGGCGTACGGCGCGCGTACCACCTGCCGACTCCGGATCCGATCGGCCCAGTCCAGGGCGTTCACCGCGAGCAGACCCGGCCGTACGTGGGTCCACTGCGCACCGCTGGCCTCCACCAGCCGTTCGACCGCCCGGTGGGCCAGCCGTTCCTCGGCGAGGTGCCGCCGCAACGCACTGATCTGCGGGTCGTCCGGAGCGTCGTCGGACTCGAACCCGGCCGCAGCCGCCGAGTGCACGACGAATCGGCGCACTCCGGCCCGTACGGCCAGGTCCACGAACCCGTTGCCGGGCTCACTGTCGACGTCGACAAACGGAAACAGATAGACCTGGTCGACTCCGTCGAGGACCGCCGACCAGGTTTCGGGCCGCTGGAAGTCACCCCGGATCGCCTCGACGCCGACCCGGGGCGGAATGGCCTGCGGGTCGCGGGTCATGGCGCGTACCCGCCGGCCGGCGGCGACCAGCCGGTCCACCACCTGACGGCCGGTGTTCCCGGACGCGCCGGTCACTAGGATTGTCATGTTGCTCCTGTCCGGATCCCTGAATGGGTGCAATGGACCGCCGTCGTACCCGGCCAAGGTTCACGGCGGCGGTCACCCGGACGATAGGCGGATTTCCGCGAGCTCGCACATAGCACATATGTACGAACGGCTCGGAATATGGCGTCGACGCTGACCGATCATCGGGCACACTGTGCCGGTGACGAGTGTCGGTCTGGTACGCGCATTCGACCCCGACGAGGGCTGGGGCGTGATCGACGCCCCGGAGGTGCCCGGCGGGTGTTGGGTGCACTTCTCCGCCATCGCGACGGACGGGTACCGGACGTTGGCGCAGGGCCAGCGCGTCTCGTTCCGGGCCGAGGCGGCGAACCAGGACGGGTACACATTCCGGGCCGTGAAAGTGTGGACCGAGGACGTCGAGCCGCCCGACCGTCCGCGCGTCTCCGGCGATTCCGCCGCCTACCACAGTTGGTTGACCCTGACCTTCGACGACGGAGTGGACCGACCCGACCTCGGCCTCCCGCCGGACTGACCGCAGCGGGCTACCTGCTGTCCCCGAACTGGTCGGTGAGGCCGAACCGGTCGGCGAACGCCGACATCTGGTCGCGTTGTTCCTGCGGGTCGGCCGAGGCGGGGCTCACCACGATCCGGGTCACGCCCTGGGCGGCCAGCGCCTCGACCGCGTCGACCGACAGGTCGATCGAACCCCACCTGGTGTATTCGAGGGTTTGAGGGTCACGACCGGACCTGGCGGCGGTCGACCGGACGAGGTCCCACTGGAATGCCCGCTCCTGAACGGCGAGGGCGCCCCCGGGAAAGTAACCGTCGCCGCGTGCGCCGGCCCGGCGGGCGGCCGGGCGACTCGAACCGCCGACGTGGATCGGCAGGTGGGTGACGCCGTACGGCTTCGGAAAGCTGACCAGGGCGTCGACGTCGAAGAACTCCCCGTGGAAGCTCACCCCCTGCTCGTCACCTTCCCAGAGCAGCCGCAGGACGTCGATCGCCTCGTCGACGCGTCGGCCCCGGCTGTCGAAGTCCACCCCCAGCGCCCGCGCCTGACCGGGCAGGGTGCCGAGCCCCACGGTCAGCAGGCGCATCCGCCCGGCGGAGAGCACGTCGATCGTGGCGAGGCGTTTCGCGAGGGTCACCGGGTGGTGGTACGCCAACAGCAGCACGCCCGTACCGAGCAGGATCCGTCGGGTGTGCGCGGCGACGAAGGTCAGACAGTCGAGCGGATCACCGTACGGCAGCGACGGCGGCACCGGCATGGCCCCGAACGTCGCACCGGGGTAGAGCACCACGTGCTCCGGCAGGTACAGCGCCTCGAATCCGCATGCCTCGGCGTGCTGGGCGTAGTTGACGATCCGCTCGGGATCGACGCCGTAGAACGGTGTGCTGTAGCTGATCGCGTACTTCATGATCTTCCCCTTCGCCGGTCGCAGCGACGCTAGACCTTGCCGCCGGTGTCAAGGCAAGACCGGCCGACGGGTCGGTCCCGCTGCCGTACGGGCGAGCACGTGCGACGATCAGGACAGACTCGGGGAGGATTGCCGATGTTCCTGATTTTCGGTTGGCGCACGAAGGCCCAGCTTCTCGGCCGGGTGTTGATGGCCTGCCGGGTGTGCGGGCAGCCCGGCAACCTGCTGGTGGCTCGCGAGGTCACCAAGCTGAGCCTGTTCTTCGTTCCACTGATTCCGGTCAGGACGAAGCACGTGTTGCAGTGCGCGAGCCCGTACTGCGGTGGCCGTACCGACGTGAGCGCCGGGGAGGCCCGCCGCCTGCTCGCCGAAGGCGCCGTGGCACGACACTGATCCGGTCACCGCAGGTTGCGGCGTAACCGGTGGTCGACGTCGACGGTCAGCCAGGTCCCGTCACCGAGCGGCATCACGTCCCCGTCCCAGTACGGACCGGGCTCCCGGTTCAGGATTCCGCCGTCGCGCCCGGTGTGGACGTCGACACAGTGGCGCAGCTCCCACTCCAGGTCCTCGTCGAGGTCGCCGGTGAAGGTGACGATGGCGGTGGCGGGGTCCAGGTAGCCGCCGTTCGACGTCAGCCGTGCCGTGTCGCGGTTGTCGTCGTACCCGAAGGATGTCGCCGTCACCCGGCACAGCACCTCGCCATCCGGGTAACGGTGGAACGCCACGTCGCCGCCGTCGTGGTGCACGGTCATGAAGGAGTCACCGTCCGGGGACAGGTCCACCAGGTGGCGGTCGGCCCACGGGTACGCCGTCACCTCGACACTCCCCCGGTCCAGCCACCCCCGGTAGGTCCGCGTGCCGTCCCGCCCGTTGTCCACGCCGAGGAGCACGTGCGTGCCGTCCGGATGGGCGAACTGCCGCCCCCGGCCGCCGGTCCCGTCGAGTACCGCCTGCCCCAGCACTCTTCCGGTACCCGCGTCCAGCGCGAGCCACCGACCAGTGCCAGGTTCGGTCGCCGGGTCGGCGCCATAGCTCCAGACCACCGCCGCGTCGAGCGAGAAGAGGCAGCTCGCGGTCGACGGGACCGGCCAGCGCGTACCCGCCCCGACCGCAGCCCGCCAGAGCGCCTCACCGCTGCTGTCGACGCTCACCACCGCACCCTCGGCGGCGTACACCGCGTGACTCAGGTCGGGTGCCACCGCCGGGCTTCCCCGGTCGACATCCGCACCGAGCGGGAACGCCGCCACCGGGACGACGGTCATCGCCGGTGAGCCGGACAGGTCGGCCGCCGAGAGTGTGACCGAGAGGTCGTACGCGTGGATGAAACCGCCCTCGATTCGGGCGAGCAGGCCAGGAATCGAGGTCACCACCAGAAGCTAGCCGACGACGAACGGAGACTGCGCTTTGCCCTCTTTGCGTTGACGGCTGCTGCCTGATCCGGCTTGTAGGGATCATCCAAGATATCCACGACAGGACATGCCCCGAGAAAGGCGGAATATGAAGATCTGAGTCACCAACGACACAATCCTCGGACCAACCCGTGAACTCTGAGTCGTCTCCCGACCCCGAGCTGTGACGTACGGGCAGCCCGTCCGGGAACCATCGGAGAACGGACCAGGGCGCACAGGGAACCGACCTATCCGGTGGGCGGCAACTGCCGTTGGTCGACGCGTCACTCATGGCCGATAAGGCAGGCAAGGCATAATTGGCCCCATGACCACGATGTTTCGCGGACGGGTGCGATGGGGCTACGGACCTGTTGGGCTCGGGTGCGACGACTAGTGACTGCCACGGTGGCCCGGCCGCCCCTGACGCCCGGGCTCACCGCTGAGCCTTGGCATGTGCGCCGCGCAGACGAAGAGAGCGCGACTGCCAGGTCCGGGCAGCCCAACGCGTTCTTGTTGTCCTGGGCCGAGGGTGTGCTGCGCGAGGCGCTGTGCCGGTCCCCTCTTCTCGCCACTCGGCCCTACGAAATCTTCAGCCAGGGCTCACGGGCGAACAACACCTATATCGAGCATACGAGCGACATCGATCTCGTCCTCATGCTCAGGATGCCGTTCGAATCGAACGTCGAGGCCCTCGACGAAACCGGTATGGCCAACTTCAGGGAGCGCTACCAGGCCGGCCGCTACGACTGGGAGGAATTCCGCGACGATGTCCTCGCCACGCTGGGTGAGTTCTACGTCGTGCGCATGGGTCGCCGGTGCGTCAACGTCGATGACCCGGACTCACTCTTCGGTGAGATGGTCGACATCCTCCTCGCTACCGAGTACCGCCTGTACTCGGCGTTCCCGGCGCCGGGCGTCGAACTCTACGAGCAGGGCGTCTTCTTCCGCGACCGCGAAGGCCGGCCGATCGTCAACTTTCCCAAGCAGCACCGGCGTAACGGCGACGAGAAGGACCTGCGCACCGGCGGCCGTTTCAAGGAGGTCGTCCGAACGGCCAAACGCGTTCGGAGGCTGGCCGAGCGAAAGCGGATGGTCGCTGAGGGAACCGCTCCTTCGTACCTGATCGAGTGCCTCCTCTACAACGTCCCCGACCACGTCTACCGGACATCCTCCACCGGGAGTGCCTACCGTGGCGCGCTCGACTGGCTGCGCCGGTGCCACCGCGAGGATCCCGTGTCGTTCGCCGAGCTGCCATGCCAGAACGGCATCAACCGACTCTTCGGCTCGGGTCCGGATCAGTGGGAGGCCGGCGTGGCTGGCAGAATCGTCGACGTCCTACAGAGGATCTAGATCCCCGGGCGGTAGCCGCAGCATGACTTGGACGGCCGCGCAGACGACGGTGGTGCTCGCACCGGTTATCGCGATCCTCGGCGCCGCGCTCACCGCACTGCTGACCTACGAGCTGAACCGGCGTGCCGCGCGACGCGAGCGCCGCGCCCTGGCGTTCGGTGAGGCACTCAGTGTCGTCGAGGACTATGCGGAGATGCCGTACCGCATCCGGCGGCGGCCGGGCACAGTGGAGGGACGGCAGCAGCTCACCGAGGAGGTGAGCCGGATCTACTCGCGGCTCGCGTTCCACCAGGCGCTGCTCGACATCGAGGCACCCCCGGTCGCGGCCGCGTACAGACTGCTCGCGCGCGAAGCGAAGGCCGAGGTCGGCGAGCAGATGAAGACGGCGTGGCAGAAACCTTTGCGCACCACGGACGCGGAGATGAACCTCGAAAAGCACTACGACCGAAGGCGCGTCGACCTCGCTCGGGATCACTGCGTTGCGACCATGCGGGCAGCGCTCGGGCAGGGGCGCTTCCCCCCAGCCCCGAAGCGGCCCTCCGGCAGGTCTTCCGCGCGGGTCGAGTCAGGAGACTCCGGGGCCCAGGACGGCGGGACAGGCCCGGCGTAACGGTTCGAAGACAGGGAACGGGAGAGGCAGGCATCGCCTGCCTCTCCCGTTACTTCGTCTTCCGCCCGGTTACTTCGGTGCTCGTCAGCGGAACTGGAAGTACGCGCGGTACTGCTTGCCGTCGTCGAGCGAGAGGACGAACTCGCGGCACGTTCCGGCCCAGTCCCGTTCCGTCTTCCACGGGTAGGTGTAGCGGCCGTGCCCGCTCGCCTCCAGCTTCGACCGGCCGGGCGTCTCCGCCTTGATCGGCAGCGGCCCCGGCGTGATCGTCCCGTCCGGGTTCACGGTGGCCAGGGTCGTGCAGTCGACCAACCGGGAGTACGGCGAATTGCTGGCGAGGATGTCCCGGCCACGGTAACGGCCGAGATCGAACTGCATCGGTGCGGTGGAACCCGCCTTCACGCTGTTGAGCGCCGGCTTGGCCGACCGGTTCGAGAACGGCCGCTCGCACGACGGATGGGTGTCGTACGCCGCGGAGTTGTCGTCCCGGCCGGTGGTGCCCTGGACCGCGCTGTAGCCGAGGCCCCGGCGGGCGAAGGAGGCCCACAGGGTGCAGTTGTTCTCACCCCCGGTCAGCGCGGCGTCGGCGGCGATGATCGCGTCCCGACCGACCACGAAACCGGGCGCGCAGCCCTGGATCTTCAGCCCGTCGATGACGAGTTGCATGGCGAGGTTGTTGCCCCCGGTGTTCCAGTTTCCGTACGCGTTGCGGTTGAGGCCGTGCCGGTCGATCAGGTCCCAGGTCATGTCCCAGAGCACCGCGGCCCAGCCGTGGCCGATGCCGTGTGGTGCGGCCAGCGACGTGCCGTCCAGCCAGGCACCGGTCTTGATGCTGTCGTAGGTGAACGGCTGGATCTCCATGTTGCGCGAGTACGGCCGCGGCCGGAAGCCGTCACCCGAGCGGCTGTCGGCGAACTGGGCGTACTGGCCGTAGCCGCGCGGGCCCTCGGGGTCGTCCAGGTCCGGGTTGATCAGCGACACGATCGCGAGGAAGTCGCTCCAGCCCTCGCCCATCTGCTCCTGGCCGCTGAGACAGTTGACGTTCGGGCCGCCGGTCAGGCGGTTCGAGACGCCGTGGCCGTACTCGTGGAAAATCGTCTCGGACCGGAAGGCGGCGTCGCGCATCGCCGGCCGGTCCACGTTGCGGTGCACCCGCCCGGACGCCGGCAGGCCGGCCCGCAGGGTGGCACCGTCGGCCTGGCTGACCATCACGGCGGGGATGCCGACCGGAGGGTCCATCGACCCGTTCATCACCACCGGGGCACCCGCGACGTTGTTGACGACAACGACCGCGATCGCACCGGCCGCTTCGGCGTTCACCACCTGCGTGTAGTAGTTGCAGGTCGCGCTCCGGTCGACCAGCGCGATCGACCCGGCCGGCATGGTGTACGGGCTACAGCCGTCGCCCGCCACGTCGACGGCGTCGTCCACCGCGACGATCTGGCCGCCGAAGCCGGCGTTGGTCGGGGCGGGGGTGAAGCGGGCGTACTCGGCCTGGTAGGTGCCGCCGGCCGGACCGGAGCCGACGGTCACGGCGTTCGGCAGCCCGAACTGGTTGCCCGGCCAGAGGAACATCTGCATCCGGGGTGCGCCGCCGTCCTGCGCGGGGGTGGAGAAGTTGGCGTTGTTCTGGCCGGAGCCGTCCTGCGCCTCGCACCGGACGTCGTCGCCGCCGACACCGCCGCGCTCGTAGTTGTTGACCTGGAAGTTGCCGCCGACCTCGTCGAAGCCGTACCGGTAGGTGAGGTCGTGCACGACGTTGCACCAGTAGAAGAGGTTCGCCACGGCGGCGTCGGTGTAGGTCTGCGGCTGCTGGTTCAGGTCGGCCGGGAAGTCGAAGTCGAGACCGGCACCACCATCGGGCACGCTGTCCGGGTCGGGCTGGTTGTTGGCGTCCCGGTCGGCGTACGCGCGGACGTTGTTGCCCTGCGTCGCGGTCGACTCCGGTCCGGCCACACTGTCGGTGTCGTGCCAGCCGTACGGGGAGCCGAGCGCGTCGGCCGGGTTCGTCACCCGGCTGCGCGGGCCCTCGTTCGGGTCGTTCTTCGGGAACGTGAAGACGCGGTAGCTCGAACCGTCGTTGACCCGGGTCGGCGGGTACTGCGGTTTGACGTCGACCGGGCGGGTCGGGCCGTGGCCGGTGGTACCGGTGCCGGTGTGCCGGCCCAGGGTGTCGGCCAACTGCTCCGGCGCGTCGTGGCTGGTCCAGTCGTCGACGTCGAGCAGGGCGCCGGTGGTGCCGTCCACGGTGGCGTTCCAGAGGTGGGCGTCGTCGGCGTCGTCGATGACCAACTGCCACGCCTGGCGCAGCCCGTCGTCGGTCCGCTGCCAGCCGAGCCGGGCCGGGATCGGCTGCTCGGAGAGGCCGCTACCGGAGACCACCGTACGCCGGGCCCGGTCGGCACCGCGTTCGAGCACCTTCGGGTCCGCCGGCTCGGGCAGGTCGAGTGCTTCGGCGGCGGCCGCGACCGCGGCCGGGGCGTCCAGCGCCGCACCGCCGGAGGTCTTCTGCCCCAGGCCGGGGGCGAGGGTGTGGCCGACGAAGATGACGCTGCCGTCGCGGGCGATGCTGACCGTGGCCGTCGCGCCGAACACCTCCAACTCCTGGTAGCGCTGGGACAGGTTCACGTGGGTGACCCCGTTGTGCTTGCTCGTGTAACTGGAGGAGACGACGAGGTCACCGAGGTCGGCCGTGGTCACCCCGTACCGATTGGGGTTGGCCCGGAGGTAGTCGATCGCGATGCTCTCGGGCTTGCCCGGGTTGGGGCCGGTGAGGAAGAGCGCGTTGCGCCCGGACTCGCCGGTGGTGTTGTCGGGCGCGGCCGACGCGGGCTGTGCCGACATCGGAGCCAGGGCTACGACAATTGCGGTGACCAGTAGAAACGCGGTGTGGCGGCGGACCGGGGTGGGATGGGGAGGTAGCTGCACCGGTGCTCCCTTCGTTGCGCGGTACGAGGGCGTGGAGCTTCGACTCGCCAGCGGCTGCACGGATTCGCCGCATACCACGACGGCGCCCGCTGGGTTCGACCGTCGTGGGCTGGAGATCATGCCGGGGGTTTCGACCGACAGTACGGATCACTTCACCGTCGGTCGTCCTACGGATGTTCAAAATCATCAATGTCCCGTGCTACGGCTGTCGGACCCGTCCCCATCCCGGAAAAGACCGCCCCTACCTCCCGCGCTCGGCGGTGGGCCGCCACCCACCGCCGAGCGGGTGCCGTCGACTACCGCTTGGACAGGAAGGCGAGCAGCGCCTCGTTGACCTCGTCGGCGTGCGTCCACAGCAGACCGTGCGGGGCACCGTCGATCTCGACGTAGTCGGCGTCCGGCAGGAGCTTGTGGAACGGACGGGCGGTCGAGTCGATCGGAAGGATGTTGTCCGCCGCGCCGTGCAGGATGAGCGTGGGTACGTCGATCTTCGGGATGTCGCCCCGGAAGTCGGTGACCCACGTCGGTACGGCGGCACTCGACGCGTACCAGGAGGCTCCGGCGGCGACGTTCCAACTGTTGCGCAGTGCCTCCTCGGACAGTCGGGTGCCGAGGTTCTCGGCGGTGTTGTAGAAGCCGGTGAAGTAGGCGTACCGGTCGGCGGTCACGGCGGCGAGGATCCCGTCGAACACCTCCTGCGGCACCCCGGTCGGGTTGTCGCCCGCCCCCGGTCACCCCCACCTCGTTGATCATGAAGTTGGCGCAACCGTTGAAGCCGGAAGGCTGCGCTAACTTCATGATCAACGAGGTTGGCGGGGGTGGGGGTGGGGGTCAGGTGGATAGGAGGGTGATGGCTAGTGCTGTGGCCACAAACGTTGGCCGGGTTGGGTGACACGCCGGCCGGGGTCCCGGCGCGGACCCGGCGTGGGTCAAGGCTGTCGGGGTGGCA